>JAEOTC010000031.1 GCA_016840035.1 Candidatus Hodarchaeota archaeon | reverse complement strand
TTAAGCCTTAAGTTTTCTTATTATCAATATTTTGGAACAGATATATCCCCGATAGCCGTTTCATTAAGTATGAAAAATATTCAAGAATGGATTCCTGCAAATGAATACTATATATGCTGTACACAATATCTTAACTGTTTTAATCCACAACAATTTTCTCCTGACATTATTTACTTTAATCCACCATATGTAAGAACTTCTCAGGAAGAGTATGAAAGGCGATATCCCCCAATCGTACGTTCTTGGGCTGGCGGTCCAGGTGGAATTAGTACCATCCTAGATTTTCTTAGTGACCTCACTAGATATCAGTTTAAATATGCATTTTTTCTATCATCGTCCTTGAATGAAAATTCTAAGCTAAAAAATCATACAGAATTAGATATCATTGAAATTGAAAGGAAAAAAATAGAAGGAGAACAACTAATAATATATCAGGCTACTTCTAAGTCCTAATTCCTAATTTTTTGCTAAAAAATCAACTAGATTTTTCAATGATTCCTGAGAATCCTCCAAATAAAGTAGGAGTTTATCTGTATTTTTAGGGGAGATTTCAATTGGTAAAAGTTTCTTCTTGTAATCTTCCCTTAAAATTCTAAGGATAAGAACTTTGGGAATTTTCACATCTAGTAGTGATGAGTTGACCAACTTTGGAGGGACTGGGATGGCTATAACTGGAGGTCTACTCAATGGTAAGTCCATTCTTGCATACAATTCATCAATTATTTGAAAGATGTTGTTTACAATGACGATTTGTCCAGGTTTTTGACCCGATAAGTATTTAACGAATGGTGGAGCAAATTGAGCCAATAGTATGACTTGAAACTCACTTCCTGTAACATAAGACATTATATTTTGGATAATCTCAGGATCTTCGTGTAGAATGATGACTTTTTTAGCATTATGAAAACCAAGAGTTTCGTAGAGATTTCTTTTCGAGTATTCTACTTTTGTCTCTTCGTAAAGTACGTTTATACGCGTTTTCACTTCTTCTATCCAGTTTAATTTGATATCAGATATTAATGAAACTTTATTTTCGGCACCAAGCTGAATTAATTGATCGATAAAGGCTTCAGTGAAATCATTACTTCCAAAGACATAAAAATCACTTTGTTGTTCAATAGCTTTCTCAGCAAATTTACGGACTCTCCTTTTCTTGAAAAAACCCATTATGATTCCTCCTGGCCAAAAATCTGCTTTTGATCTGATTCGTTTTCTATTAACTGGTTATCTTCCTTAAAGCCATCTTGAATTCTAATTACTTCAGCTTCTTTCACAGCGTCAACTTTTTTCTTTTTTCCTTTCTTCTTTTTGTAAGGTAGTTCTGTTACGATTCGATTTGTACGTTTCATATCGAAATTACTATAGTAATACACAATAATTCTATCACCAGAGAGCATTATTTCGTTTGAGGAAAGTAGTTCATCTCCTCTACGAATCAGTATAACTTCCATTTTTGGAATATCAAAACTCATAGTGTCTCCAGTTTTCCCAATGTAAGTTCTAGGTATATCTATTTCAGCAGTTTGAGGAAAGTCAAAATTTAGACTCAAAGATAATACGAGGCCCTGTACAGTAACATCTAGATCTTCAATCAAGAATAAGCTTTCATCTTTTACTAAGTCACTAAATACAAAATTTGGCGCATATTGAGATAATAATATTATCTCAACATCTGGTCTGACTTGTCGAATGTTCGTTAGTATATTTTGATTTAATTCAATACTTTCTGTCAGTATCATTATACGTGTGGCATTCTTAAAACCAAGAATTTCGTATAAATTTGGTTTTTCGAATTCCTTCATGTCTTCTACAACATAAACATCGATAAATGCTTTTAATTTCCTGATCCATAACAAGTCGGAATCGGCAATTAACGAGACACGTTCTTCATATCCATATCTGTGGACCATCTCAAAGAGAAACTGTTCGGCGGGCTTCGAACTACCAAATATATAGGTAACATCTTTACGAGCATTGACCTTACCACGGTATTTGTTTATCGGAGATTTTATCATCATCCTTATTAATATCGTTACAATCCCGATTATTGAGGCAGCCCAACGAATAACCTCTGGACTAGTTAAAGATTCAATCATCCATTTCTGATATTTAGGTACATCTGTAGAGCTATCGATAATAAGCAGTATTATAGGCCAAACGAAAAGAAGAATGAGAACCAATACGACTACGATGATAAGTACTATTGAGAGAAGAATGATTAAATCAGTCATTGGGATGAAATATTTGATTTCTCGATAGACAACTCGTCTGAGGTATTTCAAATCCGCACGAACGGCTGTCAAATTAAATTTTGCTTGCCGAAGATTATCACCTAATTTTCTTTTTTTCACTGGAATTGGTGGAGATTCTGTATCAGCTTGTGTAGTTGTCATAGTTTCACCTAATGTCGGATTATTCATCGGATTTTAAAGATGAGGGTGGTTTTCCATCTTTCCATTCGAGTTCGTGCTTAAGAAGGTCACGAATGGCTGTACGTATTGCCTCAGATCGGGAGCTATAAACTCCCCCTCTAACTAATTCATCTAAATCTTCTAGAAATGATTTAGGAGCTTTAAAGCTTATTAATTTCACAAATTTCACATCTTCACTACTTTTCGTGTAGATTAATTATATTCTAATCCATTTTATATGGAATAAACCACTCTAATACGATTATGAATCAGGTATTACATCCGATTCGAGCAATAGATTCGTCGTCATAAGAGGTTAAAATTGTTAGCTCAATATCAATGGAACATTGAACAACCATTTGTACCACTGTAAAATATATCAAAATGAGTCTTGAATACTTATGAGTTATCACTTTCACTAATCATAACTATTCTCAAAACGCTACTTCTATCCTATTCTAGATGAAAGGAAAAACTGAAAAGTACTGAAAATCAGTATCAAATAATTTAATTTATTTTAGACTGAAAGTGGTAGAAATGTCAAATACATTCGATGATATGAACTCAGAACTTAATGCAATAAAAACCAATGTACAAGAGGCTTTTAAAAAGGTAGAACCTTTAATTAATCAACTGGATAAGCTTATCACAGAAAGAGCCACTTTCAAACAACAAGTTGACGAGATTCAAAGAAAATATGATGATCTGGGGAATCAACTTTCTGAACTTCAGAAAAAGCTAGGTGATCAGAAAACCGAATTTGAATCCCAGAGACAGACATCCGAAAATCGCGTTGTATCGTTACAACGAGAAGTTGATCTTTTAGCCTTAGATAAGAAACAACTTTCAGAAAAACTTAAAGAACAAGAGGAAAAGATAACCACGCTTGAATCTCAAAAAGAGGAATTAGTTCAATCACTGCGTAACCGTAGTAGTTAAACTAGATTTTGATTATCTAGGTTCTTTAAATTGAAAATCGCTATAATTTCTGATATTCATGGTAATTTAGAAGCGTTAAACTCTGTTTTTAAAGATCTTCGAAAACGTGGAACAATGGATCACGTTGTATGCTTGGGAGACATTGTGGGGTATTATGCGAATCCGATAGAATGTATTAATAAAGTTAAAAATCGATGCGATATTGTAATCCAAGGAAACCACGATTCTGCAATCACTGCCGTCAACTTTGAAAAACGAATAAAATGGTTTAATAAAACAGCAGTACGATCGCTGAAGTGGACTCGAAACGTTTTACTGAAGGAAGGTAACGAGGAACAGTTTCGATTTCTTAAAAGATTGAGAACAAAAAAGGTTCTCTATTTTAATGAAAATGAGTTTTTATTTGTACATGGAACTCCAGACAAAAAATGGGAGTATTTTTTATTTCCTTACTGGAATAATGAACCATTAGATGAACAAAAGGTTAGATTAGATGGATGGCTTGATGTTTGGAATTTTATCGCCATAGGACATTCACATTGGGCGTTTCAATATGAACACAATAACCGTTATGTGGTTAATCCGGGGAGTGTTGGACAACCCAGAGATGAAAATCCTGATGCTAGTTATAGTATCGTAAAAGTCTCTGAGACCCAATTAAAAGTACAAAATTTCAGAGTAAAATATGAAATCGAAAAGACTTGTGATGCCTTGAAAGCAGCTGATCTCGATGAATCTTTATGTGCTAGGTTATTTCTAGGTCAATAGTAGTTTTTTTTTCGTTTATGAGATTTTTGATTGAACAGTTTCCATTTATTCGTAATAAAATAAATAAAATCAGTTTTGGTTGAATTAGACGCAAGTAATTAGCCAAAAAAATGGATGAATTGTTATAAGAAGATTTAAATAGGGAGTTCTTCACCGAATAACTGAGTTAAATGTAATTTTTACTCATTTCAAAAAAAACACATGTTGAATTTGTGTTTATTTTCATTTTTCGGGACCATCGGTGTTAAATTTTGTCAAGTGAATATGGTGCAAGTAGTATACAGGTTCTAGAAGGTCTTGAAGCGGTTCGTCGCCGACCTGCTATGTATATTGGAAGTATTGATGAAAATGGGCTTCATCACTTGGTTTGGGAAATTGTCGATAATTCAGTCGATGAAGCAATGGCTGGGTTTTGTGATAGTATTAAAGTGATACTAAGTCAGACAGAGCATGGACAAGAATCAATTACTATTCAAGATAATGGTAGGGGAATACCTACTGAAATTCACCCCGATTATAATATTTCTTCTCTGGAACTTGTTACCACACGACTGCATTCAGGGGGGAAATTTGATCATGAGTCTTACAAGGTTAGTGGTGGACTCCATGGAGTTGGGATAGCTGTTGTGAATGCATTATCTAGTTGGATGCAGGTAAAAGTTAAAAGAGACAACTTAGTTCAGATGCAAGAGTACGTGAGAGGTGAAACAATTTCTCATGGTGTCATTACTATTGAGGAGGAATGGGATTACGAGAGTGGTACTCATATAACCTTCATTCCAGACCCTGAGATCTTCGAAGTAACGCAAATTGAAGTTGTTACGATTCGTAATCGTCTACGTGAATTAGCCTTTTTGAATAAAGGGCTTACAATAACACTAATTGATGAAAGAAAGCATAAACCTTCAGATTCCGAACCACAAACTGAATCTGTTCAAGATGAAAGTCCTGATGTAGAAGTTGATGATGAGGTTACTGACGAAGATTTGCCAGTAAATGAATGGATTTTCCATTTTGATGGGGGAATTAAGGCTTATGTTGATCAACTCGTAACTAATCGTGTTCACGATGATATGCCTTATTTTGACGAAAATATTGAGAAAATGCAAGTAGAAGTTGCCCTAGCTTATGATCGATCAGAGAGAGATTTAATTAACACTTTTACTAATAATATAAATACAAGGCATGGGGGAACACACTTATCTGGATTCAAATCAGGCCTTACAAGAGCATTAAATGCATATGTATTGAAGAATGAGCAACTCATTAAAAATTCTCATCTAAAGAAGGGATTAAAGGAAAAAAGGTCAATATTCACTGGAAATGATGTACGTGAAGGACTGGTTGCCGTAGTCTCATTAAAAATAATGAATCCTCAATTTGAAGGCCAAACAAAAAGTAAATTAGGCAATAGCGAAGTGAAAGGGGTTGTAGAGAGTTGTGTATATGAAAATGTGCTTAAGTTTCTTGATGAACATCCTGATAGTTCCAGGAGTATTATTGAAAAGTGTGAAGCTGCTGCAACTCTTCGAATGAGGTTTCGACAAATTCGAGAAGCTGTCAGAAAAACACAAGGAAAAGGATCAGGAAAATTAGTGGATTGCGCTGTTTCAGATCCAGCTAAACGCGAGTTATTCCTTGTCGAAGGTGATTCTGCAGGGGGTAGTGCAATAGAAGGACGTTTTTCAGAGTTTCAAGCGATTTTACCCCTTCGGGGAAAAGTCATTAACGTTGAAAAAGCCCGATTAGAAAAGGCAATGAAAAACAAGGAAATTCTTGAAATTATTCGCGCTATTGGAGCGAGTTATAAGGAACATTTCAAAATAGAGAAAGTTCGTTATCATAAGATTGTGTTACTCATGGATGCCGATATCGATGGTCATCATATCGTCTGCTTACTATTAACTTTTTTCTTCAGATATATGCCCGAATTAATTGATGAAGGTTATCTCTACATCGCTCAACCGCCATTATTCCGAGTTAAAAAAGGGAATAAGGAAATTTATGTACTTTCCGAACAAGAACGAGACGAGATTATTCAAACTTGGGGTGGTAGACCTGAGATCAGTCGATTCAAGGGTCTTGGTGAAATGAATCCCATTCAGCTACGAGAAACTGTAATGGATCCTGAAAAACGAACCCTTCTCCAGGTTACAAGAAAAAATCTTATTGATGCAGAACGAATGTTCGTTACGTTGATGGGAGAGGAAGTTGCCCCTAGGCGAGAGTTCATCGAGACTCACGCGTTGGAAGTGCAAAATTTAGATATCTAATGACTTGAGGGACGTATTAAAGATGAGTAGTAATATTAGAATCACTCCTATTGAAAAAACTATGTCCAAAAGCTATTTGGAGTATTCGATGTCTGTAATTACAAGTAGAGCTCTTCCACATGTAAGAGATGGTTTAAAACCTGTACATAGGCGAATCTTGTGGGCTATGCACAACTTGGGTTTGACTCATAATAGACCACCCAGAAAATGTGCACGTACGATCGGGGAAACGAGTGCAAAATATCATCCTCATGGAGGAAATGCCGTTTACGATGCATTAGTACGATTAGCACAACCATTTTCCCTCCGATATCCGTTGATCCAAGGTCAAGGAAATTTTGGCAGTATGGACGGACAACCTGCAGCTGCACAACGATATACGGAAGCAAGAATGGCGGAGATCGCAAATGAACTGTTAATGGACATCAACAAGAATACTGTGGATCTAATTGACAATTTTGATGGTTTAGATAAGGAACCAGTAGTGCTTCCAGCAAAAATTCCTAATCTTCTAATTAACGGAGTTATGGGAATTGCCGTGGGAATGGCTACCTCCATGCCTCCTCATAATCTAAGTGAGGTTTTAGACGGAGTGAAAGCTGTTATAAAAGACCCAGATATTAGTATATCAGAGTTAATGAAGTACATCCCAGGTCCTGATTTTCCGACTGGAGGTGTAATCTTTGGAACTGGAGGGATCAAACGGGCTTATCATACTGGAACTGGTAATGTAATCTTACGTGCAAAGTACGATATAGAGGAAAAGAAGAATCGAACTCGCATTATTATTACTGAGGTTCCATATTTAGTAAAACGGCAGGATACGATAGAACATCGTGGTTTAGTCGATATAATTGAACGGATGAAGGAAGCAGGAAAATTTCCAGAGATTGGTAGCGTGAAAAATGAATCCAATATCATTCGTGGTACACGTATTGTTGTCAACCTAAAACAATCTGCTAATGTTGAAGTAGTGTTAAATCGCTTATTTAAATTTACACCGATGCAGACCTCTTATTCTATCAAGAATATGGTTCTTGTGGATGCCAAAGTTGGTGATGAGGTCAAGATAAGACCAAAAAATCTGAATTTGAAGCAGCTTCTTACTCAATTCATTGATCATAGGCATGAAGTTGTTGTGAGAAGAACTGAGTTCGATCTAAAGAAGGCCAGAGAGAGAGCACATATTTTGGAGGGGAGAAAAATTGTTGTTGAGAATCTTGATGATGTAGTGGAGCTCATCAGAGGATCTTCTAACGCATCTGAAGCGCAATCCGCTTTGATAAACAGGTTTTCTTTGTCTGAAATCCAAGCGAAGGATATTCTCGCGTTACCACTCAGAAGTTTAACTCGATTTGATCGGGATAAAATTTTACAAGAATATAAAGAAGTTCTTCAAGCAATAAAGGATTATGAAGATATATTAGCCAGTGAAGAACGGATCATGGGGATTATTGTATCCGAAATTGATACTATTAAATCGAAATATGGTGATCCTAGAAGAACAATGATTGTTTTAGATGACTCTGATGGATATGAAAATTGGACAGATAAGACTGAAGAGGATTTCATCACAGAAGAAGATATAGTGATTACATTAACATCAAATGGATATATTAAATCAATATCTACTGATGTGTATAATTCACAGCACCGTGGGGGAAAAGGAATCAAATCAATGGAAATCGGAAAGGATGATTTTCTACAGGAAATGATTGTTGCTTCAACTCATGACACCATCTTATTTTTCACTGTGCAAGGGCGTGTTTATCGTGTTCGTGGATTTGGAATTCCCATTTCTAGGCAAAGAGTGACAAAAGGGGTTAATATTGTTAATTTACTTAGAATGGATAGGAGTGATAAGATTGTAGGGATGATTCGTGTTAAAAAATTCGTTCCAGACCATTACCTGATTTTAGCGACCAAAAATGGGTTAATAAAAAAGTCTTCTCTTTCAGAATACGAAAATATTCGCTCTACTGGGATTATTGCACAAAAACTACGGGAAGATGATAACATAATTGGTGCAAAGGTCACAGATGGAAATCGAGGAATCATTTTAGCTACTAAGAAGGGAAAGGCCATTCGTTTCAAAGAGTCAGATGTGCGTGTAGTCGGGAGAAGCAGTTTGGGAGTTATGGGAATTAGACTGAATTCAGATGATTCTGTTGTAGACTTAGCTATTGTCGATGAAAATCGAACTTTATTAACTGTTTGCGAAAATGGTTATGGAAAACGCTCTACTTTTGATAAATATCGTGTAACACGACGTAATGGAAAAGGAGTTATCAATATTAAAGTAACAGAACGAAATGGTGATGTGATAGCAGTTAAAAGTGTTACAGAGGACGATCTTCTATTAATGGTGGCAAATGATGGGAAATTAATACAGATGCAGATGAAAGACATACGTGCTATAGGCCGTGCAACCTCTGGAGTCACTTTAATGCGCTTGGAAAAGGAGAGTGGTGTGAAAATTTCATCCGTTGCGTTAATAGCTAGTGGTAATTCTAACAAGGGAGATGCTTAAATGGTACCTGCCTCAAAGTCGAATAAGAAAGGAATTGCTAGTGAAAAGGTAGTAAGAAGATCCGCAGCAGACTTTTTCCAGGATAACAAAGCAATCGCGGGTTTCGATAACAGTATGAGGGTAGTCTTCACAAGTGTTCGTGAATTAGTTGAAAATGGACTAGATGCTGCAGAAAGGATGGGTCATTTACCAGAACTCCATGTCACAATTAAGAAATTAAAGAAAGAAGAAATCGCAAAGCTACTCAATATAAGCTCTTTCGAGTCCTCTGAAAAACTAGACTTCCTCAGATTAACTGTCAAGGATAATGGGAGTGGAATCCAGTCAGAATTTATACCTCCTCTTTTTGGTAGAGTTCTAACAGGCAGTAATTATGGAGCTCGACAATCACGAGGACGATTCGGTCTAGGGGCGAAGATGGTATTATTAAATGCGATGTCATCAGTGGACTTACCTCTAGTCATTAAATCCAAATATATAAACGAAGATTTTACAAGTTATCATGAGTTGATGATTAACTTAGCCGAGAATGAGCCGATAATACTCACTCAACGTGAAATTCCGCAGAATACCGCAGAAGCGATAGATGAATCTGGTACTGAAGTATCTGTCACCTTCACTGGAGCTTGGAATCTCGCTTCTCGTTATATTTACGACTATTTCTCTCAACTAGCAATGATTACTCCATATGCTAGTTTTTACATCCAGTATCCTGATTCTGAATCTCCAATTGAATTGGAACGTGTTGTCGAGGAGATGCCAAACTATCCTCAAATTGCGAAGGTTCATCCTTGGGGAACAGATATTACGCAATTTAAACGGGAATTAAGTGTCACTAGCAGTGAGACAATGGAGATTTTCTTACAAGATCATTTTCAAGGAATTGGCCCTAAGACAGCTCGTGATTTTTTAGATTTTGTTAAGATTGAGCATCAAACAGACCCTAAGAAACTTAGCGCCACTGCAATTCGAAGAATCGTTCATGAAGGATTCACAGTCCCTGAACGCGATAAAACAAAGAAGAAAGAAAAGAAATATTTCTCTTTTAAACGACCTAGTGGCGATTCATTATCTCCCCTTGGATATGAATTATTGGAAAAGGGGATCAGTAAAGAATTATCCCCTCAATTTGTAAAAGCTACTTTTGGTGAAATTTCTGCCTATAGTGGTCATCCTTTTATTGTAGAGGCAGCTTTAGCTTATGGTGGTCCGAATTTAACAAAAGAGGAAGGAGCTAGGGGTGCAAGTCCAAAAATTTACCGTTTTGCCAATAGAATCCCCTTACTGTTTGGTGCGGGAAATGATATTATCTCTAAATGTGTTCAGAAAATGAACTGGAAGAATTATAAGATTAATATCAACAAAGCACCTATTGCAATTGTAGTATCAGTGGTTTCCTCCAAAATTCCTTTTCCTGAGACAAGCAAAGAGTATATCGCAGATGTTGATGAACTTCGTAATCAGATCAACCGTGTCTTGAAAAAATTAGCAAGGGGATTAGGTCAACATCTTGGAAGAGCCGAACGAGAAAGAAGGGAAAGACAGAGACAATCTCGATTTGAGAGCGCAGCCCCAAGGGTAATTCAAAACTTATCACACATTTTAACAACCGAAAATTCTCCCTATTTGTTATCTTCAGGAGAGGAGATTTCCAAATTACAGAAAGCGCTTGCATCAGCCATCCCACGACTAGTAAGAAGATCGTACCCTCCTAGTCCTCAAATATCTACAGTTGGTGAATGGCTTCCTATGGATATTCACCTTAAACTTGTAGAAAATGGCATCCAAACAATCTACCATTTTTTACGAACACCTGTCCCAGAACTAAATGCTATCACTGGGATGTCAGTGGAAAGGATAGATGCAATCGTAAGAAAGACTGTAACTAAACAAGAACAAACATATCGTTCTCCAATAATTCGGGATTTTGAATTCTTCTCTAAAGGAATTGAGCGAGATTTTTCGAAGTATAGAACGAGTAACACGATCCATAAGGCTTTTAATAAACGATGGATAGTAAACACATTTGATTTCTTCTCTACACCAACATCACAGCTTCGTGAAGTGGACGATTTTCCTGAGAAGCTTATTTACGAGACAAAGCTTAAAGCAATTGATGAATTTCTCAATTTTGCTTCTGAAGATACTTTCGCCTTGAATCTTCTCCCCTGGTTAACAAGCGATATAGAAAAGGTTTTGAAAAGTGCAAAAATCAGTACTATTTTAGGCTACTTCGTATCGTTCCCTGAAAAACTATCCTCCATGCCAAAATTAGCAATTCGTTTGATTGAAAACGCAAAAGAAGAAATTCGTGCGGGGGTGAAAGGAGAATATATAGATCCAGAAAAGGTGATAGGTGCTTCGACGTTTGACTGGATGGATTACAAGGTTACACCCAAATTGCGGGGTAGAAAAATCTCGAAAATCAAGGATTTTCTGAATTCGCCCTCTGAAAAGCTTGCAGAATTGAACGAGCTAATAGATAATTTAATTGTTCAGTCTAAGAATAAACTGAAGGAGATTCTACAGTCGTATAATGATGAATCATCATTATTTAGAATCCCAGGAATTCAGAAATCAATGATATCTGATTTGGAAAGATTAAATGTTCAAGGTTTCATTGATTTTCTATTAACTGATGAAAAGGAGCTACTCATTGTACGAGGGTTGATAGATTCTTTAATATTACTTAAACAAGATGAAATTCTTGAAGAGATTAATGCAGCGTTTGATCCAGTACCTATTAAAAGAGCATATTGGCTCGATTTAGAGTTAGAACGAGTTCTAATTCAAAATGGAATATCTACAATTTTTGACTTCATTAGTCATTCGACAGAGGAATTACGAAAAATAGAAGGAATGGACCCACTAGTATTAGAAACAATAAAACGAACTTATGGAACACCAATTAGTCTTCTAGATAATTCTATTGCCGGTAAATTAGAGTCTTTAGATATTTTGTGTCTTGAAGAGTTGATTTCAGTCGTCTCACAAGACAAGATCAAGCCCAAAATCCTATCTGATAAAGTTAAAGAGATGTTAGGGCAATTAAATGAACCTATATGTTATTTACCAATCCCCAGTAAATACTATAGGCTACTGCATCATTTGGGAATATCTAAAGTTATTAATTTCCTGATCTGGCCAGATTATGATTTACACAGAAAATCAGGGATTTCTTATAAAATTATTGAGGATATTAAAAGCAAAATTACTTTCGAGGGAATACAAAATCAAATCGAGATGAAGAAACGTCCGATTTCCATCCTAAAGAATAATCTAGAACAAAAATCATGGGTTAGATTATTTGAATCAGGCCTGAGCGTCCAAGAGTTATATTACAGTCTTCCTTATGAGGACGAAGAGATAAAAGATCTAAACTTAAGCCAAAAAGAAACTAATAGGCTAACTGAGCTCTTTAATACCCCTATAACCCGTTTATCGCATATTCGGCCAAGATGGGTAAATAGTTTGAGAGCTGGTGGGATAAAGTCATTCATTGATTTTCTCACATGGTCTCCAGATGAAATTGCTGGAATATTAGGCCGGGATGCAGATTACGTATCAGAATTAACCAACAACATACCAAAATTTTCCGAAGGAATGGCTCTGATAGACCTCGGGGTATTTACTGCTGCTGAAATGAAAACTTTAAAATCTAGGGGATATTCCACAGTAGAAAGCGTTTATTTTTGTGCGGATAAGCAAACATTCGGAGTAATGGGTGTTAAATGGAAAAAAATTGAACGATATCAAAGAATACTAGAAACCCCAATTGCTATGATTCAATTACAGGGTAGTTCTGATAAATCGCAAATACGGGTTTCTCATGATGGTTTGGAGGGTTTAGCTAATAATGGAATTGATCAGATCATTAAACTAATTTACTGGCCTCCGAATGAGCTAAAAACCATTCTAAAAGTTACACTTAAACAAATAGATGAACTCAAACAAGCTGTTGCAATCAAAGAGCATGGTATGCCCTTAGAACAAGTTGCTGGTTACAATCGTAAGACAATTTCGACGTTAACTAATTATGGTATCGAAACTGTAGAGGATCTGTACTTTAGTGCAAATGAGGATATGTTAGATGAGGAAGATGATTTAGATTTTCCCTATGTCAAGAAAAGTGTTGAATCACTTGATCTCCCTATCACTTATCTCAACGGTATTATTCCCCAGAAATATGTGGATAAACTTGTTAATTATAGACTTGACACAATTCTACGCTTTTTGATATCATCGCCAAACGAACTGTCAAATGTTTTGGATACACCTCCAGAGAATGTCGAGAATCTTCGGAAGAAAGTCAATCTCCTAAAATTGAGGGAGTCTACAGAGACCTCTGCTTCTATTATCGAAGGTCTATCTAGAAAACAAAACCGTTCTTTGGCTGAAGAGAATATTATCTCAATTTACGACTTTTTAACCACTTCAGATGAACAACTTACTAATATAATTGAGATAGATTCAGAAGTACTGAAAACAATGAAACAAGATTTGAACTTTACAAATATCAAGACAATTAAGGAGGAAAAGATGATCCCCTTAACTAAAATCTCATTATTCGATAAAAACACCGTTAGGAAATTTGCCCGATATGGAATCGAAAGTTTGGCTGACCTCTATTATACAGCTACTCCTAAGACGATAGAGGATAGTGATCTGGAATGGCAAACCATACTCGATGCTCGATTAGTACTTGAAATGCCTATTGAGACAAGTACAATCATTAATTCATCTGAAGTTAACGCATTTCATAAAAAGAACATATTTACAATTTTTGATTTGATGATAGATTCATGGGAGGATTTGAATCAGAAAACTGGGGTTGAAATTGATAGAATAAAGAAAATTCAGGAATCTATTCGAATCAATGAGATAATAAGTTTATTAAAAGGACTTTCTGTGGATAAAATAAAATTTCCATCTGATTATTTAACCAAAATCAAGGATAAGAAATTAAGAACCATATATGACTTACTAGCCAGCATTGATGAGACATTATTCTTGAAAAAACAAAAAGAGAAAATAATCCGAATTACATCTGATCTGTGGAGTGAACTATTTACAATCTTATCTGTTCCCCTATACCTAGTTCTGGGGGCAAATAATGAACGTGTAAAACTATTAAAACAAAAGAAAATAGATACAATAAGAGATGCTTATTCCACTGGCATAGAAAAGTTGACTACGATATTAGACCAGTCTCCTGAAACTTTTTACTCGGAGTTAGACACCTTAAATTTTGAGGAGCTAAAACAACTATTATCAATACCTATCAGTTTTATTCCCTCACTTCCAGTAGAATGGTTCTTCCCGCTTAAGGAAAAATCTGTGCTCCATGTAGGTGACTTCATTAAATTAACCCATCGAGATTTGGCATCACTTGTTTCGGCATCCTTCCCAAAAATACGCTCTGTTCTCAACGATATTACATTTGCTACACTAATGAAGAAGCTAGAGGAAGAAGCAATACCTTTAACAAAATTCTCGGATCAATTACCCTCTAAAACAATCGAAAGTCTTTCTGACAAGAATATTACTTCACTACAATCATTAATTATGTTTAGTTCAATTGTTACCCAACTAGAAGGAGTAACCGAATTTCTCCAAATTTTTGATAGTCCAATAAACAGACTTTCAGAAGATTTTCAAGTTGCAGAGTTAAGAAAATTGTCAAATTCGGGGATTAATACTCTCTCCACTTGGTTTTCTGGGCCTAATGATGGAATATCAACTATTTTACGGATGAAGACTGAAGAGGTGAATAAGCTTAAGCAAAGCTTTGATTTTAAGGCCACAGGAAGTACATTTGACACTGAAATATCTATATCTAGTGTCGTTGAGGCTGGGTTTATTGATTTTGATGAATTGTCGTCTCATAATGTTAATACTTTAGAAGATCTTCTCTTCATAGAGATCGAAACAATCGATGCATCTGACCAATTTAAATCTAGATTAAATGGTCTACGAGATGCCTTGAACTCATCACTTGCTTACTACTCACTTGTACCCTCCTCTAATGTAGTTCCACTTGCGTTCAACGGTATTACATCAGTTTATAATCTAATTCAGACTGAATTTTCTCAATTAGAAGGACCAACTAATTTATTATCCGAGGAAACATATAATTTTGCCAGGAACTCGGTAAATTTAGTAGATATTTTAACACACAAAAAAACAGAGTCAGAGTTCAGGGTAAAACTATCATCTCTGCGAGCTTTCACTCCCAATCAACTCTCAAAAATCCAGGAACTTGGCGTTGATAACGTTATTGATCTGTACTTTAGACTAGATTTAGAAAGATGCCCAAAATCCCTTATACCAGCAATCGATGGAGTCAAACGTGTATTAGAAAAACCTGTAGCGGTATTACCCCTTGTAAAGGAAACTTTTCCTGAAAAGATCCCACTCCTATTTAATGTGGGGTTGACTTCGATCATAGAGTTTTTATTCTGGAATAAGGATGAATTAGCAGAAATTCTTGAAGTTAAGAGATACGAAATTTCTAAATATAGAAAGGTTAATCTGACAGACCTGAAACGTAAGAAGAATCTCGGAACACCAATCCAGAATTTTATCCGCCTCTCTGAGCAATACTACGAACCATTAGGTGAGTTTGGAATTACAAATATTGAGGATTTGTATTTCTATGGCAAAAGGTATGCGGAGTTAATACCTAATGAGTTAGTACCAGGGAAATTATTGAATGCCTGTATCTCTGACCTAGAAACACCTGTTGTAAAATTAGCAGAGCTTCCAATACCATCGGCTCAAGAATTAGTAAAGAAAGGGGTAACGAGGATAATTGATTTTATTTACTGGCCTGATGATGATTTGAAGAAAACACATGGATTATCGGCCGCGAAAATCAAAAAAATACGATCAAATATACGTTTACGTAGAAAAACAGATGTTCTGGGTCAATTAGACTCTTACATGGGAGGAAATTGAAATGTCCGAGAAACGTAAATATAATATTGTTTTAGAAGACTATTCTTTTACAAATAAAGTAATAAAAGTTGAGATGGAACAAAAAGATACAATTCAAGGAATTATTGGGCTTATTAAGAGTACTCTTGGCCTTAAATCTGAAAAATTACAGATTTTTTACGGTTTGAAGAAGTCAAAAACCTTTGAAGTCCTAACGAAACAGAACATTTCTAAATTGTGGGATATGACGGAAGAAGGAGACGTAGTTTTACAGATTCGTCGAAAAATTAACTTAACGGGACTTAGAAAAATTAGGGAAGATGTTACCGATTCCGAAGTGGACTTACCTGTTTCCATCCTAAAAGTAGATAATGTTCCAGCAGAAGAAGCAAGATCCCGTCTAAATAGAGTAGCATTGGAATTTTTGGATGAAATAGCTGAAGATCCTAAGAACGCCGCATTTAGGATTCCATCTCGAAGTTCTGAGAATGTTGGATATGATAATAATTCACGAATGGTGCTACTGGGAAGTAATGTTGTTGATAGACAATTTCGTCATCTGAGTAGTGTTCAAAGTGTGGTTCAACTAACTGGATTAATGAGATATGTAACTGAGATTCTTGCAACAGATAAACACGCCACAAAAAGGCATCTATTTTATCGTGATGTGAACCTATTTGGAAATCAAAGAGTTTCAGACGGATTAATTGAGGATCTTGGAGCATTATTACGTGTGTCCAGAAATTCATTAAATGTCATTGCAACAGCTAAAGGAAAAGTCATTGGTAGATTGACATTCAGAGAAGGTGGGGATCAAATCGATTGTACAAAGGGATTAGGTGGCCACGCGATTACACCAATGCTAGATCAAGTAGATAATTTTGAAAGCGATGCGGAATTTATTCTCGTAATTGAGAAGGATGCAGTTTTCCAAGATTTAGCAGAAGATAAATTCTTTAATTACGTACCTTGTATTCTAATTACCGCCTCTGGACAACCTGATATGGCCACTAGACTATTTATTAAGAAAATGTACCAAGAGTTGAAAATTCCAATTTTAGGATTCTTAGATGCTGATCCATACGGACTAGATATCTTAAGGGTATATTCCATTGGAAGTAAAGCATTAAGCTTTGAGAGTGTGGAGCTAGCGGTTCCTGATATTCGGTGGTTAGGCTTATTACCTTCTGATATTGAAGAATATCAAATTCCAAAATCCGTACTTATTAAAATGACAGATAATGACATTAAGCGTGCTGATGATTTATTGAAAGAGGATTTTGTTAAATCCAGACCTGAATGGGAAAAGCAAATTCTCATCATGAAGAATACAAAACAAAAAGCAGAAATTCAAGCGCTAGCAAGTAAGAACTGGCGATATATGACTGGTACATATCTTCCAACAAAAATAGACTCGGCAGATTGGGTATAGGTCAAAGAGTATATGTGTCCCCCAACATTTAGCATCCTTCCTGAATTTAAGAATAACTATTCCTACTATGCACTCCAAAAAAACCTTGAATTAGTTGAGAGTGTTGTTCAGTTCTCACGTGGTCAATTTCTTAATCCCGAGAAAATCGAAATAATTAAAGAAAAACTCGGGAAAAAACTAATTGGGACACGATTTTATCCAGGAGGTTCCAGCGTTCTTTTTGGGTGGAGTTTTCCGTCTGAACAAGTTGGTAGATTGATGTACAAACCTTACTATTCTCGCCATCTCACACAATTACTTATTCATTATTTTTGTATCAATGATTTTTTATCTACTCTCAAAAAAATCAATTTAGAGCCTGAAATACCGAAGTATCGGTTTATCACCCCAAAAGTAATTGGAATTGCCAAAATTGAAGCTTTCGAGAGAGAATTTCCTACTCTAATCGTTGAAGAAGTTCAGGGTGATACAATACAGGATGATCTTCAACTGATAAGGACTATTAGCCAATTAACAAAAAAATTGGCGAAAAAAGGATTCATTTGTGACCCGTATGCAGCCAATTGGAAGTATTACACGAATGAGGATAAAAACCATATCTCCTATATTGATCTATTAAGTTCAAATAGGCTAAAGAATATTAATTCTCGGATTGCTGAATTGATAAAGCAATTAAATTAAGATTATCACCATTAACTTAGATCTCGATATGAAACAGCACGTCTAATAGCGGATGCAAAAGCTACAACCACACCTTTATTCTGGATTGCAGATGTAGGGAAGTACTGAGCATGCATCTTATCAGCGAATCTTTGTCCAATATCGTCACTAACTTGTCGATCGCCTTCTAAATCTACTTTATTACCAATCAACACAGCTGGACTATCTGGAAGTACTTTTTTTACTTCTTTAAACCAACTGGGAAGAGAAAGTACCGTGCTTTCCCTGGTAATGTCAAAAACGTAGATTACAGCATGAGCTCCTTCATAGAAAATCGGGCGAACTTTGTGGAAGGCAGGTTGTCCAGAGAGATCCCAAAAAATAGCTGTAGTAGTACTTTTTCCTTCACTTGGACTTGTAAGCTTAATAAAAGAGATATCAGCTCCAGCAGTGGGTTTATGTTCAAAATCACGTTTAGTAAAGACGGAAACAAGTTGTGTTTTTCCGACTAATGCGTCGCCAGCGACAACAATTTTGTATTGACTATAATGAGGGATTTCAAATAGAATATCGTTTGGTGCGGACAAGATAAGAACCACTCATACCTTTTACTTTGAGAAGGAGAACTTACTCTTTGATTTAGAGTTCATTTAACATCTCATCTTTGGGTTTTTAAGAAACTTTTCTTATTATCGAAATTTAAGTGAGGGTAACTTTCCCTCAGAGGCTGAGAATATAATCTCTGATCAATATTAAAGAGATTAAATTGACTCCTGTTTCTTGGGGAGGTGTGAAGAGGTTTTCTCCTCCAAAAGGAATTCTTTTAGATGTTTGATGCAATAATACTTGTTCTTATAGCTTGCATATAATGGCTCTTGACATTTAGAACATGTTTTTCTGTCACTCAATTCTTATTCCCAATTAACTACTTTTTCTTAAATGCTTCAATCGCTGAAACTATTTTATTCATACCTAGCATTAATTTTTCTTTTTCGGCTGTGTAACAAATCCTTAAGTACTGGTGATGTTCTTTAATCTGTTCCAATGAAAAATAAGAACCTGGAACTGTAGTAACTCCATAGTTATATTTCAACCATTGGCAAAATTCAATCATATTGATACTATCGGCCTTGGGAAAGAGGTAAAATGCCCCACGAGGTTTGGAAACAGAAAAAGAGGCGGATTCTTTGAGAATTCCCATACACAAATTGCGACGATCTTGATAAGTGTGAACTAAATGTAATATTGAGTTTTTTAGCTGTTTTTTATCTTCTAACGCTTTATACGCTGCGTATTGAGCAAGATTATTTGCACAAATAGTCATGGTATGATGAATTACCTTAACTTGGTCAATTATTGGTGTAGGAGCTAAAATATAACCAATCCGAAACCCACACATGGATAGCATCTTGCTGAAACTTTGTATTATGATGGTTCTTTCCCGAGCTTCTGGAAAGGAAGCTATAGAAGTATAAGGAAGTTTATCAAATATTATATCGCTGTATATTTCGTCAGAGATAATTAAGAAGTTGTATTTAATGGATAAATCAACAATCTTTTCTAAAGTCCTTAAGGGGATGACGGTACCAGTCGGATTACTTGGACTGATTAACAAAAAAACCTTTACTGGATTGGATTTGAGGATTACCTCCAGTTTTTCAATATTTATATCGAAATCCTCTTCTCCTTTTGTCTCTAATGGAATAATTTTCGATCTACAATACTTAACTACGTTGAGGTAAGGTGGATAACTAGGGAATGGAATAACAATATTGTCTTTTGGGGACAAAATGGAGTTCAAGACTGCAAAAATCGCACTCTGCCCTCCAGCCGTGACTAAAACTTCATTTGATGAATAACTAAGGTTATGAGATTCTTTCTGGAATTCAACAATAGCCTCACGTAGATATTTTTCCCCCAAAATATTCGTATATCTGGTTTTGTCTTTTTCAAGTGCTTGTACTACTGCTTCTTTAATATAATCGGGTGTAGGTAGATCAGGTTGACCTATATTAAGGAATATTTGGTTTTTCAAAGATATCTTTGATTCCCATGAATTTACAAGTCGAATACCTGATATGGGAGTTGCTAACACTACTGGATTCATGAATTGGTTGTATGACAAGGTATTTGTCAGCATTTTATAGGTAAATTAAACTTTGTTCTTGGTTTCATTCACAAAAAAAATAGGAGAAAAACGAATGTTTCTACCAAAGCAATAGAATTAGTGAATGGTTAAATAGATTTCACAGAGAGAGGGGAGTGAAAATGAAAATATATGAAGCTGGATTAGATAATTAATCCCATATGATTGAATCTAATATTTTTGAAGCAAAATTTATTCCTAAACTTCCTAGGATCGAAAGATCGGAACCCTTACCCTTTGAACCGATTTGTATACATTCATCATCATTTGCAATTATAATTCCTTCTTTAGGATCAACCTGAACAAGAGAAGTTTCTCCATTCCGTACTGAAATCTTCTTTTTATGTACCACCACAAGCTCATTGGATGATCCAACTAAGAATAGGTCGCTTTTACCAAAAA
Organism: Candidatus Hodarchaeota archaeon; assembly: GCA_016840035.1. Taxonomy (GTDB): domain Archaea; phylum Asgardarchaeota; class Heimdallarchaeia; order Hodarchaeales; family Hodarchaeaceae; genus Hodarchaeum. The sequence goes on along the minus strand of JAEOTC010000031.1, from coordinate 59,419 downwards.
TAACATAGCTTCCATCAGAATCTTCCTCAAATTGTACATTGGTTACTTTGTTGGTTAAACTATCTCGTAATTTGGTAATTAATTGGTCTGCTTCTGTTTTTATAGACTCAGAGTGATTTGGATCGATTTCTTCCTTAAGTGATTGTTGAATTGAATTGATATTCATCCCAAGGATGGCCAAACTAGAGCCTACAAATTCAGTAGTTTCACCAATTGCACCATGAGACTGTGTATATATTACTGAATCCACTATAATGCTTATTTTGCCAACAAGAACAACTCCATGTATTTTACTCGTTCCTCTTAGTTCCAGTAGATTTAATTTTCCATTTACATTAATTTGGAAGTATTTCTCATTGAGGAATGAATGATCTCCTTGCCATGAATAAACTTGATCACCTAATCCAAGTTCTATCAATATACTACTCCTCCTCGTATTTGTCAGATTCATCTTCATCTATTTGAATTGGTACACCAACTGGTTTTTTTGCTCTATGATAAAGAAATTCTGCTAACTTTAACGCCTCACGACCTGCAAAGGTTAGCATGTACCTTTCTCTTACACCTTCTTGATGAACCAAACCCTCATCTTTTAGGATAGTAATATGGTGCTTAAAATTTCCTCCTCGAATATTTGTTTTTTCAGATAAGTCAGATTGACGTAAAGGTTCCTGTTCCAGCTCTTTTAACATTTGTAATCGTTTTTGATCAGATAATGCGCTTAATAATTCGGCCCCTCGTTGATAAAATTCTTCTAACTCCTTTTCTGGAATCGAGGGGTAGTGCTCTGTTCTCTCTTGCTTTCGTCCTCGTCTTTTAGAACCTGATGAAGAATGGAATAAAGAACCAACTGACTGATCCACAGAGTCCCAAACCGATTCTAAGATACTTCCAATATAGCGTTCCAAGGAAGTGCCAATATTTTCGCCCCAATCTTTCCAATCTTCGTCAGAACGTGATCTACTTCGCGATCGTCCTCTTCGACGGGCCTTCCTACTTGATCTTGGTTCTGAATCCTTTACTTGTTCAAGTTCATCACGGATATCTTGGAATTCTTCACGAATTTCGTCTTTTAAATCTCGAAAAAGATTTTTTATTTCACTAAATTCTCCAAATTCACCTTTGGAAGGACTGTCATCATTTTCTTCTTTCTTAAATTCATCTTCCATTTTTGAATCCTCCAGATGAGGTTGTTTGTGTATGATAGTTACATACTTACACTAATATGTAAGAAACTTACTATTGACTTTATATATTCTCCTCTTCGGGCAAGAATCGAGATTTTGAGTGCCCTCTAATGTTCTAAAAAATTCGAAGAAGAGACTACATTATCTGTTTGTAAAAGTAAAGTAGAAGTGATGCCCGTAAGTAAACTTACAAAACCGGAGATAATAAAAGTAACCAAATTGTTCCGATAAGCAGGTGTATTAGGCCTAGAAGACCACCAATCTTAAGAAATAACATGAATGAAATTGGAGATCCCTCTCGATTTGATAGATTGATAGCTAAAATATTAGCAGGACTTCCAATTGGTAAGATATACCCACCAAGATTGACTGCAATCACCAAAGCCCACCATTGGATTGGACCAACTATTCCCTCAGCCTCAAGTCGGGAAAATACAGGAGCAAGGGCAGCCGAAATCGGGATATTATCTACAACTGCAGAGATTATTCCGATACCGAATGAGATGAAGGGTAATGATACAATCAAGGGAAGTTCTAGAAATGGAGTTAGGATTTCTCCTAAAGTATCCAAGAGACCAAGTATATCTATCGATCCTACAAGAATAAATAGGCCCATGATGAAATAAATTGAGATCCATTCAACATCCTCAAATACTTCCTTTGGGTGCATCCCTGAAAAGAGTAATAAACTAGCGGCAATAAGAAGTGCGATTTCTGCAGCTTTTAAGTTAATCACGCTTCCGAATATAAAACCGAATACAAGGATAATTAGACCGATTATTACTACATAGAATGTTCTTCGATCCTCAACCAAAATGCTTGGATCGAGAAGAAATATATCCTCCACTAGGATTTTAGGAGGATCTACAAAGGAACTACGGGCAAACAGATAGTAAACAGGAATGGCGGTAATAAATAGAATAATACTTAATGGACCCATTATCAAAACAAAATCGAGGAAGCTAGCACCGCTTTTTTCAGCAAGTACGATGTTTGGTATACTACCAACGAGAGATGAAATCGAGGCAAAATTTGCTGTGATTGCTTCGATGATAAGTGTAGGCCTGAAATCAAATTCCAAGATTTTATAGATCTCGACTGTTAGGGGTGCAATTATCAACATAGTTGTGATTACATCAAAAACAAAGCTTATAACAAACGTCAAAAGTGACAAAGAGAGGAGGAGGGTTCTAGGATTCCCTTTTGTAAACCTAACAATTAATATCGAGACATATTGAAATAAACCAGATTTACTTGAGATAATTGTGATAATCATCATTGCTGTGATAAATATTATCGTATTCCATTCAACCTTGGATACGATATCGTGAAACTCAACAGAATGCTCATAACCTTCAGGTTTCCACTCTGAAACAATAAGTAAAATGGACAGCGCACTAGCACCTAGTAGTGCGGAAATAGGTCGATGAAGTTTTTCGGTTGAAATTAGAATATAAGTGACTATGAAGATTAAAAGTCCGATAAGTTGCACTGTTTGATCTTCCATTGTGAGGCCCAGCTTGTACTCATATATTTCTAATTTAAAAATCAAGGATATTTCCTAGCTAAAAAGGAATTTAGTAGGACGACATGGGAATGGAAATAAATTCAATTTTTATATCTAATGTTTGAAGTAATCGAAATTAGGGTTGTATAGGAAACTGGGACGGGAAATTTGACCAATACACCAAATCGGAGGTTCATTTTTTGTATATATGTACTAGTTTCAAAGATCCGGATTAGGATATTGTCCTTTCTGAATTCACGCGTGAATAGGACGACCAAGCGCAACTAAAACTGCTTCTTTTATTGCTTCATAAACCACAGGATGAGCGTGTTCTACTTTTATAATATCTTCAGCTTTCATTCGATTTGCAACTGCTAAAGCTCCTTCAGATATTATTTCAGTCGCAAAAGGTCCGATTATATGTACTCCCACTATTTCAGTGGTCTTTGCATCTAGTATTACTTTCACAAATCCCCTATTATGGCCTGCAATAATAGCCCGGCCATTACCTTGGAATGGGAATTTTCCTACAAGAATTTCACCATAAAGTTCACGTGCTTTTTCCTCGGATAATCCAACAGAAGACACTTCAGGATTTGTAAAAATTGTACTTGGAATAGCGTGGTAACTCATTTCCACTTCGTGACCGAGTGCATTTTCAACAGCTACTTCCCCTTCATGAGATGCAGTATATGCAAGCATTGGAGAGGGAACACCTTGCACGACATCGCCAGCAGCATAGATATCGGGAATATTGGTCTCCATTTTTTTATTGACAAATACTCCTCGTTCATATTTTACCCCTGCAGCTCTGAGATTTAGTCCATCTAAACAGGGAGTTCTCCCTATAGATACGAGGACAAACTCAGCTTCAATGTTGACCTCTTTCCCCTCTGAATCGGTAAATGTTACTCGTTTATTCCCAGCGGGAGTATCAGAAATCCGAGTCACACGCGAATTTGTATGAACTCCAATGCCTATTCTCTTAAAAGATGCTTCTAATTCCTCTCCTAAATCCGCATCTTCCATTGGGAGTAAACGTGGGAGCATTTCAACTACAGTCACATCTGTTTCTTCAAAGCATCTGAACACACATGCGAATTCTCCACCCACTACACCTCCACCAATTACAATCAAACTTTGTGGTAGATTACCAATTTCAAGCATTTCTTTACTAGTTAAAACCTTTGCTCCATCAATTCCAGGTATAGGTACAAAGAATGGTTTACTTCCTGTTGCAATGAGTGTTTTTTTGGTTGTAACTACATATTTTTTCTCTAATGAGGAAACTGAAATTGTATGTACGTCGATAAAACTACCTTCTCCATGTAAAACCTGAATATTGTTTTTTCTTAGTAGATAACTTACTCCTCGAACAAGTCTCTTAACAATCATGGTTTTACGTTTTATTATACTAGGGAAGTCGACACCTATATATTCTGATTTTAGCCCAAATCGTGCCATTTCTCGTAGGGATTTACAATGTTTTGCTGATTCCACGAAGACTTTAGTAGGGATACACCCCCGATTGAGACAGGTGCCCCCAATATGTCCTTTTTCTATTAAGACAACTTTTGCACCAAGTTGAGCGGCTCTAATGGCTGCAACGTAGCCAGCAGGGCCACCACCAATTATTGTAATATCAGTAGCGATTGATTCTTCCATTTCCTAACATCTCTACATCTAATAATGTTAAGAAATAGCATATGGTTTTCATTTAAATTAATTCTTAAGTTGCATTGTATCAAGTTAGTCTAGGAGCAGTTACCTGAATATAATGGAAACATTTTTTCTTAATATCAATACAAACAGAGATAATACTTTATATCACTGGTTCAGAAATGTAAGATAACTATTTTTTCTTTTTCTTCCTTTCTATTAGCTTGGGGATTGTTTTTGCTTTAGGATCTTGCATAACGAGTATCATATCACGAATCTCTGCTGCTTTTTCAAATTCGAGATTTTTTGCTGCAAGCTGCATCTCCTCTTTTAATGCATCAAGATATTCAGGTAGGTCTTCTTTAGCAATCTTTTCCTTCTTGATATTAGAAAAACTCGTTTCTAATTCAATCAATGGAGAACGAACCTCTTTGATGATAGTTTTAGGTGTTAATCCCGCTTTTTCATTGAATCGAAGTTGGATCCGTCGTCTGCGCTTTGTTTCTCTAATTGCAGCTTCCATAGAATCAGAAATTGCATCTGCATAGAATATTACTCTTCCATTCACGTTTCTGGAGGCTCGGCCTATTGTTTGAATCAAAGCTCGTTCGTTTCGCAAAAAACCTTGTTTATCAGCATCGAGAATTGCAACTAATGATACCTCAGGGAGGTCAAGTCCTTCTCGCAACAAATTGATACCTACAAGGACATCAAAGTCACCTAGCCTGAGTGATCGCAGAATATCGGTTCGTTCTAACGTTTTAATTTCAGAGTGCAAATATCGTGACCGAATACCTATTTCATCAAAATAATCAGCCAGATTCTCTGCCATTCGCTTGGTTAAGGTCGTCACAAGAGTCCTTTCCCCTTTTTCTGTTGTTTTTTGAATTTCATTAACGAGGTCATCAATATGATTTGGTAAATTCAAACGAACAATGATTTCAGGATCTACGAGGCCAGTAGGTCGGATTATTTGTTCAACGACATTAGTTTTTCCAGTTAAATGCATTTCATAGGGACCAGGAGTTGCGCTCAGAAATATTGTTTTTCCCATTTCTTCTTCAAACTCAGAGAACGCGAGGGGTCTATGATCAAATGCTGAAGGTAAGCGAAATCCATAATCGATAAGATTCTTCTTTCTTGAGTAGTCACCCTCTCGCATTCCTCCGACCTGAGGAATTGTCATATGTGATTCATCAATAATTAGAAGGTAATCAGAGGGGAAGAAATTAAACAATGTAGAAGGAGGTTCTCCCGGTTTTCGGCCATCAAAATATCTAGAGTAATTTTCCATTCCCGGGGCATACCCGATTTGATCGATTAGTTCTAAATCATACTGAGTTCGTTGTTGTAGTCGTTGAGCTTCAACTAACTTCTTTTGATTAGTTAACTCCGATAACCGCTCTTTTAATTCCTTTCGAATATCACCAAGGACTGCCTGTAGCTCTTCCCTTGGTCTTACATAGTGTTTAGCAGGAAAAATATATGTACGGTCTAATTCTGAGATGCGTTTACCTGAAACTGGGTGAATTATGGAAATACGTTCAACCTCATCCCCAAACAATTCGATTCGAACCGCAGTGTCATCGTATACTGGCCAAACATCAATTATATCCCCCCTTGACCTAATTTTCCCTCTAGTGAGAGCTACCTCATTTCGTTCATATAAAATGTCAATCAGATGGGATAAAATCTTTTCTTTTGTAATCTCCATGCCTTTCTGTACAAAGAAGCTCATATTTTTGTAATGCTCTGGTTTGCCAAGGCCATAGATACAGGAGACAGAGGCTACAACAACTACATCATCCCGTTCTAATAAACTTCTGGTTGTTGAAGCTCGCATTTTGTCTATTTCTTCATTTATGTCAAAATCTTTTTCTATGTAGCGATCAGGAGTGGGTAGATATGCTTCGGGTTGATAATAATCATAAAAGGAAACAAAATATTCAACAGCGTTTTCTGGAAAGTATTCCTTGAATTCCTGATAAAGTTGGGCCGCAAGGGTCTTGTTATGAGAAATCACAAGAGTTGGACGATTTATCTTCTCAATTACGTTAGCTACTGTGAAAGTTTTTCCTGATCCTGTTACACCTAATAACGTTTGAAAATTTTTCCCCGTTTTAATTCCATCAACTAGTAACTGGATTGCTTGAGTTTGATCGCCTCGTGGCTTGAACTCCGAAACTAAGTTAAATTTTGACAGTAGGATTCACTCCAAGCTGTAAATTCTGGTTAGTGTCTTATAAATTTTGATGCTGGTAATAAAATCAGCTTTTTATAGAGGGAGTCAAGCTCAAGAAATAGAGACTAATCAAATTAATATGTTAAAAACTCAGAGGATCCATTGTGTTTGATAGAAAAATCCGAATTTCAATTCTTGGAAATACTGGTGTCGGTAAAACAACGTTAATTGACCGGATGAAGGGAACTGATGTCAGAACAATAAAAAGCAAGAAAAGCTATCAAATAAATATCGAACAAAAGAAAATTAGACTTCAAAGTTCAGATTCATATCCTTGGTATCATCCTGAAGCCTATCGAAAATATCAAATTCTTGCTATTGATAATCCAGGGGAAATAAAATACAGAAGACAATGGAGAGAGGTTTTAAGAGCATTTAATACCGATGGAATGCTTTTCCTTCTTGATCCCCAACAGTCAATTGAAATCACACGCATAGCAATGGAAGATGCCTATAACTATTTTTTAGACTCACTAGATCTGAATCCTGAACGAGCTGATGAGAAGGCTAAGACGAAGAAGTACATTTTTCATTTTGTAGTCAATAAATGTGACACCTGTGTTTCAACGTCTTATAGCGCAAAAGATTTTCACATTTCACCAGAAATCAAAGATCAAGCCGTAGAGTTTCTTTCCCAATTTGCTTCAATAATGGATATCTTTAAAGAAACATTTCCTAGATCAAAATTTGGTATTTCTTACATTTCTGCACTCTATAGCCCTTATAGCGAAATCAACAAACTTTTCGAGATTCTAAAGGTCTATCTTTTTGAGTCTTAAAGGTTACCAAACTTCTATCTAGGTACAATCGAAGGGGATATAGAATCCACAACTTCTTTTACAGTGTAGGTTCTAGGTTTAAACCTCATTTCTAATCCCTTTTTCTTCTTTTCGGTTATTAAAGCGGCTTGCAATAAGCTTAACATACGAAATTTTCTAAGTAGTGGACTAATTATGCTGAAAGATATATTTCGATATTCAGATATAAGATCGGCTTGATTGAATAAAATAGTTTGAAGGTCTTGATGTAGATTCAGAAATCCTGGGAAATCTCTATTAATTACATCAAGTGCAGACTTTGATTTCTCTTCATCCGCCTCTCCATCTGTGTGATAAGTCCCAATAACTTTTTGTTTAAATGGAATGAACACATTTTTATTGAAGGTTGCCACTGTCGTGGTAATTGAGTCTTCTTGTTGCTCTGCTAACCTATAAAATTCTTCATATACATTTGGAGGAATTGAATGTAGATTGTAAAATCCTGGTCCCATTTCGTTATCTGTAAATGGAAGTGTATTTCCATAAATGAAATCAAGGGCGGTTTTGGTTTGTTCCTGATTTGAACTACTAGGTAGAAGGTTAATTTCTGATCTTCCTTGACAGATTTGTCTGAAAAGGTGATAACTATCAAAATTAGAATCAGGTGGGAGTTCGGTAAATTCGCCAAGTCCTTCTGAAGGATGTAAGATTAGGAAGTTCGTCACAGAGTTCCCAAGTTTGTATTGGACTAAATTCTGTGAAATCTCAAATTGGCCACGTCGACCCACAACTAATTGCTTTTTCCGTCCTACGATCTCAAAAGGAGGACACATAAAAAAATATCTTTTTTCCTTAACCACAGGTGTAATCCCCATTATTTCTTGTTGTTAGAGAGTGTTTTAAGCTTAACTTGAGGGGGAGGAGACATTTATTGAAATGAGGGTTTGCCTCTTATATTTTATATCATTTCACACACTTAAGCAAAAACCAATAAATTCTAAGGATGCACCCTAAAAACATCTAATTGGATTTGATATGAGTGGAAAGTTCAACTTTACAATCTGATTTAGCAAAGTTGCCCCATCTTCCCGGGGTTTATCTCATGCTAGATGATTCAGGTAAAGTAATTTATGTAGGAGCAGCTAAGGATTTGAAAAAGCGAGTTAGCTCCTATTTTAGACGTGATATTCCAGATAGAAAAACTCGTGAGCTTGTTGCCAATATCAAATCATTTGACTATGAGATCCATGAATCAAGCGAAGCAGCATTTATTCGTGAGCGGGATCTAATTCGAATTTATCACCCGCGTTATAATATTGACTGGAAAGATGATAAAGATTATCCTCTGGTACAAATCACGATTCCTTCAGAAAATGAGAAATTTAGTCGCCTTTTTATTGTACGTAGTCCTTTAAATTCATATGATTGGTTTTTTGGAAGGAAAAAAGATGTTACAGCATTGAGATCTTCTGTAAGAGTCCTTCGTCGTATTTTCCCTGTTGCTAATAAAACTTACTGTTTTAGAACGAAAAAAGCCTGTCTAGATTATTCAATTAAGAGGTGTAGTGCTCCATGTGTTGGAAATATCTCTCTTGATGATTATCAGCAGATAGTTAACGAACTAGTTCTATTTCTTCAAGGCAAAAGAGAGGATCTATTAGAGATATTATATAATGAGATGAATTCTCTATCCGAAAAGCTGAATTTTGAAGGTGCAGCCAAAATTCGCGACAGAATTTCTCAAATTGAAAGGACAATTGCTTCCCAGAAGACCTTGGCAATTCCGAGGGCTAAAGATGTAGTAATCCTCATCTCTGAGGATGATCACTATCTTTTACTCAACTTTTGGATTCAAGACAACGAAATAATTAATATAGATGAACGTAATTGGGGTCAGTTGAGTTCTCTTTCAGAAGCTGAGATAGTAAAAAGCTACATCAAGAATTTCTATCTTGACTCCGATTTTATTCCACCAATTATCGAATCATCTGTAGATATCAGTGATGAACAAGAAACTCTTGAAATATGGTTGTCTAAAAGACAAGGTATAACCATACAACTTCACAACATTCCTGAAATTCAAGAACGTAAAATGTTTAAACCAATAGTATTGAAAAAACGGTTTCAGCTTGGTGAACAGGTACGAAAAGCGAAAACCAAGTTAGAAATCAAGAAAAATGCCTTAAAAGAGCTAAAAACTCGACTCGACTTAAAGGATCTACCCACAAGAATTGAGACATACGATATTTCTAATCTACAAGGTCAGTTACCTGTGGGATCAATGGTCGTTTTCTATGAGGGAGTGCCGCATAAATCTCAGTATCGAAAGTTTAAAATAAAAACTTTGCCTCCTGAACCAAATGATGTTGCAATGATGCGAGAGGTATTAAATCGTAGATTGAAACACAAGGATAAAACGTTTGCAAAAGATTTACCTGATTTAATTGTTGTAGATGGGGGAAAACCACAGGTAAACGCGATCGGACAAATATTAAAGTCCTTTAAGTTAACAATTCCAGTTATCGGATTAGCAAAAAGGGAGGAAGAAGTATTCCTACCTCAAAAAAGAAAACCTGTTTTGTTTCCAATCGATAGTCTTGCGTTGAGATTATTGAAGCAAACCCGAGATGAAGCACACCGTTTTGCGGTTTCTTATCATAAAAAACGGCGTGTTTTACAACAGAAATCTGAACTGGATAATATTCCTGGAGTAGGTGCAAAAAGAAGAAAGAATTTGTTATCTCATTTTGGGAGTATTGAGAGAATTAAAAGTGCGAGCGTTGAAGAGCTCTGTCAAGTTGAAACTATCAACCGTTCGACTGGGGAGAAGATTTTTCTTCATTTTAATTCTAATTCTAAAAAAGAAAAGTAAGAGCCCGATGAATTAATTTTAACTTATTCTTCCTCCGTAATTTCTCCTTCGAGTTGATTGACTGTTTCTTTAATCAGGTGTAGGGTCAATTTATTCTTCAGATTCTCTGGATTGGATATTCTAAAAGTTATATCAATCTTAAAATCCCCTTCCTCTGTTTCTAAAGGTTCGACTATTCCTTTCTTAATTTGTTGGATTTTTTTTGAGTCTAGAGATTGAAAACTTAAAGTTATACGGTTCTTGTCTATCTGTTGACTTTTTTCGTCTTTTTTTATGTCTGTCTCAACAGACGATTGAAGATGTTGATTTGGCGCTCTTATTATTTCATTTCTTGTGAATGAGATAACATAGTCCATTGGAGTTTCTTGAGGTGAACTTGAATCAGATTTTGTATCTGATATAACTTCAAACTTGAATATGTTCTCCTTTATTCCTTTGGATAGAGAATCTTGTAAGATATTCCTATTCAATAGTTTAGGAAAATCTATATTTTTCAAGAATTGATTTAGAATACTGTGTGTATTAATTTTTCCATCTTTCTTAAGAAAGTTGTCTTTGATATAAAGTGGATGAATTTTATTGACAATTACTTCGTTTTCAATTAGTTGTTGAATCATCCATCTTGTAATCGACGTGTTAGAATGTTTCGGAGGATGAAGAAAATAATTATGATTACCATCAGAGAATTCCAAGTAAATTCGATTTTGAAAATACTCTATTCCATTTTCTAATTCAACCTTTCTTGAGTTTAGTTTCAGTTTACTTTTCTTGTCTAAATCCTCAATTTTGGATTCGTCTTTTATTCGCTTAATAGCAATTTTCTTCTGAGTAAGTTCCTTTAGTTGATGGAAATTATGGGAATGAAGTCTGCTGAATAGCATCGTATTTTGATATTTACGAAATTTGTCTCCTTTCAACTTGACCCAGGTCTTTAAATCCATATCTTGGAGAGCTGGTGATAATAGAATGAGCTTCAAATTCGGACTGTCACGGATTTCATCTGACGATTTTGGCCACACATAAACCTCGATAGATTGATTTCTCTTCTGTGAATTCAAGGTGTTTTTGATTTCTATTAAGGCATCAGATTCAACTTTATTTTTCAGATTTGTAACTTTATGATTAAAATTCGTATCTTCTGATATGTAATTTTTATTATCCCTTTGGTGAAGGTATTCCTGGTTTTGTAATAATGAACTAAATATTTCCAAGATAAGTACCAATTCTTTATCAGGCCCCCAGGTGGCTAGGCATATTTCTTGCAAAGAAATCCCGCGATCATCCAATGAGGGGACTGAATTCAAGAAAATTGAAAATATAATCATTTTACCTAGATCTAACCAGTTTTTAGGCTTGTGTTCCAAACGAATGAAGGTTTCAAATATGTTTATCTCATGTTTTAGAACTTCTGTTAATTTAATTGGAAGATGACGATAAAAAAGGACTTTCCATGAATTTTCTAGAAGAAGAAAATCTGTAGGCTTAATCAATAACAAATTATTATTTGCATGATCCAGCTCGAACAAGGTTCTTGCTAACACATGTAAGATTGTCCGTGTACCCTGAAATGTAGGTAGTTTATTCCATTTATCAAATAATAAATCAATTGTTGCAGGATGGAAGGGGTATGCGTCTCTTAACTGAGATCGATATGATTTTTCTACAGAGAAAGTTGGAAATTCCTTCCTGTTCTGATAATAGAATTCAGTATAACTATCAACAATTTGTATTAATGCCTCACTATCGATGATTTCTTTGATTAATTTCTTCCTGATTATTTGATATAAATCAGATCGCTCCGAAGGAACGATTAGTGAATCAATTCGCCCTAATATATGATCAATTTCAATGAGAACGGGTTTATCATTCCCCTCAGTAATTTCATACTCTCTTTCAGGTAGAGTTATTACTAAAATTGATTTATTTAACGATCGAATGCATTCAGTTAATTCTTGTAAGAATATGAGTGTTTGAAGACCCAAATTTGAATCATTGACTTTTACTCCCCTCGCTTTTGCGATAAACTCCGTGATTTCGTCCAATAATATCACAGTAGGGTTGTTTGCTGAAAAAAGTGTTAATAGTACGGTCTTTCCCGGTGAGATACGGCTTTGGTCATTTTCTAGGACTTTCGCGTAAGATTCAGATCCTCCTAATTGGTATGCAAGTTCTCCCCAGGGAGTGTAGATCTGAATATCCTTTACTCTACGACCTTCTATGGGATTGAGATGGGTTCCTATAATTCTAGCAATACGCGGTTCATGCTCTAAAGTGATAGGAGATATGTGTTTCCTAAAAATGGATTGGTCATTCAATAGATGATGAGCCGCAATTAAGCTATGAGTTTTTCCTCCACCGAATCGCGTTTGTAATCGAATTATGCTATTGCCTTCACCTGTTGATATTTTAGCAAGAATAGAGTCAAGAAAGGTAATCAATCCACTTGTAAAGTAAGTAGAATTTGCGAAGAGCTCAGGCTCAAGATAGATTGGATGAGCTGTTCCAGCTATAACATCACCCAAATCAGCAACTAGTAGATCCTCTTGTCTACCAAGAGATTCAATGAAAGAATTTGGTTTAACAACTTTAAACCAGGGTTGCATAATTTTCATTCCGAATATTATAATTTAAACGATCTTAAAGACTATACAGTAGGATTGAATTTAAAGACCTACTGTGCCTGAATACGAATCCTTTTTTTTATGCCGAATAAAGTTCTTTCGGGAGATGAATCATAAACAGGTACAAGAGATATCAAAAAACACAAGCAAAGAAGCTTTAAATATATCAAGAAAGAACAGTATCCGAAACAATGACTAGAATTACATAAGAATCTATTAAAGTAGAAAAAGAATGAGCTAATAATTTTGAAATCCTCATCAAACCTTTGTTGAATGGAGTGTAAAATTTTACAAATACTACAAGCAAGGAGAATTATGGATAGGCGCTGATATGAAGATTAAAGATAGTACCGATATTGAATCACAAAATATAACAATCTATAATTCAATTGGAACATCTATTCAATGGCTGTGGGGTAAGGATGATGGTGTGCCCAATTTTGCATTACGACGATTTATTGTCCAACCAGGAGGTAAAATTGGGATTCATAATCACAAAGAGGAGCACGAGATTTTTGTTCTTTCAGGAAAAGGATCCGTTATTGATGATTCAGGTTTTAAGCAGGATATTAAAGCGAATGATACACTTTATGTTCCTCCAAATGAAGCTCATGGCTACGAAAACACAGGAAATAGTGATCTAATTTTTCTCTGTATTATACCTCTACTTTGATCAACAAGGAATTAGACATATGAATAAATCTTACAAGAATGAGTGGTTTGCCACATATCATGAGGGAGACTCTCGTCTTCAGAATAAACGACACGGTATTTTAAGAATAAACAAAGAGGAAAATAGACTCGAGTTTGCTGTACAGACAAAAGAAGCTGAAGATGCCCCCTTCGTTCTTGTACATTACCCAATTCAATATTTACAGAGTATTAGAAATGTTGAAAAAAGGAAAAAGTTGAAAAAACACGAATATCTTGAATTTACGTTCGGTACTAGTCCCAATGTAATGAAACCTCTTTTTTCTTTTAATTTGGCAGAAATCGAAAACATTTCAAGTGATGTTCTAAAGTTCCAAGAGGAAAATAAACAAAAACTAAAAGAAAAGAAAGAATCGCAGGATCCTGATATACTTACAGCCCTCTCAACTCTGTTAATGAAGCCAGTTGAACAATTACAACATCTATTTGATGATGTAACATCTCAGCTTCGTCTTTTTACAAGCAAACCCAAATCATTTGGAACAAAAATTCTCTCATCTCTTGATCCTCCTGAAAGTTATGAGGTTCAGGAAGTATCACTATACGGTAGGACGATTCGATATTTTCAATCAACCAACAGGTTCGATACTTCTTTAATCATACTGTCACCATTGGGAGGGAAATTGGAAGATTTTCTTCCTCTAAACAAATCCCTCACAAAGAATAATTTTAATGTAATTATCTACGGCATAAGAGGATTTTCTTCTCCAATTAGTCAAGATACTGAATTTAAAAAGAAAGATTATATTGTTGACTTGAAACACCTTCTTGAGTTCCTCACGCAGAACAAAAAAGTAGTTTTAGGAGCTCACTCGCTTTTGTCAGCAATTGTTTTTGAAGAATTTATGAAAGAAGAATATACCAATATCGAAAAGTATGTGATTCTATCAGGACTTCATCGTGCACCAAATACTTTCAGAAATGGGGTAAAAGCACTCCCTCCTACTAAGCTCTGGGGTCCATTTAAAGGACAAGTAAAGAAGATGGCACCCGGAGTTTTGTTTTCAAAGGCATGTTCCTCTGATATCCACCAAGCGTTCATAAAGGAGGCATTTCTCATTCCTGACAAGGTGTACGCGAATATATTTCGGGATTTTTTACCAAAATACGATTATATATCAACTTTAGAGACTATTCAGAAGCCTATCCTATGTCTATGGGGAAAAGATGATCAGCTCATCCCCATTGAATTGAGAGAGGAAATGGTAAAACTCCTACCCAAAGAATTTCTTCACCATAAAACTTTACCTGGAGGGCACATGTTTCCCATTGAATCTCCTACTCAGGTGGGACAGGAAATTGCTAAGTTCATCTATACAAAGAGGAGTCGAATACACATTGAATGAGCAAGTAAAGCCACATTTTTTTACTTTAAAATTTGATGATAGGAATGAATGGAACAATTTTAAAGAAGATTTAAAGAGTATACTACGGGAAAATGAAATAAAATATCAGTATTCTGAAAAAGTACCGACATTTCACATCGTCTATCAAAGTCAAGGGATAAAATTACGTATCGATTGGCAAAATGATAATTTATTTGTAAATCTGCAGACCTCTCAGGAGTTGACATCGGAGATCCAAGAAGCCTGCAATGAAATCTATGAAATACTAGTTCTCTTTGAAGGAAAACTCATTGATGGAACTTCACCATATGAGTGGTAAGATTTATTCATCATATGATTCTTCAAGTGCTTTAATAAAATCTTTTAAAAGTGTGTAAAAAGGACGAAGTTGCCCTTCTTCCCATTTTGCAGCAATTGATTTATAGAGATCTCCTTCTAAAACTAGTTTAAGTCCTGTAGTAGTTTGTTGAACTGAAATACCATCAGTTTCCATTTGAAACCCTCAATTTTAGCGAATTCTGGATAATTCGAATATAATAATCACTTTGGGGTTAAAAACTTATACTCAGATGGAGATAGTAGAAAAAAGAAAAATTGATGGGAGATTTTATACCCCACATTTGGTTCTAATTTCTTCCCATCGCTTGTCAATGTCCTCTTGAAACATCCTAATAAGATCATCTTGTCTTTCAGGTTTATACAGATGTCTAAATCTTCCTTGAGACTTAAGATATTCCTCAATAGATTTTTTCTTACTTGGATCATTTGCAATACGAAGACTAGGCCGATCCATTGTGTATTCTCCATTTACTACACGATACAGAGGATGAATACATGTCTGGACCGCTAATCGAGTGATTTCGATGGAAAGAGATGGATCAAATCGTTGTCCACGTGTGCACGAGGCATCTACATGAATAAATGCCGGGCCTTCGACATCTAATCCCTGTCTGACCTTTTCAATCAAATCTTTCGGTTCTGCAGGAACAGCTGTTGCTACAAAGGGAATTCTATGAGCAACCACAATGTCCATAAGAGGTTTTTTGAATTGACCTTTACCTGGTACAACGGTACCTGCAGGGGAAGTGGTTGTGCTTGCAGTGAAGGGAGTACCACCTGATCGTTGAATACCAGTATTCATATAGGCTCCATTGTCATAACAGATGTAGAGAAAGTCATGTCCTCTTTCCAATGCACCAGAAAGTGATTGTAGTCCTATATCAAAAGTCCCACCATCACCACCAAAGGCGATGATATCAATATGCTCATCTTTAATCATATGTTTGCGACGCATTGCTTTATATGCTGCTTCAACACCACTAGCGACAGCAGATGTGTTTTCAAATGCAACATGTAACCAGGGGACTTCCCATGCGGTAAACGGATAAATTGTGCTTGCTACTTCCAAGCAACCAGTGGCATTACAAATTACTGTTGGTTTGTCAAATGCCATGGTAACCTGTCGTGCCATGGATCCAGCTGCACAACCAGCACATAATCGATGTCCACCAGAAAACGTAACTTCTTTTTTTGCATAATCTTTTAGTGTAGGCATGATTATTCCTCCTATTCTCGAACACCCCACCAGAAATATGGAAGGCTCTTACCTTCGCTGAAACTCTGTTTTGACCGATTGTAAATTTCTACCCATTCTTTGACTAAACAGTCACGACCACCTAGACCATAACAATATTCTGCGACATAGGGGGTTTGTTTCGCATCAAATAAGGTAGATTTGACATCTTGTCCTAAAATACCTCCAGGGCTACCGAATGAATGTGCCCGTTCAACTGTAATTACACCTTTCACGTTTTTGGTCAAATTTGAAAATTCTTCTCCAAACCAAGGTCGGTATACTCTTACTTTGATGAGTCCAACCTTTTCACCTTTGGCACGTAACTCGTCAATGGCAGTTCGAGCATTTCCAGCTCCACTTCCCATTGTAACGAATGCATATTCTGCATCATCCATTTTGTAACTTTCAACTGGGTTGTATTGACGGCCAGTGAGGTTTTTCCATTCGTTAAATGTATCAATAATGACTTGCTTTGAGCGCTGCTGGGCATCTCGGACTTGAGCTCGTGCTTCCATATAATAATCCTGAAGATGTAATAATCCTATACTCACTGGATTGTCGGGATCCAAGCGAAGAGTGGATTTTCTTTCTCCTCCAAGGAAATTATAAACTGAATCTTTCGTTACGGGTTCAATCCCTTCAATTGCGTGGGAAAGAATGAATCCATCAATTCCTACAGCAACGGGAAGGAGAACTTCTGGGTGTTCACCGATTTTGAAGGCCATAATTGTTTGATCGTAAGCTTCTTGGTTTGTTTCAGCAAATTGGCTAATCCATCCACTGTCTCTAAACAGAAGTTGATCGGTCTGTTCTCCGTGAATGTTAATGGGACCAGAAATTGCTCTGTTTGCAACTGCACAGACAATTGGAGTACGAGATGAAGAAGCGATCTGTATGATCTCATACATCAACATTAGACCTGCGCTTGCGGAAGAAGTGAATACTCTACCACCTGCTGTACTCGCGCCGATACAAGCAGACATGGCTGAATGCTCAGATTCAACACACACAAATTCTGTGTCTACTTCTCCATCAGCGACGAAGTCAGAAAATCGTTCGACAATAATTGTTTGGGGAGTAATCGGGTAGGCGGCTACCACATCAGGATTGACCAATTTAGCTGCTTGAGCGATTGCATCATCGCCTGTTACTGCAATTTTACTCATTTTAAATCCTCCATAACGATTGCTTTTTCTCCTTTCCTTCCTGGACATTCATGTGCACAAACACCACATCCTTTACAGTAATACATATCGAATTCAGGATGAGCTTTTCCATCTTCACCTTCAACCATTGTGATTGCGCTATCAGGACAGTAGAAGTAGCATTTAAAACAGCTTGTGCAATTTTCTACGATTAATCTTGGTTGTTTTGCGGCCCAATCTCCTGTTCGAAAGAATTTTGCTGTACCAGCCGGAGTAGAGCCAGCCATTGGCAGCTTCTTGTATCCCCATTTTTCTGCTACCCATTTCTTAAATTCATCATCATTTACATCAGTAGGTAATACGTCTGGCATTACATCATAACCTCCGCATAAGAACGGTTTATAGCTTTGATATTCTTTTCAGCAATTGCTCCTTTCCCTTTAAAACGATTTTTTATTGCTTTTTCAAGAACATTCAGCTTTATGATTTTATTATCAGTTACTTTACATAGAGCACCAAGGATTGCGGTATTGGTAACAGATAAACCAATTTCTTCTGCTGCAATTTTTGATGCATCAACAGTAGCGAACTTTGCATCGGGTCGTTTTTGTTTTACAGCCTGTACATCCTCTTTATTGGGATTATTTGTGTTAATTAAAACTAACCCCCCTTCTTGTAATCCTGCCGTCACATCAATTTGACTGAGGAGTGAGGGGTCTTGAACGACGACTACGTCTGGTTCATAGACTTCTGTCTTCATGTAAAACTTTTCGTCCGAAATTCGTGCAAATGCAGCAATAGGTGCGCCACTGCGCTCCGGACCAAAAGTTGGAAAGGCGTGAACATGCTTATCTTCTAGTAGTGCAGCCTCTGCTATCAAGTAACTACTAGTCATGACACCTTGTCCACCTCTACCGTGTAATCGGATATCTATTATATTATCTGTCAAAACAAGTACATCTCCTAGTTATTAAGAGCCCATAAAACCGCTCTAATAACCTTACTAGGCAAATAAAAGTTCCCAAGGAATCTTATTAGATATATTGCTTAACAATGGTAAACATCCCTCTCACTAATTGATCTATCATTTAGGTCAAAACGAGTGTATATAAAGAATCAAATCTTAATATCCATAGAGTTAAATTCTGAAGTTTTTCAATCAATAATGTAAGTAAATAGATGTAACTTCTTAGTCAATTCAATTGAGAAACTAGTATTCAACCGAGAAATTAGGGGAATTAATTCAATGAAGGATAGATATGTTCTGAAAATTTGTTCTTCGGGGTCTTACCAAGTAGGTAAAACATCACTTATTAGACGGTATGCTGAAGGGGCTTTCTCTACGAATTATATGCCAACGATTGGAGTTGATATTACTACTAAAGTAATAACAATCAACACACAAGAAGTTAAGCTCATTTTACATGATACCGCAGGTCAGGAGTATTTTGGTAAACTCCGCAAATTTTATTATGAAGGGTCAGTCGGTTGTCTGATTGTTTATGATATTACTCGAAAGGAAACCTTTGATTCGTTGGAATACTGGATAAATGATTATCGTAGTGTTCAGGGAGAGGAAAAATCGATTGCGATTATTGGAAATAAAATTGATCTGGAAGATGAAAGACAAGTTACTACTGAAGAAGGTACTGCCTTAGCCAAATCATTTAGTATCCCCTTTTATGAATGTTCTGCAAAAATAGGAGGGGATATCATTACTGAGATATACACTAAGCTAGTAAAAGATAATATTGACAAAATCGATATGTGAGTGTGTCACTCTTCTTCTGAAAGAATATCTGCCTTTATTTCTGAGACTTCTTTTATCATCCGATCTGTACTATTTGCATCCACACTATCAGTAAGGGGTTCTTCTTCTACGACCTGAGGTTGTTCTTCCTCTAATTCTGGCTCATGAGGTTCCCCATCCGTGGGAGGTTTGATTGTGTCGGATTCAGGTTGAGTTTCTGTAGTTGCTTGAGTCTCGAGTAATTCTTCCTCACCCTCTTCCTCCTCTTCTGCTTCAAAGTCACCCATCAACCGTTTCAATCT
Organism: Candidatus Hodarchaeota archaeon; assembly: GCA_016840035.1. GTDB lineage: Archaea > Asgardarchaeota > Heimdallarchaeia > Hodarchaeales > Hodarchaeaceae > Hodarchaeum. The sequence goes on along the minus strand of JAEOTC010000031.1, from coordinate 39,743 downwards.
CCAAAGCATCTGTAATTTTAATCTACGGCTTTCATTGTCAAACCCAAATGAACTAGCAAATTTAGGTGTCGTGGTGAAAATCAAGGATCTTGCTCTTTGCTCCGATACAATGAAACTTTGTTCTTCCAACTTCTTACAGATTTCATTAATCTTAAGAGGGCCCATTCCAACGACCATTTTCTTAACCAACGCTAAGGAAATTGGTTGACGATAGGCGATCTCTGTTAATACTCTCCTTTCATCAGGCAACAGAAATTGATCGGGTAGCAAAGGTTGGAAAAATTCATGGAATATTGGGTTGAGTTGCATTACCCACCTATCCTTGGAGATTTCTTCAACTACTATTGCACTGGTACGTTGTCTTTTCCTACTCAACTTTCTTATTGCGCGTTTGACTGTTGGTGAGTCTTCTTCAAAACTTTCGATTAACTCATCTGCATGAATCGGTCTTCCGACCGAAAACAGAGCTCCATCAATTCGTTCTTCAAGAGAAGCTGGGGGGAGTTCTTTCCTTGTGATAACGTATTCTTCCTCCCTTAATTTTAGTTCTCCTTCTGATTCTTTGCTTATAATCTGAGGAGACATGAAATCGGCAAAGGAAGAGCCTTGTTCGATTACATTTTGAATAAAAGGTAGAATTTTTTGTTCAGGTGTGGTTGGTTCTTCTTCTAAGAGGGTTTCGGGAAGAATATGCGTTAATTGGGCGAACTTATCTTCAAAAGGGGTTTCTTTTGTTTCAAAAACTTGCTCTTCTTCTACTTTCTCTTCAATGCTTGGGACTTCAGGAATTACTGATTTTTCCTCGACTACAGTCTCCGTTGGAACCTTCTCTTCTACAGGTTCTTTCGTATCCTCTTTCTTCCTTCTGCGAAATAAGCGAAACATATTTTCTCCTCAATTTGGGGTACTTAGTCGGTCATTTGAAGTTGACTCATAGCGTAATCCTTAAGACCTCTCTGGATTGCGATTTTGACTTTGTCAGGTTCATGAGGTAACTTAAAAAGGTTTAAGAAGTCTTCAGTAACAGTTATTTCCCGCTTATTCCCTTTAGGCGTTACATTAATTAGTGACATGGTTTGTAATTCGTCAAGATCCTGTGAAACTGCTTTTCCAAAAATCCGAATGAGTTTACTTGGACTTACTATTTCATTGAGAACATATTCCTTAAACGCTATTAGACTTAAAATCTTCAAAAGATGCCTTGGGACATCACTACGCTTAATGAATGGCCAATGTAGGTGAGCTGCAACTTCATCTCTGATTTTTAGCTGTACAACTTTATCCTCCACATTCACAATGTGATAAGCAGTATTTTTGTCCAAATGTATGTCTCTAATTTCTTCGATATAGCGTTCTATTTCATTCTCATCTTTTTGAATAATTTCTGACAGTTCTTGATAGGTAACTGGTCGATCAATAATAAACAATGCTGCTTCAAGGATATCCATTTCATTCAATGATTTTAAATCCACGTACATACCACCAGATTACCCTAAACTGTAAGTGGTTTTCAAGACTTATAATAATTTTTCAATAGATACAGTATCAAATTTATTTGGTACACTAACGCAATAACTTGAATTCTTGAAATGCTGATTATTATTATTTAAGATTCAGTTAAATTACAACCTAACGTCGAAACAGCAAATTTTACGCAGATTTCTAGACTGTTAATGCCTTCTCACGTTTATGAACATATTTTAATACAAAATAATGGTCTTTTTTTGCTTCTATCTTAGAAAGCGTATCTTTATAACATCTGTTTAGTGTTAATTTTAAGCGACTACCTCATTTGAGGATTTCACTTTTTGAAACAGGGAAGAATTATTCATCTGTGACAAAATTTGATGTTTATCAGATTCTAGGAGTAATTATCAATCCACAAATGAGAAATAAAAATGTTAAACAGGTGATTATATGAGTCTGGGACTCAAATCATTAGATTTAAACGATCAGGAAAGTAAACTCTATATAATCTTATTAGCAAATGGTCCACTTAGTTTAGGTGAACTGATTAAGAGTACTGAGTTCTCTTCAGCGGAAATAAAGAATGCAATGGAGGGATTAAAGAACAAAAATTATGCTTTTGATATCCCTGGTATTGCTACAAGATATCACGCGATCTTACCGTTTAAAGATTTGAAAAGTGCTGGAGAAGCAACAATCGCTGAACTTAAAGCTCTTGCTTCACAATTAGGGGAAGAAGTTGCTAAAAAATTGGAAACTATTCTTGCTACAATGGGTGATGAATCTCAACGTATGAAAGAGAGTATCACTAGTGGGCAAACCGCTGTGGATCAGTTCGAAACTCAATCACAAACTGATATTGAGGAACATACTGCTAAAGCAGTTCTTGAAACTGAGCAAGCAAATGAGGAAAGCAAGAAAAAAATTGAAGAGGCTATTAAACAGAAACAATCAGAGCATGAAGAACTATTATCTGGTATGGGTACAACGTTTGAACAGAAAGCAGACGAATTTCAGAATAAATACGGTGAATCTAGTAAAGATCTAGAAGCTAAGTACTTAGAAGGATTGGATTCACTAAAATCTGGAGAAACTGAGAGAAATACAGGTCTTGTGGAGTCCTTTGAACAGTTATCCACAGAAACGGGTACAAAATTAAGTCAGGGTTTTGAAGTGGTTCAATCGACCATGAAAACTTCTGGTGAAACCGTAATTTCTTCAATAAATTCTCAAGAGGAGACTCTAACTACTTTTGTGACAGACACTTCTTCTGAAATATCAAATGCAGTAAGTAGTACGAGTTCTCAGGGTAAGCAGCTTGTGAAGGATTCATTGGGCGCTTATCAGGAAAATTTCAAACAAAATCTTGAGATAAAGAAAGATGCTGCAATTAATGTTTTCCAAAGTTCACGTGACCAGTTCACGAGTAAAACTACAGATAATGCGCAAAATATTAAGGAATCTGTTAATGAAATCTTGAGTACTGCGCAAAATCAAATATCTGAGATGATTCAGAACATTCATGATTCTCTCAACGAAAAGATAAACTCTGCAAAATCACAAGTGGAAAGTTCTATGGGTTCTTACTCGGACTCATTGAAGCAACAGGTGGAAAATGACTTCCAAAAAGTAATTGATGATACAACAGGCACTTTAACTGACTTGGTTACGAATGCAAATACCACGTATGAGAAAGCTGTTACCGATATTGAATCTCACTATGTTCAGTTTGAAACAGATTCGAATTCTCAAATTAATACACTTAAGGAGTCCTCTCTGAACAATGTGAAAGAAACTATTGAATCTTTGAGAAAAGAAATTCAAAAACAAGTATCAGAGTTTACAACTACGATGAAACCTCATGAATCTGCACTCAAAGATGAATTAAATCGATTCAAAACTGATTTTTCAACTAGTCAGAATCAATCTCTTTCTCAATATACTGCAACTATTGATTCCTTTAGGGATGAGGTTACAGCAAAAAATCAGGAACTATCATCACATATTCAAAATGAAATGAATGAGTTAAAACAAAGCATTCAACAATCAGTTTCCGAAATGAAGACTCTAGTGCAGTCTTACGACGAGAAATATGGTACTTCGCTTATAGACACAGTTAATAAGGCATCAGAAGGATTGATTTCAAAAACTCGCGGATTACAAGAAAAAACCACTGCCACTATAAGTTCTATGTCAAATTCAACAGTACAAAAGTTGGGAGAGGTTAATGAAGTAATTTCAAGCGGGATTCATACCGAAATGGAGACTCTCGAGAGAGAATTAGGAGACTATACTACCAAGTTCCAGGAAGTCTCGAAGAAGAATGAAGAGGCATTGAAAAACTATTTATTCTCTTTAGAAAAACTTGCTTCATTGGTAACAGCTACTAAGCATCCAGAAGTTCAAACTGCTCCTATTATCTCGAAGGAAGCTAATTTAACGTATATCGCAGGTATGTTTGACCGTTTGAAAGGTGGAATAACCTTATTGATTCCTTTCATTGAAGATATCCCAGTTGACCTAATTCTAGCCACAAAGAACCATCAACGAGTAAATTTGGTTACAATGATAGACAAAGAAAAGCATCTAGACTTGCTGAAGAAACTTCTACAGAAACCTAATGTTCGGATTCGTCAGATCGATTCTCATAAATTTGAGGGAATAGAAGGATATTTAGCTGCTGATCGCGATGCTGAAGAAGTAATAATTGGAATTAAGGAAGATACTGGTGAAACAATAGGTATTGCTAGTCTAGCAGATTCATTTATTGTTTTGATGGGGAAAATCGTTTTAGGCGATTATTTCCTTGCTAGGTCAACAGAAATTACTCGTGCAGAAGTAGGGGTGTAAACCCTTACGCTTTCATTTTTCTTTCTCCGATAACCTTGATATATATCTCATAGGGTGGATTTAATTCTTGTTCAGCTGTGATTGACTCATCACGGAATAGATAAAGTAATGAAATCAATACTCTTGCTCTGGTAAGACGTTTTTGTTCATCGGATCCTTCTTTAGTTTCCATCCCTCTAACTACTTTAGTAAATTCAGCTTCACTGTTTTTATCTTGCTTAGCAAGTGCTTTTATTATTTCGAAGGTTCTATTCACAATATCCTCAATCGCTACACGATCTAGGTCTAGTTCGTAATCAAAGTTTTCGAAGTCAGAAATTTCTAGTTTTCGTCTTTTTCGTTTTTCCTCTCCCGTTCCCTTTTGTTTCCTCTTTTCTTCCTTTATTTTTTCAATTTTAAGTTTTTCATCTTCTTCTTGAAGCCCTAGAAGGAGTTCTGCATAAAATTCATCTGGATTTGCACTTTCCGCAAGCGAAAGTAGTTCTCGAGTAATATAATATGGTAAAGGAATCTTGAATTGAAAGGCTCTTCGTTTTGTTCTAATAGAAATTTTTTCTTCTTGTTTTTTCTCATACTGAATTGCTAGACTGACCTTCTTTTTATGAATTCTGGCTGCAGAGTAAATTGCTTGTCCTAAAATGCGGAAATCTAATCCCTGATCAAGTAATTTTCTATGGAAATCAGGTAATACCTCTTTTAGTTTAAAATCTTTAACGTATGCGACTCTTTCCGGGAAAAGATCTGGATTGATTAAATAAACATAAGGTTCTTCCAGAAAAAATTGCTCACGATGACTGAATAACCTGATATATTCATCGTCAGTTTCTGATGAATCTTCCTCTTGGATATTTTCAGGTTCAGACATAGTTAATCAGCTTAAAATGCTTGATCTCTTTCTAATTGTTGATCTTCACTCATTTGAATTGAGAAAACAGAACTTAGGCCTTTAACGTTTGTACACCCATATAATCTGTCAGCCCATGCCATTAAAATATCCCTGTGGCTGATGACAAGGAATTGAGCCGCTGGAGCTGCACTTTTCCGTAATTTTTTCCCCTCTTCTTCCTCTCCTCCTCTACCAACACTCCTAGACATTCGATATAATAGTTTCGCTACTCTTCGTACATTCATCGGGTCAAGAGCTGCATCAATTTCGTCTAAAATGTAGAATGGTTGAGCATCAACTGTTTGAACGGCAAAAATAAACGCTAATGCAGTGAGAGCTTTTTCTCCACCTGACATACTTTCTAAAGATGCAATCTTTTTTCCTGCGGGATGAGCTTCAATAAAAAGACCCCCTTCAAAAATATCTTCTCCTTTCTTAGGATCTTTTTCAAGTATGAGTCTTGCATCTCCACCCGAGAGCTCATTGAAAATTTGACCGAAATGCTTGTTAACAGATTTAAAAACTTTCATGAAAACGGAGTACTTCTCTGTTTCAATCTCCTCGATAAAATCAAGAATAACCTGACGTTCTTCAATTAATATGTCACGTCGATCAAGTAATTCTATGTATCTTGAATTTTCTGATTGGAATTCCTTCAAAGCACGCATATTTACAGGTTCTAGCCGTTTCTTTTCATCTGATTTTCGATTTATTTCAGAATTAATTTTTTGCTCGTTTACTTTTTGTATTTCTTCTGCATCTTCTGGCATAATTTCTATCTGTGAATCCAATGCCTCACTCTGTAATTTTTCTGTTTCTACAGCTATTCGTTCCCGTTGTAATTTGATTTCAGTTACTTTCTCCTCATCTTTCGAGATTTTTTCATTTAATCGTTCCTTATCCTTGATTAATTGTCCTTGGTATTTCTTTTGAGTTGATAGATCGGATTTATAATCCTTTATCTCTGTCGAGAGAGATTCTTCATTTTCTAGAATCTTTTCTAAATCGGAATTAAACTGATCAACTTGTTCATGCAGGACTTGAATTTCTCCTTCTAAATTAGCTGTTTCAACCTTGATTGTGTTAACTTCAGTTTTTGTCTCAGTTAAACGCCCAGATCTTTCTTCTTTCTGTGTTTCGAGACTTTCGATTCTTGAATCGATACCACTTAACTGACCTTGACTTTTTCCTAACTTTTGTTCTATTTGATTCATTTTCTCTAATAACGGTCTTGTATCTGCAGCTTCTAGTCTCTCTTCAATACTTCTTACTTCTTCCCCGATAACTTCAAGATTCTGCTCGTGGTGATCCATTTCCTGTTTTTGTTTATCCCTTTCCAATAAACGTTCTTCAAGCTTTTGCTTTAATGGATCAAGTTCACCCTCAATACTCTGTTGATTCTCGGTATATAGTTTAATTTCACTTTCTTGTTGATTTAGCTGAACAGTAGCTCCTTGAATACTTTTTTCGAGTTTCTCTATTGAGGAAATAATCACTTTTTCTATTCCCAGAAGTTTTTTCTGGTTTTCCTTTTCTTCTTTCAACTTAGATTTATATTCCTCAAGTTCAGAAGTGATTTGGCCCATCTCTAAATCAAGCGAATCAACGGAGGCTTGAGCAGAAAGTAGATGAAATCCTCCGTAAATTATTCCGTTCGAGTAAAAAATGTCACCATCAGCGGTTGATAAAGTGGAACTATGTTTTTTCCAAAGATTAGCAGCTTCTGATAATGATGTAACGACTTGATTCTGTTCTCTAACTTTCTTCACTATATTTGAGAAATTATCAGTTTTTTTAAGTTTGAATTTTTCAAGAGGAATAAAATTCGCAGCACCTATTGAATGTTCTTTTAAAAGATTTATACAGTTTAAACTAGATTCAATGGTATCAGTTATTATTGCATCAGACAGATGGCCAACTTCTGGAGGAAGAGTAATTCCTTCATCAGACAAATTTTGGAATTCACCAAGAACTCCAGCAATATTGCCATCATTTTTCTTCCCATTAATATAGGATACCGCTGGATTCTCTTTTCCTGCTTCTGATTTAACGAAGGAAGATATCGTTTCAATTTTTGCCTTTAAAACTAGTTGTTTGTCACTTAATTCTCTTACCTGATCATCGATATTCTCAATTTGAGTTTCTAAATTCAATTTTTTAGTTTCGATTTCCTCTAATTTCCCAGATGCTTCTGTTTGTTGAGTATTTTCTTCTTCAATTTGAATCTTAAGTTCTTCAGCTCTTTCTGAAGCTGATTTAATCTGTTCTTCTGCTTCTGATTGCCGTCGTTGATATTCATCAACATTATTTTGAAAAGCATTAACCATATTTTGTGATACTTCAAAGGAGACCTGAGTTTTTGTTAATCTATCATTTTCAATCTTTAAACGTCTCTCTCCGTCTTCAAATTCTCCCTTGATTTCGTCATATTCCTGATTTTTTAGTTCAAGATCCTCTTCAAGAGAAGTTCTATCATTTTGAATCTGTTCTATCCGCTCGACTAATTCGTCTTTTTTCTGTAAGAGTTCCTCTTTCGTATTACTATCATCTTCAATTTTCTTCTGAATTTCTTCAGAACGTGATTCTAACTGCTTTATTCGTTTCTCATTCGATTTAATTGTCTTTTTATTATATTCAGCCTTTTCCTGAACTTTTGTTTTTTCAATATTCTTTTCTTCTGCGGAAGTCCTGATCTCCTTTAGTGAAGTTTCAACACGAATTAATGAATCTTCAAGGGTCCGAATTTTCTCGGTGACTTCTTCTACGTTTGTATCAATCTGTGATCGCTCGGTTACAAATTGTTCCTGATTACTGCGGATTGATGCAATATCCTCATCAAACTTTACCAATGCCCGATTATTGGTGTGAAATGAATATGAAATTAGGAGGGCCTTAAGATTTAAAATTTCAGAGTCTAGTTGACTCCACCTTTCAGCATCTTGTTTTTCCTTTCGAAGAGATTCCACACGCTTTGCGACTTCATTTACAAGGAGCTGAAGCTCATCCATTCTCTTATTTGCTTCTTCTAATTCTGATAGAGCAGATTGCTTCTTCGTATCAAATTGGCCGACGCCAGCAAGATTTTCCATCATTTGGCGTCGCTCATTTGGATTCATTCCAACAATTTCGCCGACTTGCCCTTGAGCAATAATATTATAACTATTAACGACATCAATACCTGCAATTCTAAGTTTATCTAAAATATCAGTCCGAGTGGTTCTTTTACCATTCAGTCTATAAGTTCCTGAGCCATTGGTTTTTAGTTCTCGACTTACAATAACTTCTTTTTCTCTTATAGGGATGGCAAAGTCAGCATTATCAAAAACAATTTCAACAAATGCCTTTTCTGACTTTCTTTTGCCTCCAATTCCGTTATAGATGAGGCCTACCATCTTATCTGCTCGCATACTCTTTTTAGAGAGAGCACCTAGACAAAAGTTAACAGCATCAATAGAATTGGATTTTCCACTCCCATTTGGCCCAACAATAACCGTAAATCCCTTCGCAAGAGGCATTCGGACAGTACCGGGTCCATATGATTTCCAACCGGTCATCCTAATTTCTTTGATATGTACCAAATGTCGGGCCCCTATTAAGAGATTAAAAGAAGTGCAATATTAGCAGATTGATTACTTGAATTAAAGCCCTTCCTAATAAAACTTCATTCTATTCAATGATTTTGGATGAAATGTCTATTAAAAAGGTATTCAAATAATCCATTCCTCGTTCTATGGTGGGAGGGAGAATGATTGTAATGAAAGAAATTCGAAAATGTTCATAAAAACAAAAACGATAGGTTTGTGTCCCTAGAAGTTACTCATACTAATGGAAATAAGTTTACAGATCTTCAGATCAGAACTAGTATTAGTCTGATAAAAAATTAAACCTCTATCCTTATTTCTTCATACTTCCTCTTTTCTCTCTCTCCACAAGTAAGATCCCTAAATGTTGAAATGGGGAACTTAATCCCTCACCAGATTTTGCAGAGCAGAAGTAGTAACCAGATAAACCATAATCTCTGACAAATTTTGCAGCTGCCTCTGCAATCAATTTTCTCTTATTTTCCTCGACTGTGTCTATCTTATTTCCAAGTAAAATGATTGGAAGGTTTGGATCATTATGTTCCTTCATCATATTGAGCCATTCTGGTATTTCTGACAGAGTTTGAATCCGTGATGTATCGAATGCTAGTATTCCTCCCGATGATCCTTGACAATAGCCGGGAAAAAGTGATTTAAACCGATTTTCCCCTGCATAATCCCAGTATGCAATTCTTAAAATAGTTTCACCGATTTCGTGGTCTAAGACAAGAAAGTTCACTCCCACAGTGCTAATAGCGGGAATATAATTATTGGTTTCAAGACGTTTAAGGAGAGTAGTTTTTCCCACACCTCCAGGACCAGCAACAACGACTTTTACTGTCAATACATCGGGAGTAAACTGAAATTTAGTATCAGTCATAGATTGATCATTCCGAATTATGATTATGCTTTTACATTCTGCTGTTCTAGAATTCGTGATACAAGCTTATGAAGGAGTTCTTGGGTGTTTTTCCCTGTGATGGCGCTCGTTGTAAAATATTCATCAATGTTGTATTGATTTCTAAACTCGTTTATTTCAACGGGTGAAATTGTAACTCCAAGGTCAGATTTCGTCGAGACTAAGAAATTGATGCTTTCGCTTTCTCTACCATATACCTTTATCCATTCATGAAGTGCAGTAAATGTCTGTTCTCGGGAGGGATCAAAAGCTAAAATTAACCCATCACAATCAGAAGCATACTGCGGAAATATCGTCTGGAATCGTGGTTCTCCGCCGAAATCAAAAAGAAGGACATCAATAATCTCTCCATCTTCAAATGTAATACTTTTCACCGTGAAATCAAATCCTACGGTGGAATAAAGATCTTTTAATGGGAATTTCTCATGTATAAAACGATGTACAAGTGAGGATTTTCCTACGCGTTTTTCTCCTGCTATTACCACTTTTACTGATTTGTTCTGTGACACCCAGAATTCCCATTCCGAAGAGAGACTCTTTTTGATTTGATTATGAGTTTTATACTATTATTCTACAATAATTTTGTTTACTAATATTTCATTTAAAGCTTATCAATTAGCCTTCTACTATTATTATTTAATTTAAGTTCGAGTTTTTTGAAATAAAAGACTAATTCAATGCTCATCATCTTGATTTTCAGTATTGGTCCCTTGAGTATCCTTATTTTCAACAGATGATGAAATTTCTTTTGGTAAATGAATTTCTGCAGTTTTTATGAGCATAGAAAGTTCTTCAGCGTGTAATGCTACCGTTGAAAGCAGTGAGAAGACTGCCTCGTATTTTTCATTCACCTTTCGGTCAATTATCGCCTGAATTTCGCTCTGGATTCGTTCAAGCTCCTCCTTATAGGTTTGAATACTCTGTGATTGAGATTCTACTATAGTTTCATATTCATTTAGTGAATTTTGAAGGTTTTGAGTAATCTCCTCCCGTGTACGAGAAGTTTGTTGTTGGAGTTCGTCACTAAAGCTTGTGAAAGCTTGTTGAAGATCATCTCCAACCTTTTTTCGTGTATAATGTTCCGCTACTTCATTGAGAATCTGAATATCGGATTCTTTAAGGTTTTGTGCCGTAAGAGTTATTTCTGTTCTTATATTTTCATTAAAGCTTTCCAGCATTCGTGAGAAGTTTTCAAAATGGGACTGCTGATCTTTCTTTGATAGAGTAATTATCTCTTGAAGTTTATCTTTGAAAGAAAGGAGACTTTGCCGAACATTGTTAAACGCCTCTGTATGAGCTTGAGTCAGTTCATTAAGTGAGGAGATATCTGTTTCCAGCTTATCTGAGGTTTTTGTTGTTGTTTCGTTCTGAGTTCGAACTAGCTCTCCTAAGGCAGATATAGAAGACTTAAGAGTTGTTTCACGTTCATTGAGCTGTTCTGATATATCTGATATACCGTTTTTTATTCCACCAGATAGTTCTACCAACTTGTCTTCATGATTATCGATGGAGGCCTGTAATCTCTCCTCAACCTGTTTCTGTGAGGAAAACTTATCATTAAAATGGTTTTCTTGGGTTTCAATAACTTCAGTTACCGTTTTGACCTCGGAAGCTAGAAGTTCTTTTTGTGTTTCCAGAGTTTCTTTAATCTCAGCAATTTGTGAATCGAATTTATCATTTATCTGTTTCATATCGGAATTAAGACTATCTCTAAACTCATTGAATTTATTACCAAGCTCCAGATCGAGATCTTGGGTTTTTGATTTCATCTCTCCCATTTCTTTCTTTAAGTCCTCAATTGCTTCTGAATTCTTTTGCAGAAATGTGGTAAGCTCTAAAAGTCTTTGAGCTAATTCAATGTACTCAGGATTCGAATTTGAATGTTGTGGATCAGCCAATTTTAGTTTTCTCCTTAAAATTGAATATTGAATCTTCAAATGATATCCTTATATCTTCAAGACGATTAAATAATCGTGTTTCAATACTCTCTTGTAGAATAAAATCGTTAATTTGCACTTTTTCACGAATTACTGGAGCAAACCGTTTCCAATGTGATTCAATCTCTTGTGTATTTTTGATATTTGAGACGATTAATATCTTCATCTGCTCATTTAATATATTTACAAGGAGCCCATATTTTTTATCCCCTATTTTTACCTCTATTGTTCCCTCCTCAAGAATTGGAATTCTTTTGATCGCCAGGTAAAAATTTGGGTTTTCCTGAACAATGGGGAATAGTTCTTGCGGAGTTTGAATAAATATCCCCGCAACAGAAAATCCTACAGCGAATTTGTTGAGTAGATCACGTAAGCTCACTTGAATCACAAGTATAGATTTTACTTGTAAGATTCATATCTGTGAAGACTCTTAAAATAATCGATATTCAAGAAGAGTAAAAAGCTCAAAAAGCTCGATATCAATTTGTGATCGAGGTGAGTGATCTGAATCCTGAAAGCGAGACAACGATTATTATTCCGACTTTGAACGAAGAAAAAAACATTAAAAACATGATTTCTAGATTAACAAGTTTATATCCCGATATATCAGTAGTAGTAGCTGATGATGGCTCTAAGGATAAAACAGGAGAGATTGTAACAAAGTTTCATGCTGAAAATCAACGAATTCGATTACTTGATCGCTCGGAAGCAGAAGTTAAAGGATTGACTATTTCCTTAATTGATGCATTAGAGATTACAGAAACTCGTTATTTTCTCGTGATTGACTCAGATTTTCAACATCCTCCCGAGAAAATCGGTGAAGGGATAAAACTCTTTGGCGAAGGTAATCAATTAGTAATCGGTACTCGTTCAAGTGTTGAGGGATGGAGTTTTAAACGAAAAGTTATTTCTTGGGGTGCAACAACTCTGGGAAAAATCAGTTTGTTCTTACGAAGAAGAAAAAGGCCTAAGGATATAATGAGTGGATTTTTTGGTGGAGAAACTGAATATGTGGGTTCCCTCATAAGCGATCACCCAAAAACTGTCTCCCCTCGTGGTTATAAACTGTTATTTGATGTCTTAAAGGTCTTACCTAAAGATACTAGGATAGGAGAGTTTTATTATGAATTTCAAACTCGATCGGCCGGAGAATCGAAAATAGGTATGAAGCATATACTGGTTTACTTTCGCTCCCTTTTTTAATAAAAGAAAAAGATATTTTGAGACTTAGGTTTGTCTCTGTTCAGGAACTGTTCTTTGGGGAGTAGCTTTCAGTCGACTTGTTGTACGACTAGTTTTTCTCTGATTTTCCACGAATCTCATGACATTAGTCCCAAGGAGGCCAAATGCATTCTGGATATTAATGCCTGTTTTCGCTGAAGTTTCTATGTAGTGACATTCGAACCCCTCCGCTTTAGTGAGATTGGATAATCGATTAGTAAATACACGACCCTGTTCTGGAGAGACTGTATCATCAGATAATTCTCTCATGTCAATTTTGTTTGCAACAACGACAATAGGTACACGGCCTCTTCCATTGTTTGCCCATAGTTCATTAATCCACTTAGGAGTATTAAAATATGAATCAGGACGTGTAACATCATATACAAGGAGAGCACCGACACAACCTTTGTAGTATACCTCTCTAACGGCATCAAATCTTTGTTGCCCCGCCAAGTCCCAGATTTGGTATCGGATATCCACTCCATTGACTATGTCGTCTCTCATAGCAAAATCTGCACCAATTGTGAGGAGGTATTGCGATTTAAATCCCTTCCCTAGGTACCGCTCACGAATAGCTGTCTTTCCTACTCCTCCATCTCCAATAAGTACGATTTTTAAAACGGTCACTGATCACTCTTCCTACTATCAATGGTTAAAATGAAGAATAAAACTTATTATGTCTTTCTAGTAATATTCTCCGAATATCCAGTGAATCAGAATTGTTGATTTAACGTTTAAGCGTTTTCTTACTAATTTGACGACGTATGTACGCACATATAATGACAGTATTTGAATTTTTAGATTTGACTAATGGAACTTTGAAAAGATTTTCTTAAGAAACGGGGCTGCTTAAGCATACATATTTGATAATTGAAATTCATCTAAGGAAAAAAAAAGTGAGATAGGAAAATGAGTAATGTCTTGTTGCTGAATAGAAAACAGGTTGAAACTGTTTTAGATATGAAAGATACGATTAAAGCTATGAAAACTGCATTCAGTCAGCTTTCAGATGGGACTGCAATTCTTCCACAACGGATTGTAATCTCGAATAAGAAGGGCCTTAGTCTTTACATGCCTGCTTTTCTCCCACAGTCAAAATCCCTAGCAGTTAAAGTTGTAACTGTTTTTAAAAACAATCCTAAAGATTATGGTCTCCCTACTACCTTGGGAAAGGTGTTACTGCAAGATATTGAAACAGGAGATGTAATCTGTATTATGGATGGAGGGTATTTAACAGCTATGCGAACAGGAGCTGTATCAGGTTGTGCTATTGAATATTTAGCAAAAGAAGATGCAAAAACAGTCGGTCTATTTGGTACAGGTGTTCAAGGAATGACTCAACTTTGGGCAGCCTGTGTTGCACGTCCTTCTTTAAAATCTGGAAAGGTGTTTGATGTCCGAAAGGAGGTGGCAGAGAAATTTGCTAAGAGTATGACCGAAAAACTGAAGATTCCAATAGAAGTTGCGGAATCAGCAGAAGAAGTCATTAAAACTTCCGAAATTGTACTAACTGCAACAACGTCACCACTTCCAATCTTTCATGGTAAATGGATCCAACCAGGTACCCATATTTCTGGGATTGGATCTCATAACCCCGGTACACGCGAATTAGATAGCGATACAGTTCTACGTTCCAAAGTGGTATGCGATCAAGTTAGTGCATGTCTTGCAGAGGCGGGAGATATTATTATCCCTATAACTGAAGGAGTTTTTACCAAGGAACAAATATACGGAGAACTTAGTGAGATTATTACTGGTAAAAAGGCTGGACGAGAAAGTGATCAGGAAATTACTCTATTTAAATCAGTAGGATTGGCAATCCAAGATGCTGCTACAGCGAAATTAGTGTATGATACTGCTAAAGCTGATAATATCGGTACACTCGTAGAAATCTAACTAGAAGGAAAATATGAGGGTTGATTAACAACCCTCTAGGAAGTTTTTGTTTCTCCAGATTTTACTCCAAACATCAATACAAACGCTATCAAGAGACAGAATATACTAACTGGGAATAATAACTCAAAAGAACCTTCAGAAAACACATCAAAAATTAATCCTACAGCTCCTGGACCCAGTACGGCCGCTGAGCTACTAAATAGGTAATATAATCCTGTATAGGATCCTAACTTGACATCAGTTGCTATTTCCCAAACTATGACTATTGAGTTGATATTAACTAAAGCCCATCCAAAAGCAGCACAACCCAGAATGATTATCATCGAATAGTATTGGGCAGAACTACCCATTGATAAAATGTTGAATTGACCGACCAAGTATACGATGAAGATGAACACGATTGCAATTGGTAAACCAATTCGGATTGTTTTCGCTCTTCCGATTCGCTGACCTATAATCCCAGCAGGTATAGCGAAGATAACAAACACTAGAGCATACACTGTTAATATAAACCCTGCTGCTGCCTGTGCATCGTCTATTGCTTCTTCTGTAGCAGGAGCAGCAATATCCATAACGTGTGGTAATGTGGATGTGGCCCAAGAAGTTAACCAAGTTTCAAGAGCATTATAACCAACAAACCAGAAGAAAATTGCGAATAGGACAAATAAACCTGATTTGTCACTATCTGTAAAGACTTCTCTCAAGCTACTAAGTACAGAAATTTCTTCTTTAGTTGATTCGGGAATAACAGTTTCTGAATCTGTGACTATTGGTTCTTTGACGAACAAAAATAGCAAGACTAGTGCAACTATCATAATAATTGATGTACTCCCGAAAGCAAATAAGGGGTCAATGGAATATAACATAGATCCGAAAAGAAAAGCATATACAGCACCTAAGCCTCCCATCAGATTGATAACTCCATTGGCTTTCGATCTATTTTTTGATGGGATAATATCAGGCATTAATGCAACCACTGGTGCCCGATAAAAAGCCATCATCAATAAGAAACCAAAAACCACTGCCATTAAAATAAGAAGCGTTCCGCGAAACATCGGTAGGAGTATGAAAAATCCTGCAGAAACAGGTATTCCAATCATCAAGAATGGAATTCTTCTCCCCCATCTTGTTTGTGTTTTATCTGAAATTGATCCCACTACAGGTTCCATAAATATCATTGCTAGATTATCTAATCCCATAATGATACCTACGATAAACCGATCAGGGATAAGCTCGTTTAACCATAAGGGTACATAGCTATTATAAAGTGCCCACGAAATTCCTGTGGTAAAGAACCCTAAGCCAATCAGGAAGGTTTTTGTCCAGTCAAGAGAGGATGAGACTGTTTTTTCATCGGAATACATAGTAAACCAAAAAGCTAGCTCTTCGACTGAAAAATATTATCTAAGTGGAAATCGGGTTCTGTATAATTTTATTCTATCATCTCAAAAAACCATACTAAATCTAGAAGTAAAGAATAACCAATGGTAATTCCTTCTTTTGATTTTAATCCCAGAATATCGTATTTAATACCATTTTTAGATCCTGTAATATCAATTTTCATCGTTCCTAGTTCCTTTATTCGGTTTGCTATTGCGGTACGATGTTTAAGCTGTTTAACAATAAACTCATTTCCTTTTATATCAATTTCCTTCCATGGATTTTCCCAAGATGGTGAACGAGACTCATGAGTATTGGTTATATGGAGCGAAAAGTCATTTTGAGGGATTTGAATAGACACACCTGAGAGTAGAATCTGATCTACCGAGGGAAATGTAACATTTACAACCTCTAATTGGGATGAGAAAGTTTCTAACTGAACTGAGTGGTCAGAATATGTAATATTCTTAACTTGATAACGAATTGAGGTAAATAAGGAAATTAAATCCTCAGAAATAGTCTTTACTTCTGTAGAATTTGCTATTCTATCAATTTTCTTGTCAACTTCTTCGTAATGTTTTATCCCTTGTTTCTCATCTAATCTGCGTTGGTCTCGTTGGGGGTGAAGTTTAATTTTTGGTAATTCCTGTACTTGGTAAGTTGTATCCTCAGGTTGGTACTTTTGGACATATTTTTCTTCTGAATAATCTGTTGCATGAATAGAAGGTGTTTTAGCTGACCACAATTGAGTACCGGGTTCTTCAGGAATTTTACCAGGTTTAATTAAGTATCCTCTTTGATTTAGGATACCCACTGTTGCTAAAACCATGTTATAAGCGTTTAAGAAGCTGTTCGATGTCATTGATTCCATTCTAACCTGAATAACTGTTGTACCGTCCTGATACCAGTATAAACTGAATGCTTCTAAATCGTAATTGTTTCTTAGCATCTCTCTTAGCTCTTTTTCTCGAAATAAATCGTGGACAAAGATAGAGTTATCAGCACTAATTTTAAATCGCTGGTCGAATCGGGAGTCTCCGAGTTTTACCCTTGATGATGAATCACTCCATGTGATCTCAGGTGATATTAGCAGGTTTAATCGTTCATTGCTTGACTGACTAAATTTAGTTTTATCAATAACCCCTCTTAGTATGAGATCGCGATCAGTGGTTCCCCCTGTTTTGTTTGTGATCACTTTTATTTCAAGAGATTTAAATGGACCGGCATTAGAAGCTTCTATTATAGGATCTGAAGATAATCCTCCTTGATCGATAATTTTCGTTGTGGGATATCTACGTATTAGAAAAAAATAGACATCTTTTGCAAAATCACTCTCCGCTTTAATATTCTGGGAATATAATGCATACACTATGAAATAAACAATAATGAGGACGACTCCTATCGTAATTATCGATTCTAGCATGAGAATTCACCTTATGATATATAGTTCCAAATCATCTTCCTAGGATTATTTAATTAATGTTGGTGATAATTAAATCACAATAATATTCCTTATGCATTATTATTAAATTAATATTATTCTTGCGGAACTTGACTTATTTCGAAATAGGATATTCATAATATCTGTAATATCCAACTTAAAATGCGTGGAGTTACTGAAAATGAAAACACGAAGAGAATTAATAGTTGAATTATTATCAAAGAATGAGAAGATGACTATACTAGAATTATCTGATCATACTAAAGCTTCAGTTAAAACTGTGGCTATGGATTTAGATTCTGTTCGAAAAACAATTAAATACGACAATAAGAGAATTGAAGTGAATCCAGCATCATGCATAGCTTGTAATTATGTGTTTCCTGGCAGAGGACGGATTAGCGATCCTCATAAATGTCCTGAATGCCACTCTGAGCGAATAAATCCTCAGAAATTTCGTATCGTTTCCGTTTAATAATGGGAAGTTAGTACAGAGCTTTTTAGTTATTCCCCACTACTTCCAAACCCTCCACCTCTGTCTGATTGATTATCAAGAGTTTCAGATTCAATGATTCGAACCTCCTCTACTTTGTGAATGATCAATTGAGCAATACGATGTCCATTTTGGATGAAGTGATGCTCTTTTCCATGATTATTCATTACAATCATTACTTCTCCTCGATAGCCTGAATCAATAATTCCAGCAGTGCAGAAAATCCCTTTTTTGGCAAGAGAGCTCCGGCTTTCAATTTTTCCATAAAACCCAGGTTCAATTTCTAAGCAAATTCCAGTGTGTACAATAACAGTACTATTTGTAGGAAGCGTACAATCTTCAATTGCGTAAAGATCAAATGCCGCATCATTTGTATTATGTTTTGAAGGAATTTTCGCCATTTTCGAAATCTTTTTGACTTTTAAATTCATCATTTTTCATTTCCTAGCCTTAAATTCCATTAAAAAGGCAGAATGAACTGCGTCGAAGCTCAAGATTTAGGTGAGAACCCCCCAGCAAAGTAATTCAGCTTTCAAGAATTTCCTTAATAATATTCACTGCCCACAAAATTTCTTTTTCCTTGATTACTAGAGGTGGAGCAAATCTTATGGCATAATCATGTGTTTCCTTGGCTAAAATTCCTTTGTCAATTAATTGTTGTGTAAAAGGTCTTGCTTTTTCATTTAGTTCAATTGCTGTTAGAAGCCCTTTCCCTCGCACTTCTTTAATACGTGGATGATCGATCTCTTTTAATTTATTTAGGAAGAGGTTTCCCAAGTCTCTAGCCCTTTCATCAAGTTTTTCTTCAACAAGAACATCAAGGGCTGCATCTCCTGCCGCGCAAGCTAATGGAAAGCCACCGAAAGTAGAACCATGTGAACCAGGAGTGAAAACTTTCATAATTTCCTTTCTACTGACAACTGCGGAAACAGGAAGTAAACCTCCTCCCAATGCTTTACCTAGAGTCATTACATCGGGGATTATACCTTCATGCTGGTGACAAAACATCTTTCCAGTACGACAGAAACCAGTTTGTATCTCATCTAAGATCATCAGAATATTATTTTTTGTACAAATTTCCCGAACTTTCTGTAAGTACCCTTCTTTGGGAACGATTACTCCTGCTTCTCCTTGAATCGGTTCAACCATAAATCCAACAGTATTTGGAGTGATTGCTTTTTCTAGTGCTTCTATATCATTATATGGTATAATTTTGAATCCAGGTGTAAATGGACCAAATCCTGTGTTTGCATCAGGATCTGTAGAAAAGCCAACTATAGTTGTAGTTCGGCCATGGAAGTTATTTTCACAAACGATAATTTCAGCTTTATCTTCTTCAATACCCTTTACATCATAACCCCATTTACGTGTCATTTTTAACGCGGTTTCAACTGCTTCTGCTCCTGTATTCATGGGTAAGGCCATATCAAATCCTTCTCCGCATATTTCAAGTAAATGCTTCAGAAAAAGGCCCATACGATCGTTATGAAAGGCTCTAGAGGTTAATGCAACGCGAGTCATCTGTTCTTCAATAGCTTTAACAATTTTCGGATGGAGATGCCCCTGATTAACCGCAGAATAGGCTGAAAGACAATCAAGATATTTTTTTCCTTCAGGATCAAAAACCCACACCCCTTTGGCTTCGGTAATTACAACAGGTATGGGGTGATAATTATGAGCACCATAATGTTCATCTAGTTCAATAAAGTCTTTTGAGCTTGGCATTTTATTTTCACCAAAAATTTAGATCTCTATATGGACAAAATCATAATTCAATAAAAAACTTTTGATCAGAGCTATATTAGAAGCTCGAACTCCATTGAGTTTGTCCATTAAAAGTAAGAAATGACTGAACTAAATCAATCTATGTCAAAAACTTGGAATTGGTTTTCTTTAACTTTTCTTAGTGTAATGGATGTGTATGTCTTATTTACCCCTTCAATGGTAGAAATCTGTTTTTCAACGATATCATGTAAGTTCACGATAGAGGTTGCATTTCCAATGCATAAAATATCATGAATTCCCGTTGTAATCTTTATTTCATGAATTTCTGGTATTCCTTCAAGTATTTTCAGAATCTGTTCCATAGAACTTGCATTAATATCTAGTTCACAAATAAACTCGATGCCATACCCAAGGGTTTCTGGATCGATATCAATTGTAAATTTCCGGATTATCTTCTTCTCTTCTTCGAGTTTCCTGACACGATCAGAAATAGTCTGTGGGGATACATTTAACTTTTCTGCAATTTTACGATACTTTTTTCGTCCATCCTTATAGAGAGTACGTAATATTGTGCGATCTATTTCGTCTAATAACTTATCCATTGAAGTGTACCCCCGATATCGTAGTGATTATCTCCGATCACCTTTAAATTAAGAATTTCTTCCTAAGCGCCAAATTAACCAATAGCGATGAGCAATACTTGCGGGTAGTAAGGCTGGAATCAAGACCATAAGGCCAAGAACCACCAATGTTTCAAGTTCTAACTGTAAGCTCAAAAGAATAGCCCAAATTCCACCAGCAAAGATAGCATAGACAATAATGAATACTACATAGTCCGCTACAGTGTCAAAAGCTCCTTTTAGGAATCCAAACATACTGTTTAACATTAAAATTCCTAATTCAATGACTCCTTTGAAAATTAGTTTAATAAACTCAAGAAAACCGCGGAAAACGGATGCACCTCCCAAAATAACCGATCGGGCTCCTGCTAGAATGGAATCTAATCCTAGATATGCACCTGGAATCGCAATGAATAGGGTATACATAAAAAGAAGAAATAGAGCAACAAACTCATTCAAATCCGTGAATAAAATTAATGATCCGATAATTAAGGCAATTGGTGTCATTAAAATTGAAAAACTGACAAGTCCATCTATCCCTGGATTCATTTCCTTTTTATCTGGATTCCTTGAGAAAAATTGAACGGTTCTATGTGCTTGTGTATAAGTTTTTGTTGGTCTCTCTCTACGTGTAAATCTAACGTAGGATTCGTTTTTTGGTCTTTGAGATGGTTTTACTACCACATTTCCAAAATCAATATCAGAAATTTCTTCTCTAGCAACTTTTCCCGCACGTCTCATCTCACGGTTAATTATATTACCAGCTTCAACAGCTTTCTTTCCAAAAAAACGACCAAGTTTCTTAGTTGTTGACTCATCTTTTTCGCTCATTTTTTTCAAGCATCCCGTTATTTTTAGCACTAAACAGGCCATTCGATTATTAAGGATTCGTCTATCGGTATTTAATCTCTTCAATCCTTATTCTTAGAAAAAAGTTCCTACACTTTACGCCTAGTACCTCAATGAAAAATTTTCCTAGGGATACTGATTTTCCCATTAAAAAATAGGTAAATCATATAAACATTATATCACTGTTCATCTTTTAAGAATCTACATCGCACCTACAGTGTATTTGATTAGAGTGAAACTACTTGCTTAATGAATCGCAACTTAATACGTTACACAGATTTATCGAACTTCTGCTGGAATGGTTTGAAGAAAACAGACGGGATTTACCTTGGAGAGAGACACGAGATCCCTATCACATTCTTGTTAGTGAGATAATGCTACAACAGACAAATGTAGAGATTGTAATTCCTATATATAAGGAATTTTTGAAAACGTTTCCGTCTCTAGAAGCTCTTTCAAGAGCTTCGCTTCAACATGTTCGATCTATTACAGATAAACTTGGATATACCCGGAGAGGGGAATATCTTTTTGCGATCGCTAAAGAAATTATTGACGAAAAGAAGGGTAGATTTCCCTCCTCTCTTGATGAGCTCTTAGAGTTGAAAGGTGTAGGTCGATATACCGCAGGAGCGATTTTGAGCTTTGCTTTTGAAAAGAATGATAAGAACGCTGCTATTGTAGACGTTAATGTTGAGAGGGTGCTAAGCCGGATCTTTGGTTTTTGGGAAGAAGTAAAGAATTCACGATTCGAAAAGAAAATATGGTTGTTTGCTGAAGAATTTATTAGCAATGGAGATGTCTGGAATAAAAATCAAGCAATAATGGATCTAGGAGCAACAATCTGTATTGCTAAACAACCAAACTGCTATTTATGTCCTATGAATGTGATTTGTCAATACTATCGTCTTGTTGTTCCGAAAATTATCCCCTTAGATACATTTCTTAATAGATAACTATAGGTGAAGGTTTGAAATTGAATTTTAGAGAAAAGGATCCCTTTTCTGACTTTATACAGCAAGTTTCACCTGCTATCCTTAAAATAATAACCGAATTGATAAAATCTACAAGCTCCAATCAGACCCTACATGATATTTTGCAAATTTATTCAAATTTTAATAAAAAGAATATCAAAGAAAAATACTTGGAATCCCTTTCCACTCTTATTTCAGTTCTAATTTATGATTTATTAAACATAGGATTGAAAACGATTGAAAAGGAAGACTTAATTGGGGACAGTGAGATCTTTGGAATATTAGAGAGAATTCTAGAAAAAAACCATGATTTGCCATTATTCCAATCCCCAATTTTTCCTCTGAGATCAATCATTGATCTTTTCAGCAGGGATGAATTTCTTTCAAAATTATGTCTTAAATATATACAACAGAACAGCTCGAATGTTGACTACTACACTCAGATGAAATTACCGTACTATTTTGATAGAATTATTGAACAAGACCAAATGCAAATCCAAGGGCAAGTTTTTACTCCACTTCCAATTGTGGATTTTATTTTTGACCAATGTAAAGTCTCTGATTCTGATATCATTATCGACCCTGCTGCTGGTACAGGTGTTATGCTACTTCGTACCTTGGAATTACTCTTCTCTTCTAGCGGGTCCTCTACAAAGACAATTATTGCTATAGAAAAGGATCCAGTGCTTTCACTTGTTTGTGAAACTGCCCTAACAGTTTTTAGTAAATTTAATCAAACACCAAATAATTTTCGTGTTTACAATAAAGATTTATTTACTTGTCAAGAGATCTTAGACAATTTACATCAACGTGCGAAGACTCCTATTTCTGTTTTGATGAATCCTCCATATACTCGTCAGGAGTTAATATCTACTGAGGAGAAAAAAGTCATTCGTGAGAAGATTATGTCTACTAAAATTATTTCAGATTTTAAACAGAGATTTAAGTCTCTCCAGATTTCTGGTCAATCTAGCTTGTACATCTATTTTATCCTCTATCTCTCAGAATTTCTAAATCCAGGAGATTCAATGGGAATTATAGTCCCAAATTCATGGATGGATGTTAAGTATGGTTCCATGCTCCAAACATTTCTTGTAGAATATTTTTATATAGATCTAATTGTATCTACACGCTTAAAAAAGCTGATTCCTTCGGTTGATGTGAACACTGCCATAGTCTCTCTTAGGTTTAAGAGTAAAGAACAACGTTTAACGCTAAATACCTCTACTCACAAAATAAAGTTTTTATGGGTTAATTCCAAAGAGGATCTATCCACCATTACGTCTCTGGGAGTTGAAAAGACGCTTACTAAGATAAAAGATGGTGTGTTCTTTTCTATTCAGGAAGACAAGCTTTTATTGGAACCTAAGTGGGGAATATTCGCAAAGGCTCCTGATTTCTATTTGAAATTCTTGGAAAACACTAAAATCAAGTTAAAACATCTTAAAGATTTCACATCAGTTCGTAGAGGATTCACTAGTGGTGCAAATGACTTTTTTTATCTTGGAAAACCTGGAAAATCGAATAAATACTTTGATTCCTCAATAAATTCAAATGATGCCAGTTTGTGGTTAACTCCCAAAGATAAAAATATACTTGAGGATTTAAATCGACAAGGATTTTTGCTTGAAGCTGATTCTTTTGTAATAGAGAGGGAATACTGGATGCATCCAGTTGAAAAGAAGTCTGAAGATCAGATAAATTTCAGTTTACCTGATAACAAAGAACTTGATCTCTGGACACCAAATCATTTGATTAAATCTCCTAAAGAAGTGTCTGGGTTTAGTATTAATGAAGAACAGACAAATTATATCGTACTGTTGATACCCAAGAAGAAAAAGTCAGAACTTCACCCAGGAGTCAGAAGTTACATAACTTGGGGAGAAACATGGAAACCTGTTGGGAGAGAATCTTTTGCTTATAGAACAACCTGCGCAAGTCGTAAATTCTGGTATTCCTTACCAAAGGAATATTTTAAGAATTGTCCTTTACTTTGCATAATGACTATTAATGATCGTTATCCATTCTTTTACAATCCCATGAATTATTACTTTGATGCCAGATTTTATGGCATTACTCCTAAGAATGACGATATTCCAGATTCTTTCGAACTTATGATGTTTCTGTTTTTATATCTTAATACTGTTTTCGTTTCTCAGCAACTTGAGTTACTTGGGAGGAGTAACTTGGGAGAGGGGGGACTAGATGTAAAAGTTTATGAATATCTTGACATAAAAATACCAATTCCCCCTCTCAAGAAATTGAGTTCAATTCTTGAGATTACATTCCAAGAAGTAATTACTTTAGAACCCATTTCTTTTATTAGAAATGTCTCTCCTAAATCCAAAAAAGAATTAGATGGATTTCTCAAGACTTTATGTCATTTTTCAGATAAAGAAATTTCCCACATGCATGAAACACTACAACAAACTGTAAGAACGCGTATTGAAAAAGCTCAAACTGATTTTTCTTATCTTGCTTAATTCAGTTCAAGTAAATAATCTTCTAGGAAGTTTCAATCACTAAAATTTCTTTTTGAGTCAAATCATAGATTTTATACACAATTTTATCTATTTCGTGAATTAATCCCTGATTATTTACACTTTCACGAGCAGATACTTGTTTTGCTAAGAAAACTAGGTCTAGATATTCTTGAGATTTTGCAGGAGGAATTAATATCGGAAAATTCTGTATTTGAACTGGATAGAAATCATACATTCCACCTAGATCTTTAAATGTACAACGGGCGTAAAAAGTAAGGGTCGATGAGTTTAATAATGAAATCAGAACTAGCAAGGTTTCATTACTACAATAGGCCTTGTTTGGGATGATCCATACGACATCCTTTGAGGTAAGACATCCTTGATTGTCTATGGCAAATGAATTTCTACTTCCTTTATATGGAGTGACAATCTTGGTTTTTTGCCAATCCATAGTGTTTCGTTCGTCTCCTTCTCTCCATAAATAGAACTTATACACTCTACTTCGGTTCATTAATTCATTTTGATGTTCTTTGAGATACTCATAAGCTCTTGTGGACTTTTTGACCTGATCCTGTTGTGATTTTGGAGCATATAAAACTTCTCTCCCTGTACGTGCTATAGTAAAGGGTTTTATTTCCTTTCCTTTTAGCCATGGCTTAAATTCATATGATTCAAGTCGTAAATGCTTAGAGAAAAAGTAGGGAGTTTTAGGTGCAAAAATTTCATCACAACCCGTCTCAATTCCTTTGCTTATCACTGAGATGTCTTTCAATTTATGAGGTGAAATTCTATTGAGTTTTCTGATGATTTCCATCTTTGAACTCGATATTAAGATCCATTTTTCGGACCTAAGATGGTCTTGTGTAATTTTTAATTCCTTAACATACAATCGATCTGATTTAAAGTACTTATAGGCAGATAGAAAATTGTTTTCTTCCCTACTCTGGTTTTGCAGTAAGAGAAAACATGTTTTGATATTGATTTGGGGAAACATCATGTAATCTCCAAAATCATGGATCTCAAGAATTTGTGTTTTTTCAGAAAAATAATTCCTTATTTTTTGTGCATGAACACTCGAAATAAGAGCTTTCGGTAACAGGAACCCTAGAACTCCCTTGTAGTTTAGAAATTGCAGAGCTCTTCTGATAAAGAAATACGATAAATCAGAATTTCCATCATAAATTTTACGGAATGAAAGTTTGAGATATAACCGTGTTATCATAGCTAAATCTGTTAATGCTATATAAGGAGGATTTCCGATGATTATATCAAATTTAATGTTGGGTTTCTTTTTATTTTCATTAACTGCTTCTAAAAAACTCCAAAAAGTGAGTTCATTGAGTGAAAGTGATTTCTCTTGTTGAAATCCGTCTGGAAAAACAATATAAGTGTAATTAGTAGGATTAAAATAATCAGAAGCAGAAAAATAAACCCTTTTACTAGAATTGGGTTCTAAAAGCGATTTATTCTCATTCCAATCCTGCAATATTCCTTCAATAATAAAATAGTGAGTATTCGACCAATTGTTCATTTCTGAATCTAACGTATTGATGTCAAGAATTCTATCACGAAATCGTGATTTGGAAGGTAGAATGAAAATTTTCGGGCTTTCTCTATTCTGTTCTGATTTTGTATCCTCAAATAATGAATCTTGATGAAAAATGTTATCATTTAGGTCTAACTGATCTTCAGAAATTGAGATGATATCATCTAACATCCACAAATTCAATTTAATTTTGGTTATCACGATACCTAGCAGATCCCTATCATAACCAAAAATGTAATTCTCTACAATATCAGTCTTAATCGTTAAAGGTGTCTCCTCAGTCAAGCTGTTATTTAACTTAGAGAATAGAATATTTCCTGCCGCAATAAGAAATGTTCCTGTTCCAACGGTAGGATCAAGCAGGGAAAGACACAAATTCTTCTCATTTCTTGGATTATGATTTAATTTATTATCATACCATTGGTTTATTGCTTTTTCTGTAATCTGTTCTGCTAAGTAGTATGGAGTGTAGATTCTTCCATATTTCTTGATATCTATGTGGTCAAAACTTTTCAATAATGAAGGTAATTTATCCAAGATCTCAAAGGTTAGAGAATTATCACTCGAGTCGTATAGAGAAATATAATTTCTCACAATTTTGTGATTTCCAGTAATCCTCTCGGCATAGATAGCCCATGGAATATTCCTCAAGATTGGTTGATACTCATTCTTATTTCCTAAGTAATCGGCAGTTAGACAATGCTGCGATTTCAAAATTGGTAATACTGTTTTCAATTGGATTATAATAGAAACTGGATCATTAAATTCTTCAAATACTTCTTTCCAATTTTCAAATTGATGGTTTAACACCTTATTGATATTTTTTATTTCGATTAGCAATACTGTGACAAATTGTAGGATTAGAATTTCCCAAAATGGAGGATAAGAACATTTGGTGTTGAAACTACCGAATTTCTCCCTCCTGATAATCTTGATTAAATCCTTTATACGATTTAAAGCAAAATTTCTATGCCGTTTAAGGGCGATATTGGATTTTAACTCAAAGGACAATCTCTATCTCCAAGTTCAATCATTATTCTCGGTATTGGGGGTAGTTTCTTCTTCTTCTTTAATTACGGTTTTTTTGATTTTGTCGTAGATAGCAATCCCAGCTTCCCTCCACTTGCTTGGTTCAGCTTCTTCAACGATTATATCCCCTTGTTCAATGAGTGCAATGAATACTGATGATATATTTTCAGTTATCCACTTTTCCAATTCCTTTTCATTCATTGAGGGAAAGGCTGAATTTGATTGAAGTGCTTGCTCAAAGACCATCTTGTGAACCCTACGAGTACTGTCTTCTCTCAGATCACCCCATAATTTTCTGATTAGTTTATGTTCTTTAACACGTAAATCTTCAATTTCCAACAGGATCTTCCAAACATTTGAATTTACATACAAGGGAGGGTCTCTAGTTTTTTTTCCTTTTGTCATTACTGAATCACAAGCCTTTCTAAAGATATGGATTTCTCAATATCTTCTAGTACATATAATCTTTTTTACTTCGGTGAACCATGAAACGGTGGATTATTACAAGCCAAAAGAAGCTCACAAGTCCCATTCCTATTAGTAAATATGAAATCAAAGTCCTTACCCAAGTCATGTCCTGAAATCCTGGAGGAGCATCAATTTGATCAGGAATAAAACTTGGAAAAATCAGTCCAGCCATAATCAGAACTAAAGCTGCTAATAACCCAAGAATTTCCGTACGATATCTTTCTATTAGTTTTGAGAGCTGCATAAACTTTGGATCTCCTACAATCACTTGATAGATTCCAAATAATCTCTAAAGTTTTACCATTTCTGTCCAAGAAATTGCACGATTTTCCTTTTTCATTAATTGTATTTATAAACAAGATTTAGGATTTTTAAAACATTCTGGTTTCTGGGGTTAATCTTCTTCTTAAAATGTGCCCCATTAATCAAGGACAGGAGGTATCTTCTGATAGATACTCACTTCGTTTTCCTAACAGACCTATATCACCATTAAAGGACTATATAAAGCTGAGGCATTGCCTTTTTAAATACTAAAGCATGTAAGTACTTTTTTAAATCGGCTCTACATAAAGGTCATTACGGTTTTCCATGAAGGGGATTTTCTTTAATTAAAAAATACCTGATACATCTATCTTTCAAATAAATTACCATCTAAATTCAAGAAAAATAAAGGGTCTAATTAAGAAAAAACCAAAATATTGGAATCTATACAAGTTTTTACACTTAGTGATTAGTTTCCACTTTAACACTACGAGTAGATTATATGGCTAGTTCAGGGCAAGATCGTTGGGTAAGTCAAGGTTATCGCTCATGGTTTCAGCCTTATCTTTATAATCAACAGGTAAACCAACCTATCTTTATCTTGGACTACGAAGCTACTAGTAGGAAAGATGAAACCTATGAATCTACTTTTGATAGCGATGATACATACTCTACGAGAGCTAATAGAAAAATAATAAATGGAATTCAGATATATTTTTTGGATGAGCAACATAATAAACGAAGTGCGTTTTTAAGGCATGCTCCTTACTTTTACCTCCTGATAGCTCCTGCCTTACAATCCAATCAGATCAACCGCATAATTGCCCAGATTCAGGAAATGGGAGAAAATAAGGTCATTGCAGTTTCGAAAGAAGTGTGTCACGATGCGGCTGATCTTACCTTCCTTGTCAAAAAAGACTTTTTAAAGGTTACAGTTGACCATCCTCGTTCTGTACCAAGTTTAAGGTCACAGTGCGAGAAAATCAAAGGTGTTGTCGAGTGGCGTGAAGCGGATGTTCTCTATAACCACAGAGTTGCTATTGATCATAACATTAGGGTTGGATCGTGGTATCAAGCTGACATTAGTGGTGGGCAAATCCACCAAATAGAAATTCTTCGAAATAAAGCTCCTCCTGAACTTCGAATTCTTGCCTATGATATTGAGACTGTCTTTGATCAAACTCGTGAACCAAATCCAAATCGTGATGCAATTTCAATGATCTCGTTGTTTACAGGTGAAACTAATCATTTGATAATTAATGACGAGGTTGTAGAAACAAAAGATGTTTCAGGAATTGATATTATCCTGAAACAAAAGGACGCGGATCATTCAAAACCGTGGGTTGATTGGTGTAAGACTGGTACTGAACTCCCGTCTGAAATTATAATAGAACGTGTTCCTGTTGAATTAAAGATTTTTAAAACTGAACAACAGCTTCTACACAGATTCTACGAAATAATAGAGGATTATAAACCTGATATTATCGCAGATTTTTTTGGTGATCGCTTTGATATACCATTCTTAGCAGTTCGCTCCTCCAACTATAATATTTCACTAGAGAGGAGGACTGGATTTAAAATCAAATATAAACGTCAACCCAATGGACAAGATAAAGGTAAAATTGATCTTCGACAAAATTACTCCCCTGCAAGTATCGACTCTGTTGCTGGTGGAGGAGTAATTCATCTTGATGCATATTTGTTCAATGAGAAGTATAGCTATTTACCAAAAAAAGATTTAGGATTGAAACCAAGCGTCGAGAAAAAGTTAAAAATTATTCCGATTGGCCGAGAAGCTTTATTTGCGATCGAGGAAAGTCCTGTTGATGCAGTTGGCTATGCTGCCTGTGATGGTTACATAACCTATAGATATGTTAAAGAAATCGTTCTAGATTTTTTCATTTCGTTAGGTCAAATGTTTCCTGTCCCATCATCAGAACTTTTAACTCGTCGTGCGGGATCTTTGGATGATTTACTCATAGATGCCGAGGATCATCATTTTAACATTGTTGGTAGGAGACGTATTGAACAAAAGTACATTGAATCGTTCTCACCTAACTTGATGATTGATTCATTTGCCTACACAGGAGGTTTAGTTGAGGCTAGAAGATCAGGTATATTCCGTAGTGATATTTTTACTGAATTCATACCTGATAAGAATTCTTTAATCGAACTTAAACCACTTATTCAAGATATTATTACTAAGAACAGTAAAGATATTGCCAAAAGGGAAATGAAAAATCAATTTGAGAGAAGAATCCTTGAAAAATTTGGTGATTTATCACTCTCCTATACAGATGATCTTGAATTATTGCTCAAGAATTTCAAGGTAGCTTTGAAAAAAAATGGGGTATCAGAATCACTTTTTGAAGAAAAAAATGATCTATTACGTGGAATTCTGGAGGATCTTGCAAATATTCAAACTGAGGGGGTTGAGAATGTTGTACAGGAGACACTCAGCCAAGTTGAAAAATTAATTGAAACAACTGGTCCTGTTCAAATGAGGGGTGTGCATGTAGATGTCACATCTATGTACCCCTCACAAATACGGCAATATAAGCTACAACCATCTGGAATAGTCCCCTTATCTAAATGCAAAGAATGTAAACATCGTGAAAAAGATGATTCTTGCTTTTTTGAAGGAGATTGGGTGATCAAACTAACAGCTCGAAGGCCTTGTAAACATAGAATTAAAGGTTCCTCCAAATGTGATCCCTCTATTTGTACAACCAAAAATGAATCAACATGTAAAGAATATGAACCTGAAGAAGCTACTTTTGGACGAATTCAAGAAATTCTTACCTACAATGGGAAGCAGACACAGGCCTATCGATTGAAGAAGAAATCAGGATTAATAAAGATTCCACTAGGTAAATCATATTTAGGGAAGAACTCAACCTCAATCGATCCTTTTAAAAAGATTAAAAGATGGCTAAATCAAACAGTTGATGCTACACAACTAGGGATTCATTTAGATAAAAACCATTTTGATATTTTTGAAGATCAACCTGATGATTTCCATCTTCCTAAGAATACATATCTAAGCATTGATGTTCGGACAAAAAAGATTACTGTCCTCATATCTGTACAATCACGTGTTTGTCAGAAAGCATTTAATTTTGTAGCTCGGATTATGGACGACTTCTTTATTACTCGAGTGAGACATAAATTTGAGGCTCAAAGACTAAAACAGGTCATCCAACAGAAAAGCATGGCTAATCAACCAGTCCCACCAGATATGCTTCGTCAGCAGAAATTCCACGACAGTACGCAACTAGGAATGAAAGTTCCGCTAAATTCTATCTTTTATGATGAACCGATAGTAATCATTGATGAAAAAGGTATTCAACCGGTAAAGATAGGTGATTTCGTAAATAGAAATTTACACTCACAAGAAATTCTATCAAACTCAATTAAGAAGGGAATTAAAACTTTTACCTTTGATAATTCTGGGAGAATTAAAATTAAAGATATCACTCATGTCTTTAAACATAAAACTAGTCATAAATCGTTTTTGGTTACAACCGAGAACGGAAGAAAGGTGAAGGTAACCGAAGATCATAGTGTTTTCGTTGTAGAAGACAATCAGGATATCGTTGTAAGAAGAGGAGCTGAATTAAAAAGAGGAGAGAAGCTGGTGATCCCCAAGCTATTTCCTCCCGTGCCCTCCAAATATCGATCCGTTGAGATCAATTTAATAAAACTGATAGATCCCTCTGTTCTCATAAAAAACAATATTAATCTCATTTTAAAAGTAAGGGGAGGATATTTTATATCTAAGAGATGGAAAACGGAAATTAAGATTCTCTCTAAACTGGTAGAATCAAAAACTAAAACTGCCCATAAAGAAATAAAAAGAATATTTTCTGACCCAAGAACTGCTACGAAGAACGCAAAAAGACTAGTCAAATATGATTTTATTAAAGATGATGGGAAATATTACTCAACGAATGAACGATCAGAGAATTACTTGAGTTTCCTTGAGATAATAATAAAAAAAGCTAAACGAAATCATCACACTGAGTCATATGATGTACCATTAATAGATGTAATTGAATTCATTCAGTTTATCCCTAATGAAGTCTTTCAAGAATGGGAGGTTGGACACTATAGTGGCCAATTTCTAAAGCCTCTAGTCCCAACTGAAAAGTTGGCTAGATATCTAGGTTATTATGTTAGCGAAGGCTATAGAAGAATTCAAAGGAATTCATATGATGTTAACGTGTGTAATAACGATAAAGATATAATTCAAGATATGATTCAATGTGCTTCGATATTTGGCGATCCTACCTTATCCGATAACAAAAACTCTACTGTTGTATATGTTCAATCAAATAATGCTGTTGCATATTCTATTCTCGATTCTCTTGGTATTGGTGATGATTCGAAGACGAAAAGAATTCCAAACTTAGTATTTAACCTACCTAATGAAGCGAAAATTCAGTTTTTGCAAACTTTAATAGCTGGCGATGGTACTATCGATTATGAGAACAAATTTATTCGATATTCCACTATAAGCGATGGATTGGCCTTCGTTGACCTTCCATTATTATTACTACAATTATCGGTCTATCAGTTCACTATCAAAGAAGAGACTGGAACCAATTATCCGATATTTCGGATCAAAATCTTACAGTCTATAGAGGGTGTCGCAGAATTCGATTATTTGTTAAGGAAAACAAGTCTAGATCTGGTACCGAGTGCTTGGATTCCTGTTAATTATTCAAAAAACATGTCTATTGGATTATTCAAAGAAAAGGGGCATACATCAAAAATAGTAGACTCAAGTATTTGGTTTGATCACATTAAATCCATTGTTGAAATTGAAACACCAGAATTTGTGTATGATATTTCTGTAGATGAGACGGAACGATTTTTTGCAGGTCATGCATATGTTGGAGTTCATAATTCTGTCTATGGTCTTCTTGGCATGCGTGCAGGGGTACGAAATGCGAGTACACCATGCGCTGGAATTACAACTAAGTTATCTGCGGATTTAATTCACTGGGTTGCTAATCAATTAGAATCTATTGGAATGGTTACAGAGTTGGATACGGATGGGGTCTGGTTATGGGTTCCCAAAGATTTCCCCCTTGATTTTCAAGTTACTTTAAGTAATCCATCGGAAATGGATGAAAAAATATATTTCAAAGTTAGTCTCATCGATAAGATTTTGAATGAAAAAGTTGTTAAGGCCGGATTCAAAAATGATAACTACTGGTTAAATGATGGTAGCACAATTAAACGTACAAGTAAGAGTTTAATACAATTCGAACAAGACGGCCCCTATGACTTCCAATTTGTTATGGGGAAGAAGAAATATATTGTTTACAATCATTTAAAACAGGATAATAAGTGGGAGGAGGAGGAAATTACTGGTTTAGAATCTAAAAGGGCTGATTTTTCCAAACTTCAAAAACACTTTCAAGAAGAGATCATAAAAGCATATTTGGAAGATTACCATCCAGAGAACCCAATTACATTAGAACAAATATATCAAAATGCATTCAAAGCTTCGGACAGAATCCGAACTGAGGTTGAAGGAGGGAACCTTGATCCTTCATATTTTGTCAAACCAAAGGCTATCAATAAAGATCTAAGAGAATATAAATCGAAATTACCTCAAGTGACTGCTGCTTACATTTTAAAGGATCTCGGCTATTCTATTGATCCTGGTATTCGTATCCAAATGGTTAACATTAAAGGAAATCATGTCATCCCAGCCCAAGTATTTGATTTCGCTTTTGATAAAGTTAAATCAGTCTTCATCAAACATGGTATTTGTACTTTGAGTTTTATGCTTAATGAACTTACTTCAATAGAAGATATCAAGCAATTAGTCGATACTAAACAGTATTTAAAAGATATTTATGATCCTGGTCGGATTTATGATCGAATGATCCGATTTCCTATGAAAAATCAGCAGATTCAATCTGGATCTCAAAGAACCCTCAATCTTGAGGATATTAAAGAAGCTGAAAAGCAAAATATACCCGAAACCGTTTTGGAAGAGGTTTCTGATTCTGGAGGAAGTTCTATTGTCACAAAAGAAACAAAAAAACCACCCAGACCTGTAACAATAACTTCAAAGACAAGAGTACAAAAAAACAAGAGAAGAAAGACCAGACCGAAAACGCAATCTTTGGATGCAATCTTCAACTTCCCGAAATCACCTAGGCCAAAGAAGAAAGTCCGTAAGAAAAAGACAGAAATCGAGGTTAATGTAGTATTAGATTCTCAAACTGTTAAACCATTAATGAACAGTCAAAAGGGCTCTGAAGCAGTGGAAACTGAAGAACAAATTGCTTCAAAGATCTCTTCATCAATCGTTACTACTGATGAGATTGTAGAGTTAGAAAGGGCTGAAATTTTTACCAATGGCAACACGCCAAAAATCCAACCATTACTTTCCCAAGAGGACTCACTCTCTGAAGATGAGATCGTATGCAGTCAGTGTGGAGCATTCATAAATATTTCAGAAGTCGAAGAAGATGGTTGCGTTTATTGTCAAAGTCCTAAAGGGATAGAGTAATTTTAATTTCATTATACTTACCATAAATGTAAGTGATATAAATGAAAGTGTAAATCTATCACAAAAGTGAATAAACTTCTAGAGTTGGTTTAACTTCATTCTCTCGATTACAAATAGAAAATCGTTTTGAGAAGTTAAAGAAAATTGTGTTAAAATCAACATTTCAGAAAATATTTGCTAAAAATCCAAGAAGTATGCGGAATAATACAGGAAAGACTTTTTTATGGAGAATATTCAAAAATTACAGAAATATGGTTCTTTAGAGAGCTTTGCACTTGATCAAACGGAGGAATTTCTTCGACCGAAAACGCCTTTAGATTATATCTTTACTCTTATACTTATTTTTTGGTGCATTGTTGCAGTTATCTTTTCCGGTGATTCGGCCATAAGAGCCACTTTATTTGGCTTTCTTCTTGTTTTATTTTTCGTAATTCCAGTTTCAAAGATCTTTTCTCATGATGAACGGGATATCCCTTCCCCTCTTAATAGAGCGATGAAAATACTCATAGCATTTCTAATCATTAACTTTTTTTCAACTGGAACGGTAACTTTTGAATTATGGGATACCACTTTTCCAGACATTTCTTATTCTGAATTTGAATCGCTCACAGCATGTCTTCTTGTTCCTCTAGCGATCATTTGGAACAGATTTGACCTGCAATCTCTACACTTTGGTTATCTGCACTATGTGGGTGAAATTCTTCGTGGGGTTTGGATTGCAACTCTAGTAATTTTTCTTTTACTAGGTCTTTCTGTTCTCATTATTCCAGAGAGTATTACACTTGAACTCGAAATAATTTTAATAACTGCTCTAATTTTGAATATTATTGGAATTATTATTCCAGGTACCACACCTAGGCAGAATATTTCAATTAATACTCTACTTCGTGAAAATTTCGCGCTGAAAAGCAGAATAGAAAGGGTTCGGGATGGATTTCTTTCATCTGCTTTTATACTATTGTTATTTTTATGGTTAGGCTGGATTGATAACCAAAAAGATGTAATTCAATATATGGCATTCTTCTTACTCATTATTGGAGTCCTCCTCCTCCTAACCCCCCAAAAGAAAAAAACCAATGGATTTAGCTCTGTTCTAAATTCTCTAACTGGCAAAATTGTTGATCCTAATAGTCAAGTTGGCAGTACAATTAATAATTTTGCCACCACAATTCAAGAAACCTCTTATGAAAGACCAGAACGGGTTTTCACTATACCCACAGATGATATGAAGATTATTAGCAAAGGAAAAACTTCTGTTTCAGCTAAAAAAGGTACCATTGCTATACCGACTGTCTCGGAAAAAGGGACAACTCTTGTATTAATGGGTAAATCAGAACTTGAAACAGAATCAGAGGAACAGGAGACATCAAAAAAGGAAATCGACGGTACTACAACTATTTGGGTTCCTCCTGAAGAGTGGGACCAAATAAAACTTCAACTGAAACCCAAACAAATAGACGAACTAACCGAAGACGAATTGGTTACCGCGGGACTTGAATCGACGGCCGAATTATTTGATAAAGCAAAACAAGCTATTTCTCAATTGAAGAGTTGGAAAGGACCGGAAGGACTCTTTTCGTCAGTGTTTGACTCAACTCCTTCAAAATATACAATTACGGAAACTGAAGACTATTCTCTAGTCCGCCTTCCAGGGGTTTTTGTGTTTGAAAGGCTCGGAATAAACTTAGTCCAAATACTCGGAGGATTTGTTCAGGTTGTGGAGATTAAAGGTGTCGGAGAATACGTTAAAGTGTTTGGAGGACTTGTTACTGTATTAGACACTCCAGATTACTCATTCGTGCAAACACCTTTTGTTTCAGTCTTAGAAACTCCTGCAGGTGAAATTGTCAAAGTATTTGGAATTAAAATTCAAGAGGGTGAAAAGATCGATTTAGAGGAAGCTCGGAAAGAAATTCTGATGGCTCAGGAACGATTTGATCGTCTATTCACAGATCAAGTTGAATCTCTGTTCTCTGAAGGAGACATGCCCAATCTACTGCTAACGGATTCTGAGGGAGAACGAGAAGGATTTATATTCGGTGAGACTGAATCTCTAAGTGATAAGGAGCTTAAAAGCAAACGAAAGAGTAAAAAAAGCGAAAAACCTTCGCCTAAGGCTAAAAAGGTTGTAGG
Source organism: Candidatus Hodarchaeota archaeon (assembly GCA_016840035.1). Classification (GTDB taxonomy): domain Archaea; phylum Asgardarchaeota; class Heimdallarchaeia; order Hodarchaeales; family Hodarchaeaceae; genus Hodarchaeum. Next base: position 3,055 of record JAEOTC010000031.1, on the reverse strand, counting down.
TCCTAAAGTAATTACTAAAACATTTACCTTAGGCCCAAAAGATAAACAAAAACAAGAACCAGATGTCAGTTCTGATCAGTACGAATATGATCCAAATGGAATCCCAACCAACCATCCAGAGCTCAATGTAGTAGATGCTGAGCTAGCGCAAGTTGAAGATTCGTTAGAAAAAGCGGATGAGAAATTTCTAAATGATGAAGTGTCTGATCAGAAACACGAAGAAATAGTTAAACGACTGAATAAAAAGAAAAAACGGTTAACACAAAGACGAGAAGAACTAGTGGATCAGTTAACACTTAAATTCAAAGAATGAAGGATTCAGATGTTTAAGACGTTTTTCCATTGACTAAGGTGGAAAGATCAGAAATTATGGCATCAATTTTGTGCTTTGACTCTGCTAAGAGGAATAAGTCATTCTTTAACTTTAATTTCTGAATTCTTTCTTGCAATATCTTTTGAATCTCATCTTGAGAGTCAAGTTCATTATTCTCTGCCCATCCAATTAAGATAGCTGCCGATCGAGTGAAATATTCAACAGCTTCTCTTTCTCTCTCATTTGTTAGGGAAACTAATCCTGCGTTGTGATATATTGTACTGCTTCTTCTCCAGCTAATCAATGCGTTTGTTAGTACTCGTGTTTTTTGATTTTTAACAGAATCTGTTTCTTCCAATTCTGACAAGAGCTCATAAGCGCTATAAAAATCACCTGCAGCTTCCTCAAAGCTCTCAAAGTTAAAGGATATATTCGCATTAAGTAAAAATACGGGAATAATTTCGGTAGATGTCACTTTGGCTGATGTCAACAGTTGTTTCGATTGGAAAAGATTTTCTTTAGAGACCAAAAGGTGATTTCTTTCAAATTCCAGCTTACCAATTTCGTATTTAATTAACCCTAATAGTCTATTCAGAGATTCAACATCATTTTCTTTAGGAATAAATGAGGAAGCATCATTTAATAATGATATCTTAATTTCTGTATCGTTTATTGTCTGAGCACCATCGTATAAAGCTTTAATAGCCGATTGAATGTTTTCTACTTGTCTAAATAATGAAGAAGCATCCTTAACCAGATTTATTCCCATTTTTTCGTTCTCTAAGGAAAAGTATATCTTAGATGCCAACATTAGTGATGTTGCTGCTTCTTCAAGTCCTTCATCACTTGCTTTTAAAAATTCTGCAGCTTTTACTCTCTGTTCTGCAGATTTGCGTGTCAAACCAAGAGCATATGCTGGATTCTCTTCTCTTTCTTTGTCTGCTTGAAGCATCAATTTACTTGCATATGTGGAAGTATATTTTGCTGCATCGTGACTATTGAACTCTTCAATCAATTTAACTGCTTTCTCGAAACTTCCATTTGCTTCTTCAAAGCGATTTAAGTCCTGATATACGAGAGCCATATCGTATTGGAGGGAAGCCTGTGATTTGATATCTTTTATCCAGCCTGCACCAATTTGAAATAACTCAATAGCCTGGTCGTTATTTCCTAACTGATAAGCCATCTTTCCCGCAAGACAAAAAGCTTGACCTGATTTTTGAAATTCATGAACTCTGGAAAATGCTTCAGTTGCTTGCTTGAAAGCTGATTGAGCATCGTGGAAATTATTGGAGGCCTGAAAAATAGTGCCAGATAACAGAAATGCTTCACCAGCTGCTCTATCATCTATTTTTTCTAATCTGTTTGCTACTTTCATTGCTACCCATAATTGAGTGCGGTCTTTCAGTTTTTCCCAAGCAGTAGTTGCCTTTTGCAAATCTTTCAAGGCTTTAGAAATCGCATATTCCGAATCTAAACTAGCCTGATCAAAATGCGCACTTTTGAGAGTTGGTTCGGTTATTGAGTCAGTAATTCTTTGCCAAACAACTCTTGCATTAAACAAGTCTTTCTCTTGTTTTAAATAATCTAGGTAAGTAAAAATATGTGTATCAAGATGTGTATTTAATAAATTTGCACTATCATGCTTAGCAATGATAGCTAAGAAAAAGGGCCTCTCTTCTCCACGGATTGATGGATCGTACCAAGCATCAAAAGCTACACGAGCTAAAATATTTTTTCCCAAACTTAACAAAGGAACACTAAATTCTGTTCTCTGAGATTGCCCGTGCTGCCCGAAAACTGTTACTGAAGCTAGATATATTTGTAAAGCTACTGATTCAGGGTCATCATAAGCTAAAGGATAGAGAGAAATAATCGAAGGACCTGAAATATCATCCCATAATACTGCTAATACTACATGATCAAAATCAGGGATATCAAAACCACTTGTAACGTCAGACATTTAGATTAGCTCCAAGAATTTGAGTTTTTGATGTCTAATATCGATCAAAGCCTTTTTTGACTCAGAACTTGTATCCATCATTTGAACCTCACTAAAGTTTTTCATTTCAATGATTGGTGAGAGAGGTGTAAATGATTCCATTCCATTCATTCGTAGGATAATAAAAATCTTCTTATCTGATTCCAAATTCCATGTCAATCTGATACATGCTTTTTCTTGTAGAATTGTAGGGCGTAAATGAATAGGATCTACAAGGGATACCCTATAGTCAAGTGGTATACGGTCAGTCAAAATGATTTCATTAGTTGAAGAGTTTTCAATGGTGTACATCCAAATGTATTCACAATCAAATGAATCTATGAGAGGTTGAGAGATTTTGTTACATATTAATTTACCTGAGCCAGTTTCCACCTCAGTTATATAATGTCGAGTCAACGGTTTTTCTTTAAAAACATAATTAACAGAAAAATTACCACCTGGAGGCAGATTACTAAAGATCCACCGATATAGGGTTGAATCATGAGTAGGAATTCTCATAGAGCGAATATTTTGAGGTGATTCTGCTTTATTTACTTTTAATTCTGGTGGAATTACATCTTCTATGAGAATTTCTTGAATATTTTCCCCTGTTGTATTGACAAAATCTAATTTTGCTTCTAAACTTTGATGTAATGAGTGGTATAAGTTCAATGCCACTACTTGTCGCTCCTTCCGAAGAATGATTGATCTTTCTACTCTCTTTCGCAATACATATTCGATCTTTCCTTTCTCCCCTGCTA
>JAEOTC010000008.1 GCA_016840035.1 Candidatus Hodarchaeota archaeon | reverse complement strand
GCCATGTGCCTGTTAGGGTCTCAGGGGTATTAATGGTCCATTCTCCATCTGGGGGATCTGCGGAACTCGCAGTATGAAAAGAAAAACTTACAGAAAAAACATATAGTGTTAAACACAATAAAAAGCTAAGTTGAGTTATTGTGCGTTTTGACCTATATTCCATTTTATTCACATACTAATTTTTTCTTGTAAATCATAAGTTATGGTTTTATTTTTGCCTCCTAAGATCATTAAGTACTTTTGCATTTGATCTTGAAAAAAAAGATAAATTTGACGCGGTTCGTCACTCTTAAGAAAAGACCTGTTTACAATAGTACGTCATATTTTAGATAACGGAATGGAATATGGTATTGCTAGTAATGGATATTTAGTTTCTAGCTTTGAAAAAGAATTTTCTGATATGAAACCCTACAAGTATTTCACAAGCATTGATGGCTTAGAACAAACAAATGATGAGATTCGGGGGAAGAAAGGCGGTTTTAAAAAGACTTTTCAAGCATTAGAGTATTTTAAATCGTTAGGGGTGAAAAATAGAACAGTTAATACAATAGTTTTTCCAGGTAATATTGAGGAGCTACCTGAACTTAAGAAAGAAATTCTAGACTCTGCTGCCACGTTTTGGAGATTTGCCCTAGTGACACCTGTTGGAAGAGCTAAAGGCAATGATAGTTTCTATTTAAGCAATGAACAGATCCGGTACCTTTTCAAATTTATTGGAAAATTACGACGAGAATTCAATGTTGGAATCAGCGAGGAGGTTGGATATCTTGGTTGTTGGGATTTAATGTCATCTCCTTTTTTTTGTGGTGCAGGTTTAACAAATTGTGCTATAATGCCAGATGGAGAGGTTTTGGGATGCCAAATGGCCTATGACACACGTTTTTCCGAAGGAAATGTAAAACAAAAGTCTTTTCGAGAGATTTGGCAGACGGGTTTTTCACGTTTTCGGCAACCCCAATATGAAAAAGAGTGTCTAGAGTGTAAATACATGAAATCATGCCGTGGTGGTTGTTGGGGTTTACGTTTGGTAGATAGGCGCTGTATTACAGATGTTTTGAGATGATACCAAGAAATTACTTTGATTAATCTCCCAAGTCACTAGTCAGAGAATCAATACGAGTCTCTAATTGGATAATATGGGATCGACAGTGACTAATTCTGTATTCCCATTGATAGAGATAGGATCATGCTCTATATATTGCAGGGACAAGTGGGGAAAATTAGTTTGCAAAGAGTGACATGGCTTCTGTGATCGAGCTGGAGGGGAAAACGAGGCTCTTTTGTCGATAATTGCAGAATTGGCTTCATACTGTGGCCAATAGATGATAGGCATAAGCAGTATTAGTAATCCAGAGGACACAAAGAGAAGAAAGATGACCAGATCCGCCCCTCTGTGATAAAATTTCCTCTCCTCCAAGTCCATAGGGAGCTTAAGCACTCTGTTCTAACATCAATTTTTCTTTTTGTTGTTTTATGAACTTTAGGACTTCTTGAATGAAGATCGATGTTTTTTCATCAAAGTATTGTTCATGACATTGTTGACATTCTTCAAAGACAAGATCATTAATCGTTATACCTTCTAATGTAACAGATCCAACGACTTTTTCAATAGAACCACCACATTGATGACATTTTTCCATAATAGTTCTACTTCCTTACAGAATAATTATTCTTCCATTCAGACTCTTTTGGGTGATAACCAGTAATCACAATCAAATCGTCTTCATGCGGAGCAACAACTAAGTGAATGGGATTGTTTTCTAAGAAGATTTAGAGTAGTATACTAGGTCCCCGCAGGTCATTTGGATATTCTTCAATAATCTGATATTTTGATCTTAGGGTTTCTAGAACCTCTCTAACTTCAAGATTGTTTTCTTGAAAGCGTTTTAATGCACGAAGAGTGAGCTTAATGTTGTTAATGTTTGAATCAATACGATCCTTTAACGACATTAAAATCTGATTCTATAAAAGCATTGTTTCATTTAAATTTTTCCGTTTTTTATTTCTCTTCAGATTAATAATCCAAAAATATGGTATAATGAATGAAAAGATTTTGAATATTGAATTAACCGTAAGAGTGGTGGAGTGTTGTTCATAGATGAAGAGAAATTACATTAACTTTTTCTATTATTTGATATGAGATAATGTATGATATCATAAGAAAGTTTCTAACTTGTAATCAAGTCTTATTACCATACAAGTTTAACGATAAATGTTGAGATTGAGAATAATTAGTCATCTATGTGTTCTAAAGTCAGGTTATTCAAAATTACTATAATAATACCAAGTTCTTATCAAGGAGAATTAAGTTGGATCAAAGAATTGGTTCAGAACGAGGAAAAACAACGCACATAATTGGTTGGGCTGACCAAAAAACTGCGTTAAAAACGATTAATGAGGCAATAGCCCTTTTCCAAAAGAGTATAAAATGAGTATCGGCAGAATATAATTCAAACTAGATTGATTTGGTTATTGCTTCAATTTCTAGTTTAGTAAAGTAAAAGAATAGTACAGTTTATTGTCTTATAAAAAGTGGATTAAGAGATTTAAGGTAGAATAAAATGGTTCATCTCGAT
>JAEOTC010000007.1 GCA_016840035.1 Candidatus Hodarchaeota archaeon | reverse complement strand
GACTATGATGCCTTAAATTATCTGGGTCAAGATCAGCACTCCCTCTATCTGAGAGGTCAGCACAAGCAGAGAATGCAGGACACTTTGAAAATTCTTTAATTCCACGTAGGACAACACATCGAACACTCTGATCTACTTCCATTGGTTCTAATGCTTCAGTAATTTCTCTTAACGTTTGGACTTGGAGAGCATTCAACTTATCAGGTCGATTTATTGATATTACTGCATAATTACCTTTCTCATGTTTTTCTACTTTTACATGTTCGAATTTGTATTCATCTACCATTTTTCAGACCTTCTTTCACAACAGTAATCTGCTATATTTGTATAGTAAAGTGACTGGAATATGATTACTTGTAAATAGTTATTGTTTTGTTTTCTCATTAATCTCTGAAAACTAATTTCAGCTAGATATTCCAAGACTCTCTTAACCAATAAACAATTAGGACTGAAACCTGAAAGTACTTCCTCATTTACCTAGTGTAATATTGATGTGGAAATGAAGAGTCTGTATAAAGCTGATATTGGATTATTAGAATATCAACATAAACAAAAATTATGAGTAATGTTCATAGGCTAGGTTCATTAAGCCCGAAGGGGACAGTATCATCTAGAAACGATAGAATAGTCCCTAGTTCTGGTTCCTTGAGCTCAGATTTGATAAGATCCAAAACACTTTGAACAGTGACTATATCCTTTAAATATGAGATCTTTAGATCTTCAATACTAGCATCAAGGACAAGAATTTTTTCTTTCCCTTCAATATTATTCCATGGAGGCCATTGAGGCATGTTTTCTCCATTGGGATTTCCTGTACGCGCAAAATTGGCGAGATAGTTCATACATAAGTCAGTCAATCTGTTGCGTCCAAGACGATTACTCTTAGTATGGGTTTTTCCTATCATCATTGATATTGCACCCATACCCATCCCTAAGAAGAAAGGAATTTCCGCTGCGTGGTGAGCACCCAAGTCTCGACCTAAGCTACCTGGAAGAACACTCACGCCATCATTATCTGGACTACCCCAATCAAATCGATATGCATAGATTGGTACATTAGTTTTGGAGATCATCTGAGATACTACGGAATCAAGACCGCTAACACGCCATAGTAGGGACCGATAACTCCAAATTAGATCATATTCTCGAGTATTCCGTGGAGGATCTGTTCTGAAATAGCCAAAGAGCTTCAATTCGTCCTTGGTACAACCAATAATTAGTGGTACCTTATTTGCCCATTCTCCAGATGAAAACACACCATACCCATCTTTTGGTATTACAGAGCCATCGGTGAAGATAGTCCGCCAGTCTGCCATTCCAAAATCTCTGGTAGGGATATATTTCATTATTTTAAACGCAGATTTTGAACGAAGGTAATCGTTAATCTCATCGGCCAACATTTTGTTTGCAAGTGACTCAGCTTCTTCTTGATTCTTAACTTTACGATCTTTAATGAGGAGACTTGTAAGAAGCTTATTACTTTGAGCTTCTGCAGTATCAGTACTCCAAATAAATGATAATCCACTTTCGCAAATAGCTCGATGAAATAAACCCTTAGCAGCAGGAGAAATAAGGAGTGAGAGAACATTAAAGGCTCCACCAGATTCACCTGCGATTGTAACATTATCAGGATCGCCACCAAATGCTTCTATGTTATCTCGAACCCACTCCAAGGACTTTACTAAGTCTAGAGTGGCAAAATTCCCACTTTGGTCTTCAAGGGATCCATCACTTGTTACTGCAGAGTGTATGAACCATCCCATTACTCCAAGACGATAGTTAACTGAAATATACAATAAGTTTGACTTCTCTGCTACTGCATTTCCATAATAATCCACTGTTGCAGATGTTCCAATAGAGTTCCCACCTCCATGGATGTATAAATAAACTGGTAATTTCGATTCTGAACCTTTCGGACGCCAGATATTGAGGTATAGACAGTCTTCTGAACCATTTGGGCCAAGTATGGGCATTACTTGGGCTGCAGAGTCCCTAAATTTTTTTGTTTTACGTATTCCGATCCAAGGAATAGGATCAAGTGGAGCTTTCCAGCGAAGTGAACCTACTGGAGGAGTTGCATACGGAATTCCCTTCCAACACCATGAACCTTTGTCTGAAAAACCAGATATCATTCCATACTTTGTTTGAACTGTTGAATCATTATCCCATGTGCTAAGCTTGAAGGTATTAACAGATGGTTCCAGTGCAAAAAAACGGTTAATATATGGAGATATAGCCCTTTTCAGTATATTATTCAATCTAATAAAAGGAACAAATAAATAAATTAGTTTCATTCTTAATGACATGATTTCACATCAAAAGCAAATTACAAACGACTCTATCTAAGATAGTGATAAGAATATGGACTCAATTACTAAGGTGTGATTTTGTATGGATGCGATAATTACACAGCAATAAACTAGAAAAGCAATCTCCTCCTTTTTGTATTGTGTCAATAACCGATTAAGAAATTACCTTTATAGCAACATTTATTAGGAGAAGGAGTATAATCATTATCAACATATAAAACCTCTATAATTCATGAGTGGAGGCATCATTATTGGAAATTACTGATTTCGTTAAAATTTCAGAACACACTTCAATGGTAATAGGAGAGAGACCACATGGTAATGTAGGAGGAATTGCACTCGAGAATTTCACTATAGCAATTGATTCCAGAGGTAACTTGAGTGGCGGGAGAATATTCCGTAAAAAGCTTGAGGAATATTACAATCTTCCAATTAAATACGTGATATTAACTCATTATCATCATGATCATATCAATGGACGACAAGCGTTTAAAGATGTTGATATTATAGTCTCTGATTATACTCCGACGAATAAAGGGCGATTTCAGAATGCTTTGTTTATTAAAGATGAACATTTAATTCAAGACGGGGATTATGAAGTAAAAATATTCCATACTGGAGGCCATACCGTTGGTTCAATGTTCGTACATTTTCCTGCAGAGAAAATCATTTTTGCTGGAGATTTAATTTTCGAGAACTTTTTTCCACCTTTTGGTGGTGATCCAACCTGCAATCCAGAGCTCTGGTTTCATGCTTTAGAGAAAATAAAGACATTAAATCCTATTAGAATAGTCCCAGGACACGGACCATTTCTTACTGGAGACAAAATCACTAACCATATATCCAATTTACAAAAAATTCGGGGTAGTACCAAAAAAGCGATAAAAGAGAATCTGAAACCTAGTGAAATTGAGATATCTGATTATTATGGTGAGTATCATCAAAGATGGATGTCAAGAACTCTGCCTCATTGGTTTTCGTTTTATAGCACAATTGATAAAATCCCTGGAATTCTAGAAGAAATTCGATCAAATACCCAAGACCAAAATAGAGTTTTTTTAATCAAAATGACTATAAACGAATTAAAAGTCTTAGCTAATCATTTGAGAATAAAGATTAGCGGAAATAAAAATAAAATAGTAGACAAAATATTAGATCACATAGTAAAGCATGATTCTTGATTTGAAAAATACTCTTCAGATATACCTCATTCTAAAGAAAAATAAGCTTTTATTTGCAAACAGATGCTTTCATCAACTAGAAATTTTTCTATTCTTCAAAAAGCTGTTTAACAGTTTTAAACAGGGAATTATAAAGAATTTTTCATTTTTTGGTGTTTTTTTTAAAATAAATTGGTCGTTTTCTACTATATGTTGATGAAAGACACTTTGTTTCATAAATCTTCTCTCCGAGGTTTAAGTTTAATATTTTATTTTCGATTATAAGCTCACAAGATTTGAACAAGGAATAATAGTAGAAAGAATATTGACATATAAATTGGTGGGGAAAACCCTATAACACATGGCTATATATCGAGGTTGAAATTACTGGATTACCTTAACCGAAATCTATATATGTAAATTTATTTTAATTTTGATCTAATTAAAATTACTGATCTGACGAAAATTGGCTAGGAATTTTTCAAAATACCCAATTGGAAAAGCTCCGGCTTGCCATGAAAAAAATACTTTTATAGAGGGGAGTTTGTTCTCACGATTGTCTTGCTTGGAAATCCTCTTTTATTAAAGCAGAGGTTTTCTTCTGCTAGATGATTAATTTCTTCTATTTGCTGGAGGAAATAGCTTGGTTGAAGATAAAGAACTACGTCAGAAGTTTGATAAGGCCCTCGAGTTGCTAATGAATAGAATTAAAACTGAAAAAAGTATACTTGCTGTTTTTGTACTTGGTAGTTATACTAATGGTATTGTGTGGGAAAAATCAGATATTGATATGGTGATTGTCACTAATGAGGAACGAGTTCTTCAGGATCTAATAGTAGTAAGAGAGAATGCTGTGCAAATAAACGCTTATATCATGTCTCGTAATGATTATCGTCGAAATCAACAGAGATTTCTTCAAGGAAGCATGCTTCATCATATGCTCTCTACAAGTAAACTGATTCATTCAAACGATAGAGGGATTTCAGAGTTTAATCGGGATATGTTTTCTGTAGCAGAGAGAGATAGGGAGCTCCAGATCCTTGTACGTTCTGAAATGTTGATAGGAGGCATGCATAAACTTAAGAAGGCGCTTCATATTGAAGAATCCCTTGAGAAAAGTTTCAACTGGGTAATTATGGCGACTCAGGAAATTGCACGAATTCTTATCTTCCTTGAGGGAAAAATTCCTGGTAGAGATATTCTTACTCAAGCACAGGAAGTATCAACGAATAAAATATTAGAAAATATAATGGAAAATGTTTTCAAAAAGGGATTTACTAAAGAAAATGTGGAATACGCATTAAATCTCATTGAAGAATTTCTTATCAAAAATATCACGCAATTTTTCAAACCATTATTTGATTATTTAAAGGAAAGCATTGGAGAGAGAAGTCATTCCGAATTGGACCTACATTTCCAGAAAACAACTGGATTTCAATCGTTGACCTTAGTTGAATCAGTCAGTTGGTTAAGTGATCAAGGTATCTTGATGTTAGGGGTGCAACCGAAGAGAATCACTGCTAGGAGTCGAGTTACGGTAGATGAAACATCAATTTTTTACATTGGAGGAGAAGAATAAATATGAGAGATACAATCGAAGTGATTGGGGCTCGTCAAAACAATCTTAAGAATATTAATGTTCAAATTCCTAGGAATAAGCTTACTGTTGTAACTGGGGTAAGTGGATCAGGAAAATCTAGCCTTGCTTTTGATGTGATCTTTGGTGAAGGACAAAGATTATTCCTCGAATCGTTATCAACATATGCAAGATCACGAGTCGTTCAAGTTCGAAGACCTGATGTTGATTTTATATTTGGGTTATCAAGTGTTGTATCTATTGAGCAGCATCAGAGTTTACGGAACTACCGTTCCACTGTTGGAACATTGACAGATGTTTCAACCTATCTTCGTCTTCTCTGTGCAACCAAAGGAAAAGCGTTCTGTCCTTATTGTAACCAGGAAGTTTCAGTAAAGAATGCTAATCAGATCGTAGAGAACTTACTATCCCTTCCTAAAGACATTATGGTCGAAATTTACGCCCCAGTTTTCAAAATATATGATGAAGATTATCGATATCTGTTTGATACTTTGCGAAGGCGAGGAATCGGTAAAATCCTAATTGATGGGCAAGAATATGATGTCGGGGATCAAATAGACCTTGATGAAGACAAGAACTATCACATTGAAGCTTTTATTGATAAATTTGAAATCAATTCAGAGCTCCACCAGATTATGTTAGATACAGTTCGTGAATGTCAGAGAATTGGAGGAGGGTATATTAAAATCCATATTCCAGAAGAAAATGAAAAAAATGAAACTTTTTATCAAGATTTTGCATGTACGAAACATCATCTTGTAATGGGAGAACTATTACCTTGGTATTTCTCTCCAAATGAAGAAGATAGTGCTTGTTTAACATGTCGTGGTCTTGGAGTATATCGTAGGGCAGTTTCATGGTTAATAATCGCGAATGAAACCAAAAGTATTCGGAAAGGAGCGATTAATGAAAATATTTTTACTTTGAAACACCCATTTAAGTATCTAGTAATCTGGAGCTTAGCAAAACATTATAATTTTAGTCTAGATACCCCGTTCAAAGATTTAAAAGCCGAACATCAAGATCTAATATTCTATGGAACACAAGGAGAAAAATTTGTCCTGATTCAACCAGAAGACCTGAAGCAAACATTTTCGAACGTAGGTAAAAAAGTAGCTTTTGAAGGACTCATTCCTCCCATTAATCGATGGTATAAAGAAAGAGTACGAAATGAAGCCCGTCGAACTGCGAGAACAATGGATGATCACATATACTTCCGAGGTATGACAAATGTTGTTTGTCCTGATTGTCAAGGAAAAAAGTTGCTTCCCCAACGATTACTAGTACGTTTAAATGGAAAGAATATTCACGAGCTTGGTGATATGACATTATCTGAGCTCAGATCCTTTTTAGATACCTTGTTGGTAAATAAGGAACGTAAACATATTGAAAAACCAATAATTGAAGAGCTGAAGAAGCGATTAGACCTTCTTTGTGAGATCGGTGTTGGTTATATTAGTTTAAACCGGAATGCACATACCTTATCAGGTGGGGAAATTCAACGGGTCAGGATGTCTACTCAGATAGGTTCAGGATTAATGGGAATGCTTTATATCTTAGATGAACCAAGTATTGGTCTCCATCATCGTGATAACTTTCGGATCATTAATACTCTCAAAAGATTAAGAGACATTGGGAATACAGTTATTGTAGTCGAGCATGATACTGAGATGATGGAGGCTGCTGATTGGATTTTGGATCTAGGCCCAGGTTCTGGGGATAATGGTGGAGAAATTGTTGCAGAGGGAACAGTAGAGGATATTAAGAACTCTTCAAACTCGATTACAGGGCAATATCTCTCACAGAAAAAGATCATCAAGACTCCGAAAAAGAGAAGACCATTGAATGGCGAGTATATTACAATTTCTGGAGCATCAGAAAATAATCTCAAGGATATTGACGTGGAAATCCCATTAGGTATGTTAATTTGTGTTACTGGAGTATCAGGTTCTGGAAAAAGTAGTTTAGTTAATGATATTCTGACAAATACACTGATTTCACGCTTCCGTGATCGAAGGGTAACTGCTGGAAAGCATAGTAAAATTATAGGCTTAGAGCACCTTAAAGATGTGAGGATTATGGATCAATCCCCCATAGGAAGAACCTCACGATCCAATCCAGCTACATATGTTGGTTTTTATGATAAGATCCGAGAAATTTTCTCAAAACTAGCTGAATCTGAGAAACGTGCTTATACAAAAACCACTTTCAGTTATAATTCAAAAGATTCAGGCCGTTGTGACGAGTGCGAAGGTACCGGTGAAATTGTCACGCAACTCCAATTTATGCCTGATGTGCGAACCTTGTGTCCTATCTGTAAAGGAAAGAGATTCAAATCCGAGATATTAGAAATTGAGTATCAAGGTTTTAATATTGCAGATATCCTAGCTCTCCCAGTTGAGAAGGCCTTAGATGTCTTTAAAGATGTTCGTTTAATTCATCATAAATTGAAAGTCATGAATGATCTTGGACTTGGTTATCTCAAGCTAGGTCAGTCTTCAACGACTCTTAGTGGTGGAGAAGCGCAAAGGATAAAATTAGCTAGTGAATTGGGCAAATTAAAACGACATGAACATAATCTGTATGTTTTTGATGAACCTTCAATTGGTCTTCACCTAGCTGACATAAAGAAACTTCTCTTTACCATAAATAAACTCATCGATGCGGGTAATAGCGTAATTGTAATTGAACACAACCTTGATATCATCAAAATGGCAGACTACATTATTGATCTTGGGCCTGAAGGAGGGAATGAAGGAGGCTACCTTGTAACTGCAGGTACACCAGAAGAAGTAAGTAAAGTGAAGGGGTCTTATACTGGTCAATATTTAAGGGAGTATCTTGAGAATACTTAAGGGTGGAATTGATGACAACAGATCTAAACTATATTGAGGTTACACCAAATATTAATATGACTGCGATGATGACAGAGGAAACAAAACAGCTAATAAGACCATATTTATACTCTAATATGAGTTGTATTGTCCTTCCAGAAGAGTTGATATTCGTTGATTGTGGACCACATGCAGATATTGCTTTGAAATTCAGAAACTACATGGAAACTCAGACCAAAAAGAAAACCTCACACTTAATTCTAACCAGTAAATCATGGGATGTGATATGGGGAATGGATGCATTTAAGGATGTAACTGTTGTTAGCTCCTCTGCAACCAAATCTGGTATTCGAACAAATATAAAACAGGGGGTTGATGTTTCATATAGAGAATGGATTACACGACAAATACCAGAAGATAACAAAGTCCATGAAAGTCTTATGAAATACAAAATTTTTGTCCCTACAACTGGATTTTCAAAAAATAAGCGATTAGGTCTAGATACATATCCACTAGAATTGGAAGTAACATTAGCAGGAGCTCTCTCGATTTATTGTCCCTCTGATAAAGTTCTTTTTACAGGAAATACCATTTTGAGCGTTTCTCCTCCTTTTGTGTGGCCGATTACAAGTGTGAATCTGTATCGAAAATGGGAAGAGTTAGAAATCGATAGAATCATACCTGGTCGCGGGCCAGTGGTCGGAAAAGAATATTTAATTCAGATTAGAAGATGGATGGAAGCGCATCTAGATCGATTAAGAGAATATAGAGATCAAGGTATCCCTGAAAGGTTAATCTTTAAGCAAGAGTTTCCAGATCATCCTGGAAAAAGTCGCAAGTCGTGGGTTGAAGGAGGGCCTTATCACACAGGAGTAATTGAAAGATTAACACAGTATTGGTATAAACAAATACTAAAAGAAGTACAGCAAGAGGAAGGGGATTTGATGTTCATTAGTTGATAGTAAAGATCATGAATAATGACGAACATATAATAATTGGATTCTTCATTGGTTTTCCAGCAATGAACTCCTAAATTCAACATATCGTTGCTTTAACTAAATCTACTTCTTTCTGAATCTACATCTATTATCTATAGCTTTATCTTTATAATTTCAAAAAATGCCGTAAAACAGCAGTTT
>JAEOTC010000154.1 GCA_016840035.1 Candidatus Hodarchaeota archaeon | reverse complement strand
GCAGAAAAGAGGAATAACCTCAAGACCAATGGCTTTTAACACTTCTGGTGCAGATAAACAGGAGGATCCATTCCCACAGTCAATAACGACTTTTAACTGTCGTTTTAATGAGAATTTTTTAGCTAAATATTCTCTATATTCATCTTTGAGATTCAAACGAGTCATTTGCCCTACATCGGCCCATGATGGCGCTAAAAATTCCCCTTTTAGGAATATATCTCGAATTTCCATATTATCTTCTTCAGAAAATCCCACACCAGTACCATAATAGAATTTCACTCCATTCCATTCAGGAGGAAGATGCGATGCGGTAACAAAAGCTGTAGCAAAAGCCTTTCTTCTCCATGCAGTGAACATGCAGGCTCCAAACTGTAAAGGTTCACCAGAATATTCAATGTTTATTCCAGAAGTCATTACTCCGGCTGCAAACGCCTGTGCAAGTAAAGAACTCGTTTGACGAACATCATAGGCAACAAAAACAAAATCTTGTCGATTAACTCCCTGTTTTTCTTGAAGGAAGGTTCCAAACGCTTGGCCAATTCGATAATGAACAGCTGCAGTTATTTCCTTATTATACACTCCTCGTACGTCATATGCTCGGAAAATATGGCCTAATTTTGAATAATCATTTCCATTTGACATATTAAATCCCTTAAGCTCCTTGGGCAAAGAGATCTGCGATAACCTTTATTTTTTTCTGGATATCAGGAGAGTCGATGGATTCATCCACGTAGCAAAGAAAATAGAAACCATTTGGTGCTTTTTGGAGAATTAATGATCCTTGACCTTGCATATTAGTTAATAGCCAATAATCAGGGTAGGCATTCAATAGTGTCAAATATTTTACTCCAGCAATTTCAGCGGATGCAGGGTATGTTACCCATTCGTGGATAAGATAATAGCCATCTAAAAGTCTATCGTTTGCTTGTGGAAAGGATCCAGTATGCCACCAATCATTGCCAGAGGCATCGAAGATTACAACTCCCAAAATAATCTTATCCTCTATCAGTTTCTGTAAGGGCTGGCGATATGGCAAAAATAATTCATCCCAAAATGTATAAGACCGATTTAATAAGGATCGATAGTTGTTTTTAAATGATATGTGAATTAGTTACTTCGATCTTAATGAATTTTAAAGACTAATAAAACTGGTTTATCAATTGATGCCTCACATCCATCTCTTAATTGGATATATTTGTGCAAATACAGCCAATTTAAATTCTTTCTTTAGTTTACTATTAATTTGTGGTTCTTTCCTTCCTGATTTTGATATCCTACCGGCAATATTTCAAAAAAAGAATCATCGTACTTATTTCACCCACTATCCATTGATCTGGTTTTTTTTGTCTTTTTTAGCATTATTACTAAAATTAGATATCTTTTGGTTCTTTTTAGGCGGAGTTCTACATACTCTTAGTGATGTTATTGATTGGAAAGTGTACATTTTTGCGCCTTTTTCTGATTTCTCATTCTCTCTATTTGATTTCAATCCTAAGGACATTCTAAAAGAATCAAGTCCAAAAACTTCCCTATTAGGTTATTATAAGCAGCCACAAATCGTTTTCACTGAACTATTGATTATCCTGATAGGAATATTAATTTTTATTAATACGTAAGAGAATTCTTTTGAATTTGGAATTAGTAAGCAATATTCAAGATAAGTTACTGTTTTTTCAGAAAACTGTTTTTAAACAAGAATATGAAGA
Organism: Candidatus Hodarchaeota archaeon; assembly: GCA_016840035.1. GTDB lineage: Archaea > Asgardarchaeota > Heimdallarchaeia > Hodarchaeales > Hodarchaeaceae > Hodarchaeum. The sequence continues at coordinate 71,245 of JAEOTC010000154.1, read as the reverse complement.
GAAGATATAGACTTATTATTAAGACAGGACATTTTCCTAAAATGAACTCGGATAATATAGATTTAAATTTTATTACTTGTCCACATTGTAAAGCAAGGGTTCCTAAAACTGATTTCTGCATTACTTGTGGACAAAAAATGAGTACCCCCCAGGAAAAAGATGACCAACCTGCATTCGAGAAAATTAAATGTCCTCATTGTGAAGAAACAGTACCTAAAACGGTATTTTGTATAAAATGTGGTAAATCTTTGAGCCCTGAAAGCCCAATGACTGATAAAGAACAACTTTGTCCTTTATGTCGTCAGCAGGTACCTTCTGGACATACATTTTGTCATTTATGTGGGGCTAGAATTAAATCCTCCATTCAGGAAGGGCCACAGTCAGTTATATGTAATCATTGTTGGAAATCAAATCCTCCAAATACTGGTTATTGTGTACATTGCGGAGCAACGGATTTAGGACGGAAACAAAAACGTTCGATATTACTGGATCAGCCTTTTGAGGGGTTTCAACTCGAATTATCTCAGCTATTAAAACCAGCAAGTATCCCTCTTACAATTATCAGGCAAGGAGCCTCCAAGAATTTCCCAAACAAGAGTGTTATTTCCCATACTCGTTCTTTCAGTGTTATCCATCAAAATCATTCAACATTAAGCACTCTAAACAAGAATTTTGGGGGATTTACAGGTCAAAATTTACTGAATTCTCTAGGAGTCTTCCTTCTGGTTACAATGATGTACCTATACTGGTTTAACATATATAGTAATTCACCGTCACATGGAGCCATTAATTTAGATTCATATACAGTTGTAGATGGGTTTTTGGCTATCATTTTCGGTTTCCTATTGACATCCTTGTTAATGATGCCAATATGGTTGAGTACATTCTTAGTATATCGGAAATCAGGATATCGAGTAAAATATCGTCTTGATTCTACAAGAATTCTTATTACTACAATTTTCAACTTTTTATGGATTTCTTTTGGAGGAGGCCCCATAATTCTTCGTTTAGGAGATTTAAAGTCGACTGAAGAACGAGCACTAAAGAATCGGTCTTTTATAAAAGGTATTGGCTGGGGATCAATCTATACAGTTGCAATGACTGCAATATTAGCAATTATAAGCGTTGGGATTGTGGGGATTGTTGGCAATTTCTCTGGATTTTTGTTTCAAGGACTTTCCTTGAGAACTCATCTTCTTACGCTCTTCTTTGGAGCTACATGGATATCCCTAATTCTGATCCTACCCTTAGGTGATATTTATGATCGAATATTAAAAGACTGGAATATGGTAATTTATTTCATAATAGTTATTATGGTGTTAGTTATATTTTTATATTCTATGCAGGTTCCAAGAGCTTTAGAGGAACTTACGGCCCGAGCTTAAAGTAAAATTATTTTAAAGGAATTTAGTGAAGAAAAAATGTCAATTGATTCGATTCGAATATCAGTTATTGGATCAGGAAGAATGGGATATTTTCATGCCCGATTATTACATAGATTAGGATTTTTAGATTCAATTGTTGAACCTGATAGCAATACAGCAACTAAAGTCGGCGAACAGTTTCAAGTACCATGCTTTTCGACAATAAAAGACTTAGCACGCGAAAGACAACCGAATGGAATCATTATTGCTGTTCCTACGAGCATCCATGCCAAGGTTGCCTTGGAAGCTGTGTCTACCTTACCATCTTTAAAAGGTTTACTCATAGAAAAACCTGTAGCCACTTCTGTTGCTCAAGCTCTTGAACTAAAAGAAAAACTACAAGGAAGTAAGATAAAAACGATCGTAGGACACGTGGAAGTATATAATCCAGTTATTTCGCGAATAATAGAAATCCTTGAGGGTGGTGTTATTGGCAAGCCTCGATCAGTTTTATTCCAAAGACGAGGTGCTGTAGCTGAAGCACGACTAGGATCCATTGGTGATGTTTATGAGGATATTGGGGTTCATGATTTCGACGTAGCAATGCGTTTATTCCCTAAAGGGCGGAAAATCAAGTTATTTTCGTCAGCACTTACACTGAATCACATTGGGAATTCTAGTATTATTGTACTTTCTTCTGAAGAGGAAGAATTCTTTGTTACATTTTTGATGAGTCGCGAGTTTGCAGGGAAATTAAGAACAATTGACATAGAAGGAACGAAAGCAACTCTCTGTGCGAACTTACTTACTCAGATCTTAGAATTAAGAAGTTTAGAGATCGCTAGAGGAGAAAAAGACGCTTCAGCTATTCGTATTCCCTTTTCTAATGGTGAACAGATAAAAGTTTATGGTGAACCTTTACTTTCTGAAATGTGGAACTTAGTAGACTGCATTAGGGGTGATGGAGAACCACTTGTGACAATCGATGATGGTATTAATGCTCTTAAATTAGTAGAGGCAGCTAGAAAAGGGATTGAAACGGGAAAAGTTATTGAATTAGAAGTTTAATTGGATTTATTGATTATTACGAACCAAGAGAGATTTTCCATATACTGATCCTTTACAGGAAAGATATGAAGTCTAAGTGTATGGAGAGTCCCCACCTCATCTTTCAGTTCAGCCTTAATTACTTCCTCCTCACTTTTCTGATATAATAAATTCCTGAATTTATCAGTAATTCCGGCTTCTTTAAATGGATGGAATTCTAATATGTTTAATGTACCTAGATCGACTATATCTAGAAACTTTAATATCTCAACAGCCTGTTCATTATAAGTAATTACGTGACCAAGACTATTGATTTTTATTACTCCCCCTGGTAGTTTTTCAAGTAATACTCGATATTCATGAGATATTTTATGAACATATTCTTCTATTTGTCTTTGTTCGGTTAAATCGGATACAGTTACAACGGCTCCTTCGACCTTCCCGTCAATAATCAGTGGAATAGAGGAAACAGATGTAATTACTTCTTTACCCGTTCTAGTTAAGTAATAGAGAGGAATATACTCTTTTGATCTCTGGCCTGTCATGCGTTCTTTTACCAAAGATTTAACTCGAGTATGTTCTCTTGATGGAAATAAATCGTAAATTGAACGACCAATCAACTCATTTTTCGATTTATATTGAAGAATTTCAGCCATGCGAGGATTACTCATGGTAATTTTTTGATCTAAATCATATGAGTAAACTCCTGAGGGCATAGAAGCAATAACGGACTCTAAAAATTCTTTAGTCCGTTTAAGTTCTTGTTCCCTTTCCCGCTCTGCTGTCACATCACGGATTAACCCATACGTTTCCAATAGGTCCCCACTTTCATCATGTATTGCTGCAGCGGTTACTAGTGTTGTAATTACTTTTCCATTCCTGTGGAAAAATTGCAGTTCATATGTATCATTTACAATCTTCTGTGTAAAACGACTTTTAGTTTTTTCTCGTATAATCTCTGCACTTTCCGGGGTAGCAAAGTCTAATACAGAAGAACCAATAATTTCTCGCTTACTATAACCAAGAATTTGTGTAACACTGTCGTTAACATAAGTAGTTGTCTCAGAAAGGTCTGTTACCCATACACCAATGGCTGTTTGTTCAATTAACATTTGAAATCGTTGAGCGAAAGAACGACTTTCTGCTTCAGCAATACGTCTTTCCGTAACATCACGCATGACTATTGCGACACGATTTCCTTTAGAATGTTCAACTATAAATGCAACAGTCTCAATAATGTGCCTTTTTCCGGTGTTTATATTTTCTAAACTAAATTCGATCATTTTGGGAGTTTTTAAGGCGGATTCAGACTCAAAAAGTCTTTTATATTCTTTTCTGATAACTACCGGATCAACCTCAATAGACTCTGGGTCATTAACTTGTGATGGTTTCAATGATTGAAGGAGATGCTCAATTCCTTGTCCTCTAGCTTCTTCCTGTTTAATACCAGTAATATCCGAGGCAGCTGGATTCCAATCGACCACTAGTCCCTGAGTATCAAGATAAATAATCCCGTCTATTGACCCTTCAACAATCTTTCTATGCTTCTCCTCTGAATCAATTAGAGCTTGTTGTGTCTTAACCTGATCTGAGATATCACGTGCAATAGCTTGAATCCCTGTAATCGTTTTCTTCCGACGATCCCAAATTGGCCTGGCATGGATATCAAGGTGAAGTACTGTTTCATTTGCAGTTACTGCTCGTAGTAATTGAATTTGGTTATTCCCCTGGACAATTGATTCAATCATATTTTGCCATTTATCAAAATCGTCTTTATGAGCGATTTGAGAATAAGTAAGGTCGTCACCTACTTGATAGCCAAACATTGTATAGAAATTTTGATTCGATTCTTGCAAATTACCTTTAGTATCAAAAATAAGAATTATTCCCGCCGAATTCTCAAATAAATCCTTATATCGGAATTCAGATTCTTTTAATTCCCGTCGTAACCAGTAACGATCAATAATTTGACGAATTGAAGTCGCCATTAAGCTATAGTACCCAGGTTGAACACGTTTAATGAAGTACCCCGCAGCTCCGAGTTGAAGTGCCTGAGAAGCTATCTCTTCAGAACCTTGACCAGTAACAAAAATGAAAGGAGAATCGATCTCTAATTCGTCTTTAAACTTCCGCATTACATGTATACCGTCGGATGGGAAAATTTTTCCATGTATGGTAATTGTACCAGGAAGTTTATGATCACATAAGATACAATCAAAGGATTGCGTATTTAAGTGGCCAACCGCTTCTTCAACACTCATAGCTGTTGTTATTTTAAAATTAGAATCCACATTTTGGAATTTTTTAACTAAGAGTCTTAAAAACCACTCATCGTCGTCAAGGCAGAGAATGTCAGCAGGCCTTACATCCTTTGCAATGGTAGTCGGTTGAGATATCTTTCTCACTGCCTTGAAAGTAATTCAATTAGAAAATCAACCCTTCCTACGGATTCTAAGAGAACCAAAGTGAGGGTTTCTGGTGGGGGACATAGCATTTAAAGAAATTCGAATATATAAAGAGAATGAAATAAAATTCATTCTGAAGAAACTTGAGTTTATTCTTTGAATACTTCATCTCCAGGTCGAACCCGTTCGGGAACCTTTAATCCAACCTTCTCTCCGGCTTTTACTTTTTCCACATCTTTACGATCGATTTGCATTGATTCTACGGTCATAGTAAAGTCAGTTGTCGACCCTTTAATGGTAATCGTGTCTTGAAGTGCCAATTCACCACTAGTTACATGTAAAACGCAAACACTTATCTTGGAGAAGAAGTTCTCAATTTCACCGATTTTTTCAGTCATTTTCATCTACCATCAGTAATTTAAGACAGCACATAACTGATTTAGTTATTCAAAAGTTTTTCCTATGAATTTCTAGATACAATTGTGTAATCCTATTCATTATTTCAATTGTCTCTTTCTAGAAAATAAGCGTTCAAAGCGGCCTTTCTTTGCTAATACATTATCCTGTAATAGGGAAGATAAGTCTTGTTTTTCTAATTCCTCTGCATTTGCCGCTAAAATTTCCTCAATTATACGTTTGCGTAAGGCGCTCTGTAAATCACTTATAACACCCTCTTGAAGTGAATAAAATTTGGATTGAAATTCTGAGTCTAGAATTAGCCTTGTAAATGGTGAATCAATAGCGATAAAGTATTCATCAATACCATTAATGAAAGTAAGAGTTTGGACTGTTTGCGTTCCGAACGTTAAGCTTTTGGGCTTAGAATTAAATAATGCCATTATGAATGAAATGATGATCCCTAGATATCCTGCAAGTACCACGCCATCCCAGTCTAGATTACATTCCAATGGAATTTCACTTCCACTATAATGAGCAACCAGACCCCAACACTTTGGTGAAACGATTTTCACTAGTTCTGGATGCTTTCTGAGGTGATAATGAAGAAATAAGAGATCTTCAAAAGCTAAGCGTGAGAAATTTGAGGAGTTTGCAGAAACGATCTGGTCAATTTCCTCGGTATATTTTGATGATATATCTAGTATGATGTTCTGCCATACCTTTTCAATTTTATAACTCTCGTCTGATGTTACTTCTGATATACTGGTTCCATATAGTATCGCAGCTTGACCAACTAACACAGCAGATAAAATTTCTTCGACTTCAGAAACAATACCACCTTGTTGGTTAATCATTTTCATGGTAGTGCTGGGATCTGACATAATTACATAGAATTTGTTGGATAGATTGACTATAAATATTTCTGATGATAGGATTTGTGATTTTTTCTGTAAATCAAACTCTATTGAAGCAACACCATTTTCTCCAAAAACCTCCTCTCCAATTTGAGCTAATCCAGTCAGGAAATTGATTACAAAACTCTGAAATTCTTCATCAGGGTTACCAAAACTCCATCTAATCTCTTTTTCCTCTACAAAGAGAAACCAATTAGGGTCAACTTTCATAAGAATATCACGGGTGTTAATTTGATACTATTAGCGAAATAATTCTATAATCTCAAAAAGTCACTAGTTCTTAGAATTTCATAAGATTAGAATTAATAAATTCTTTGTTCAATTTAGGATAAATACGTTTAATGACATCTATCAGGGTTAATTGTGAAGCAAATGTTATCAGATCAACTTAAACAACTTCAAGGTTCACCTACGGCAAAGTTTTTTCGATTAGCGAAAGAAAGAGAAGCCAGTGGACATGATATAATTCATCTGGAAATCGGTCAACCCGATTTTCAACCTCTAGCTCCTATTGTAGATGCTACAATTGAAGCTATTAAGCAAGGAAAAACCACTTATGCAATTAGCTCTGGTATTCCTGAGCTGAGAGAAAAAATTGCCTCTGCGTATTCAGAGGATTATGGAGAAAATTTAAATCCGAATGAGGAAATTATAATTACCTCAGGAGCAAAACAAAGCATCTTAGCTTCAATTTATGCTCTTCTTGATCGTGGGGAAAAAATTCTACTTCCTGAACCGTATTGGGTATCCTATCCTGATATGACACGTCTTGCTGGAGGCAATTTCCTACCTGTGCCAATGCTGGATGATTTTTCTTTAAATCAAGAGTACATTCAGAAGTGTATCAAAAAGTCCAACATCAAAGCTATGTTGATTAATTCACCGAACAACCCCACAGGACACATTATATCTCCTCAAGAGCTATCTTTTATTAAGGATCTGATCGAGGACACTAATCTTATGATTATTGCTGATGAAATCTATAATGATTACATGTATATTCCCAGTTCATATAAAACTCTCCTCACAGAACTAAAAGATTGGCGTGAGAATGTCATTGTAGTAAATGGATTTTCTAAAACGTATAGTATGACTGGTTTTAGACTTGGCTATTCTATTGCAAACAAAACATTATCACAAGGAATATTAAGATTTGTACAAGCAAGTACTAGTTGTGCAACAACCTTCTGTCAATATGGTGCTATTACCGCATTAGAACATAGATTTGATGCACAAGAGGTAATTGATAACGTCTTTCCTGTTCGTAGACAACTTTTATTGGATGAAGTATCAAAAATTGACGGACTCTCTCTTGGAAGTGTGGATGGTGCATTTTACGGATTTATCAAATACACCTATTCAGACAAACCCTCTGAATATATTGCTGAGGAAATTTTAAATAACGCAAATGTAGCAACAATTCCTGGAGCGGCCTTTGGAGAATCTGCTGAAGGATACTTCCGTGTTGCATTTTCTAGATCGGAAGAAGAGATCAGAGAAGCTTTTAAACGCATAGGGGATTATATTAATAAATAGAAAATTAAAGGAGTCATGGGAAATTCTTTCTACGCATTGTGACCGCTGCCAATGCTAAGAATCCGATTACAATTCCAACGCAAACCAACAAAGAGGAAAATTCGTCAAAATTTGACACCCTATATGACATAAAATCACTCAGAAAATATTCTGAGGCAACATAGTTAACATGGTTGGCAATGGAAAAAGGGGAATTTCCTCCAAAACCCCCAAAGATGAATTGTCCGAAAAAGGCTTCAAAGTATGCGATAGCAAGTCCTAGGCCTAAAGCGTTTTTATCTAAAAAGACTCCTACAAATAGAAAGATTGTTGCATATACCACATACCATAGACTTAGATAGAAATAAGTCCCAAGAAGAACAGACAAATTCCTAAATACATCAAAGGATCCAGGTAATAGGATATTAAATCCAAGAAATAATATTAAACTATCAATAGCAATTATTATTAAGCCCACTATCATGATTGTTATCCATTTTGACACTACTATTTCTTCCCGCTTTACTGGACGAGCCAATAACTGACTAATCGTCTTATTTTCTTTTTCATCTGAAATTGAGGAAACTCCAAGGATTAAAGAAATTAATGGCATAATAATGAAACTAACTATCGACATTGGACCAATTAAATCGACAAAGTCATCTATTCCAGCGTTATCTAAGCTCACAGCTCTTAATAGAGGGAGGAAACTAATTAAAATCAGAATATATGTCTTTTTATCGTAGATATACTTGTTGAGGAATAACTGTATTAGAATAATCGCTCTTTCAACATATGTTGTGGAAAACTCTGATTTTGGTTTTTCATATTGCATGGTCATATTTAATTCTCCTTTATGTCAAATATTCAAAGATCGCCTCAATATTGTCAGTTGTACTCTCCAGATGTTCGATAAAAATCTCATTTTCTGCAACTAATTTAGTTACCTTAGGATAAAACTCCTTAGGATTATTTGTTACTGCGACGAGATTAGTAGTTTTGTCTCTTTTCATAAAATTTAACGAACTAATAATTGATTCATCAATCATCAGTTTTGATAAGCTTTGAAGTTGATCGATTGGTGCGTGAATTAATATCTGATGAGGAAATTGATCTATTAACTCTAAAATCTCTGATGGTGCTCCTTCGGCTAGTGTCTGCCCTCTGTGAATGAGATTCATTCGATTACTCATTTGGTCAAGTTCATATAAGATATGACTTGATATTAAAACAGTTACTCCATCATGATTTAGATCTGAGACTAATTTTTTCATCTCACGACGACCAAGGGGATCTAGTCCACCAAACGGTTCATCAAGAATCAGCAAGTCAGGATTATGGACGATTGCAGCAGCTACTTTTAAACGCTGTTTCATTCCCTTACTATAAGCCTTAATTTTCTTCCCTTTGACTGCAAGACCGACTTTCGCTAAAGCTTCTTTTGCCGCTCTTTCTGCTTCCTCACGTGGTAAGAGTAATTTCGCCAGAGAAGTAACGAATTGTTTACCTTTCATCCATGGATACAAATCGTCATGTTCTGAAACATATCCTGTTTTTTGTTTAAGACGACTATTGTTAATCGGATTTTCTCCCATAACGGAAACTGTTCCTAAATCTGGGAAAAGTTCTCCAATAACCAATTTTAAAGTAGTACTTTTTCCAGCTCCATTTGGGCCCAAAAATCCAGTTATTGAGCCAGCTCTTACATGCATGCTTAGGTTAGATATAGCCACTACATCCCCAAAGGATTTTGAGACGTTTTCTAAATTGATCATTATGTACTATGCCTCCGATAAACTTGTATAATTACAACTAGTATCCCCACGAGAACTATAGCACCGATTCCACCCAATACCATCCAACCTTCAATTCCTACACCATCAGCAAGGTGTACTGGATATGGAATCCCATCCATAGATACTAACTGGAATTCTACTTCTCCCATTATTATATAAGAGCTGATTAATAGAAGGGTTAAGACATCGCTCAAAAGTTCTAAACCAATGACCAGGTTATCTTTGAACGCAAGTGCTGGGACGATCATACTTGCTAGAAATAGAATCATAAATGTTGTAAGCCCAGCATATAACTTTCTACTAGTCAAAGAAGAGAATGCCAATATGATAGCTGCATATGTTAAATTGACTAATTCAGTAAAGAGAATCACTTGGAAAAGAAGGGGTAACACAGCAAGTAAGTCAATATCTCCTAATCCTACGAATAACAAACCGAATTCTATAACATAGGGAAGGGTGATAATCACATTGCCAAAAATGAAGAATGCACCAAATTTACCAAGAATATATTCATATTTTTCTAATTTAGCGTAATAAATTTCATTTGTTTTATTAGAAATATCGTCTGCAATCAGACCTGACCCGACAAGTACTGCGAGTATTAGGATAAAGAGACTAGTACCTCCGATAGTGAAAGAACCATCAAAACCATTATCCCCACTCCCATGAGATTCACCTCTGATTTCAGTTTGGAAGCTCACAATCCCTCTCACTAATGAAATCAAAGTTTGTTCAAGAATCTGTTCGGTTGACTCATATAAACCACCCAAAAGGAGGAAATCTTTCGTTGTAAGAATAAATATATTGGTTATTAACAAGGTGAATAGCTGGAAACCAATGAGAAACTTCACAGCACGAGATCGAGACCATTCGTGAGTCCACCACTGCCAGGAAATGGACCAAATTCGATAAAGTCTTCCTCGGCGTATACCTGCAAATGGACGAAAAGAAAATTTCTTAACGTATGCTCCATTTTCATTTGATTCAATAGTCATTGAATTCCCTCCTTATTGCGGAAAAGATCAACAAAGACATCTTCCAGTGTACTGGATCTACTTCCTAAATACCTAATTTCCGTACTTGTTTCATTTGCGGCTCTAAAAATGGCATTTTCAGTATCATTTACTCTCTTCACCTCAATAAACCCTCCTTCCTCCCATACTTCGAACCCTTTATCCTTCAAATTATTCAAGAAATGTTCCTCATTAAATTTCACCTTGACACTGATAGAACTGCGTCGGCCAGAAGTTAGTTGCTTGATATTACCCTGAGCAAGTATTTCTCCTTCAGAGAAGACGATTGCATAATCTGTAGTTTGTTCAACATCTCTTAATAAATGAGAGCTTAAAATAACATGTTTACCTTGATCTGTTTGCAAATTACGAATGAGTTCCAGCATTTGATTTCGACCAGTTGGGTCTAAACCATTTGTTGGCTCATCAGCAATGATAATTTCGGGATCATGAACCAAAGCAGACGCTAATTTTACTTTTTGCTTCATTCCTAAAGAAAAGGTTCCTAGTTTTCGATATCTTTCCTCTCCAAGTCCCACATAATATAAAGAGTCACTAGCACGTTGTTTAGATTCAGAATGCGCCAGTCCATTCATACGCCCACAGAATGCCACAAATTTCATTGCGGTCATATCGGGAATAAAGGAGGTATTAAATTCGGGGATGTACCCGATACGGTCTCGTACTTCATTGATCCTGGATTTAATGTCATAACCCAGAACATTGGCTGTTCCTTTAGTAGGCCTTAGGATCCCTAACAATGTACGAATTAGAGTTGTTTTTCCTGCCCCGTTAGGGCCGAGAAACCCCACGCCTCCAGCTGGAACCTTAATAGAAACCTCATGGATACCGCGAATTGACCCATAAAATTTTGAAAGCTGATTTGTTGTGATAATTTCTGTGCTCATCGTTATTACACCGAAAAAGTGGAATAATATTCCAATAAGAGAAACATTCAAAGCTGAGTTTAAAAAAATGAAGATGTCGGTAAAGGATCTACATGTATAAAAATGATTTTTAACAGTAGCGTGATAATTCGTACTGAATATCTAAATCTGAAACACTATCTGAGTGGTTAAGTGGTAGAAGAGATTTATGAATTTAAAAGAGGTAATTCTAAGATAAAAGTTGATCCCAATCCAGATCCATCACTTTCTGCTCGAAGCGTACCACCTTGGGCTTCAGCTAGTAATCTGGATACATACAAACCAATGCCAGTACCCCCCACTGAATATTGAGTTGGTAAGGAAACAAATTGGTTAAAGATAATTTCCAAATTTTCCGTTGAAATACCACAACCATTATCGATAATTCTTAGCTGAATTATCTCATCAAAGATCTCAGTTTCGAGCGTTATTTGTCGATTATCTTCTGGTGTGTGTTTTATGGCATTATCAATTAAATTCGTTAGAATTTGCTCAATTCTGACTTTATCTGCATTGACCCTACAGCTTTTTTCAGGAGAATGTTGGATGATTTGCATAGGATGTCCTAGTAATGTTTCAAACATAGGAAGTAGATTTTTAAGATAATCGCATAACTTAAACTCTTCTAGTCGTAAATCGAACATCCCTTGCTCCATTCTAGTAAGATCACTGACTCCTTGCACGAGTCTTTCTAGGCGTAACACATTTTTCTTAATTAGGGAATAAATCTGCACCCTTTTATCGACTTCAATATCTTGATCACTTGATCTTTCCAATATATCGGTAAATCCCTTAATTGCAGTTAAGGGTGTTCTCAGCTCATGAGTCGTCATGGAAATAAAATCTGATCGTTTCTGTTCTAATACTGTTTTTGCAAATTCCGCGGCTCGTTGTTTAGAAATATCCTCCATGGACCCCTCGTAAAATAAGATGTTTCCATCCTCATCACGGACTACTTTGGAGTGTTCGCGAATGAAAATGTAAGATCCATCTAATCGCTTAATTCTGTATTCAAAAGTTTTCGTTTCTCTACTACTTGCCAATTTCAGAGTGAAATCGGCACGTGGATATTCAATCTCTTTTGTCAAGTCATTAATGTTCCAATCTTGGAGTTCGTCAAAGGATTTTGCTCCGATTAACTTAACAAAGGCCTCGTTGGCTGCAATAAATTTACCGTCAGGAGTTGACCTATACAATCCAATGGGAGTTTCTTCGAATAAATCTTGATAATCTCTTTCGGATTTTTCAAGTTTAGCTTCTGTGATTCGCGTCCGTGATCTAAAAATCCCTCTAATTCCATAACTATAGGCTAAAAACGCTATTAGAAAGGTTAAGAAGAAAATTACTATAATCGTTAGTATTTGACTCAATACAAATTGGCCTGCTGATGAATTATAAAGATTTAAAATGGAAGCTGCCATAATATTAATATCAGTCTCGCTTATCACGATACAAAATAATAGATCTACAAATTCTAGTGACTTATAGAAAATAAGCTTTGATTCTACTTCTGAAAAGTCAACCCCAGCTTGTAAGTCTAACTCAATAATTCCATATTTATAATCAAAAGCCTGCATTAATGAGGTGTAGAGGGCTGAGAATGAAGTATTTGTAACTTTGGTTGCATTTGTAAGCTCATCATACCCTGGATCAGTAATTAGAACATCAGATCGGGCAATAATGGCAAGAGTACGATTAATTAGCAGAGCATAGCTTGTTTCACTAAAAGAAAATGCACTAAGTTCAATTTCTATTGATGCTAGAGAAATATCAAAACCTACCACCCCGAAAAGCTCTGATCCATTATAGAATGGTATAGAAACTGTCGCTATTAAATTTCCAGTAAAAGCATCTGTATAAATTGACCAGCCAATAGTGTTTGTTTGAATTGCTTCCTGATACCATGGTCGTTGTTGCGCTCCAGTTTCAGGATCAAGAAAACTTAAAGCATTTATGAAAGGATAAACCCAATTCACTCCATTTTGGGTTGAGAAATATGCATGTACTATGGAGGTGGAATTAACAATGGAATTAAAGTATGGTGCCCCTAATGAGAGATATTCAATGGTATTATTTATCGTACTATTCATTTCAGTATCAGGGAAAACAAATACATCTCCGAAACCGATGTCTGTTTCCAAACCTTTAATTCCATCCTCATTTTGACTAATAAGGGAGAAATTCCAATTAGAATTAGTATTTGTGAACTCTAAGAGATTTTCTAGGTAGTTTTGAGCATGAATAATATCCAGTTCATGATCAAGGAAGAAATCGTCAAGAATTTGAGTTTGGGTATTTAATGTTGTTTTCAGCTCATTGTAAGCAGTTTGAGAAAGAGAGTCACTGGCAAGTGAATTTGCTCGATTAATTGTTCCAGAATAAACAACAACTCCAAATAATGTTCCTAAAACAATTGGTAAAATTGTACCAAGTAAAATGATAGTAACAACGTTTAGAGAAGGTTTTCGAACTCGCACGGGTGGTCATTGAAAAAGGATTGTCACTTTATAATAAACATTGGTTTTCACATTTGTACGTCTTTGTGTATTCTAATCATAAAGTCCAAGGAGGTTATTACTTTCAAGGAAATCAGCAACTTTGATACAAGATGCTTCGAGATCATCGTTAGATACATCTACTTCCAGATGTGGAAGAGTAGACGTAGAAATAACGTACTTAAATAGCTCTTGTTCTTCAATAAAGACAGTTAGATCATCATATTGCTGAGGATTGCCAGAAATTTTTAATCGTTCTTTTCTCGCGTTAAAGAAGCTGTTTTTACTTCTAGTACAGAGGATTATACAAAAACCAAGAGGTTTTAGTCTTTTTTCTAACCAGTCGAAATTTATCGTTCTTCCCTGTTGCTTCTGGTAAACCGTTGTGCTGATATGAAATCTATCAATTATCCAAGAATAATATCTTTGAAGTTCAAACATTTTAATCCAGGTTTGATATGTTTCTAGTGCTAAATTTTTCTCTGATGGATTAAAATTTATTAATCCTCTTCCCCAGGGATAATTTGTAAATCCACACCATTCCGCAGATATGATAGGAGAATGATACCGATATTTACGAGGGCCTACAATACGTGGATGTTCATTTAACATAAATGCTATCTCAGTCTTTTGTGTCAGCCGTGTTCCTTCCAGAATGATTTTTGGGGCAAGTTTAGGAGGAGAAAGGTTCATATAAATCCCATTAAAATGTTAAAATCAAAGCTATCCTGTAAATTCTTCCTAGATTTAATTTTGTTTTCGATAATAAGAGATGATGTACAACCCAAAAATCAAGCTGATTAAGCTAACCCTAAAAGAAACTTCTCCATTCGTTGATAGATTTTCAGAGGACTGGGTTGTATAACTTTGTATAGAAGTTTGACTTTCAGTGAACGTTTGAGAAGAACTTACGGGCAGAGTCGGAGAAAAAGCACTTATTGAGTTAAGCAGATTTCCTGAAAAATCAAAAAACCCAAGATTTTCTCTTGATGACCCACGAGTAGCTGTAGAAATGACTTCTGGTGCCCAATAATAAACTCCGATTCCCTTCGAGTATGTTGAATTCTTTACAATTTTAAATAAGTCTTTTAGAAACATTAATTGCCCTTGAACGGTTGCGGGATACCCCTCATGGAGTTGGGATTGTAGACCAATCCTATTGGTAGTATTATCATACCAGTCCAAAGTCCAAGGATACGCGGTTTCTACGACGCACAGATTATGATCATACCTTGTTGATAGATTAACCAAATTTTCCTTAAGATCTTGCAAGGTACCATGCCACCAAGGGTAGTAGGACAATCCAATGATATCAAACGAAACATTGTACAAGAGAAGATTATCATAAAACCATCTACATCCCGCATTGTCCCCCCCTCGATCAGAATGAATCATAATCTGAATACTTTCGTCCTCTGCGGCGTCATGTACCGCTTGAATAGCACTTTTAAGAAGGTCTGTAAATTGAGTCCATTGAGGAACCGTATTATATGCCCCTCCTACCTTGCCCTCATCCCATAGCATACCCCCAGTAATTTCGTTTCCTATCTGAACTATGCTTGGTAATGACCCTTGGGTACCTAAATCAGAAATAATTTCAAAGGTATAATCATAAATAGCAATTTTAAGGTCATTGAAGGATAGATTACTCCAAGCTTCGGGTTTTAGTTGATGTCCAGGATCAGCCCAAGTATCTGAATAATGAAAATCAAGAAGAAGTTTTAGATCAAGGTTTGAAATCCTTTTTGCAAATGATAATGTTTGATTCTTACCACAGTACTGATCTAAGGGATCATTCCAAATTCGAAGACGAATTGAGTTAATACCGTTATTTTTTAAGATATGAAGGAGATTTTGTGCTTGGCCATTTGAATAATATATCCCACCATTATCTTCAATTTCTGGTAGGTAAGAAATATCAACTCCTCTGAAGGAAAGGTCAAAAATTGTGTTGTCAATGTCAGAGGGGGCAGAAAGTAGATATAGACTATTTTGGGATAAAAAAATAGTCACAACTAGAAGGAACGTCGGTTGATGGAACTTACCGAACGAATGAAGCTTCACATACTAATTATTGAGTGTGAGTATTTAAGTACGGGGAAATACCCCAACCGAAGTATTCTTAAGTCATATACTACTTCTGCTATTAGTAGATGATAATACTATTTGAGGTATTATAATTGACACAAACTGATGAAATTACCCAATGGGTGACTAAGGAGATCACTAGTCTCATAAACTCGGCTAATCGTCTGGCATTACTCGCTATCATCAAGCAGTACCAGGATGAAGGGATTTATGGTTACCTTATTGGAGAAAAACTAGTTGAAACTACGCACGGAGAGCTCGATGCCTCAAAAGCAACTTTCTATGCCATCCTAAGAAGATTCGAAAAAGAAGGATTGGTTGAACATAAACTTAAAGTTTCCACATCGGGTCCTGCACGAAAGCATTATCACTTAACTTCCAAAGGAGAACAGGCTTATCGAGCTCTTTGGCAGAACTGGATTCATTATTATGAAATCCTTGAAAATTTAATTGAAAATAATGAGATGAACATATTATGAATACGACATATAAAGAAATTGATGACTATCTTGCTGAAGTTGGAAGATATCTTGACCCTTTAGCAGATAAGGACCAAATTTTAAAAGAACTGCAAGCACACATCTGGGATCTTGCTCACAATATCTCTGAAAAGCAAAAAGGTTTAACTATTCATGAATCATTTGAACAAGCTTTAATGATCATGGAAGATCCCAAAACTCTCGCATCAAAATTTTTGGAAGAAGAATCTAACATCGCTAATGAATGGAAAACTCCATTAACTAGACCTGAATCTAAGATACAGAATGAACAATTCATAATACTTGCTTTAGCTGGTTTTATCGGGATTATGGCTATCGCATGGATCATTCAAATGGCTACAAATGATCCCTTTGTCTCATTTCTATCCTTCGTCATGGGATTGATTGGAATTGCCTTCTTTATGATGGCTTTATATATCTCTGATGAGAAAACCTTTAAAGAACAGATATTGAAACTCCGTGTCTCATTCCAGAAGTCGTATGAAGAGATCAAGGCAGAATTTAATAAAAAGACGACACCTGTACCAAAAAAATCTTTAGATGTTTATTATGTACGGGAAGATCCCCGAAAACCTGAAGTTAGCTTTTGGTCAGCATTCGGACAACACCTTGGTGGATTCTTTGGAGGTATATTTACCGTCTTAGCTATTGCTTTTTTCCTTTATTTAGAGATTTCTGACATTCCAATATTTAATGATAACTGGTATTTAATCAGTGGTCTTGCTATATATCTTTCACTTATTATTAGTATTGGATACAATGCATTTCTCGTGCTATTTGGACGAATCAGGGTTACTCGGTTAGCTTCAGCAGTGAAAAATATTGCTAGTGGAGTTTCTGGGATAATTGTATTAATTTACTTCCCATTCACTCTCACAGAAGCAATAACTGCTTATGCTCCAGCTGATGTATTAGCAGATCCTGATGTATTTTGGTTTATTCAAAATGCAGATCTGTTTTTATTAGTGATCTTTGGAATTGTGACAGTTATCTCATTTCTTTCAGCGCTCTATGATATCTTTAAGTTTGGAGCTTGGAAGGGAAGTGATAGAAAGTCGCTTATCTAGCCTTCCTCCCCCTTTTTTTTATACACTTATGATTAGAATTGCGGGGAAGTAAATGAAATAGCTAGTACCTTTTCTGATAGCTATGCCAAAAATAGTTAACTTAGAATTGTCTATTGCTGAAAATTAATCAGGAGAGAGGTTTATAGGAGGAGTAATCACGGTTTTTGTCACAATCTTCAGGTTGAAAAGAAACCAGAGAGGAAGGGAAAGACAGTTATTATGATTAGATTCAGTTACAACAGGCACGTTTATTAACTGACAGTGTGGAATAGGTGTCTTTCAGACAACATCGATAATTTATGTTAATTCTAAAATACAATCAATAAAACTTGTTATTTCTAAATTCTAAAACGAATAATGAAGAATTTTTTACTTGGAATAAAAACTGAAAGCTGAGGATAAAAAATGGTGAACCAGAGAAAACTACAAACAATAATAATAATTTCCATGATTATATTCACAATTCATGGTATAATTAACAAAACTAACTATATAGAAAAGAGAGTAGACCAAGTCTCAACAGAAGAAGATTTTTCCAAACTTATTCCAATAACCAATGTACCTGCGATAAGCACACCAATAGATATGCCATTTAGTGGTTTTATCCAGAACCAAGGGCAGATAAGTGATGGGTCGATAAAATATTATTTTTCAACCCAAGGAATGAGTATTGGTTTTAGTACATCAGAGATAAAGTTTGTTACAGACTCAGGAGGAGGATCTAGTTTAACTACGTTTTCCATTACATTTCCCCATGCCGAAAAAATAACCCCAGTTGGAATACATCGACAAAAAAATTATGTCAATTATTTTTATTCAGATTTCCAGGCAGCAAATGTTCCTACATTTAAAGAGGTGTGGTACTATAATCTCTACGAGAACATTGATCTACGTTATTATATGTCAGTAAATGGATTAAAATACGAGTTTCTGGTTCATCCAGGGGCTGATCTAAATAATATTATTCTTCAAACAAGTAATTCGATTCAGCTTAACGTAAAACCGGATAGAGTTGCTTTCAACACTTTTTCACAAATATTCCCTGTTATTCAAGATACACACCTACGTGTTTTTCAATTTGATGGAACAGAAATCCCTGCTACATTCTTAGCGAAATCCTCAAACAGTTATGGATATCTCATTGATACTTATGATTCATCTCAAGTATTAGTTATCGATCCTCTGGTATTATCTTACAGTACGTTCTTAGGAGGGAATGATAATGAATATCCAGCAGAAGTGGTAGTCGATCAGGATAATAATGCCTATATTTGTGGTTACACATATTCGATAAATTTTCCAAGCGTTAACGCTTTTGAAAGTACTCATAATGGCTCTCAAGATGCTTTTATAACAAAACTAAACACTACTGGGACAGGAATTGTTTTCAGTTCATTTCTGGGTGGAAGTAGCTATGACACAGCGGATGGACTCTCAATTGATTCGAATAATAATATCTATCTTTCAGGGACCACGGGTTCAGACAACTTTCCAACCTATAAAGGATTGAATGCCAGTCGTAATGGAGGGGATGACGGATTCATTGCAAAGTTGAATAGTACGGGGAATGGACTCATTTTTAGCACCTATTTAGGGGGTTCATCAAACGAAAATACCGTAAAAATAGCTGTTGATTCCTATGACAATATTTATGTCGCGGGTACGACATTTTCTGCTAATTTTCCTAAAGTAAATGCTTTTGAT
Source organism: Candidatus Hodarchaeota archaeon (assembly GCA_016840035.1). GTDB lineage: Archaea > Asgardarchaeota > Heimdallarchaeia > Hodarchaeales > Hodarchaeaceae > Hodarchaeum. Next base: position 52,012 of record JAEOTC010000154.1, on the reverse strand, counting down.
ACCGTTATTGCTGGGGGATCAGAGGCTTTTGTTACCAAACTCAATGCTACTGGAACGGGACTAATATTCAGCTCTTATTTAGGAGGTGATGGGCAGGATTACTTTAGGGCTATTGCAATTGATGCATACAACAATACGTACTTGACAGGTGACACCTATAGCTCTACAGATTTCCCACTAGTAAATGCCATCAATGACACTCTTTCAGGACCAAAAGACTATTTCGTAAGTAAAATCAATGCAGCTGGGAATGGATTAGTGTTTAGTACCTATCTCGGAGGTAATAACTACGACAATCCAACAGCGCTGGCTGTCGATATCTATAATAATAGTTATATATGTGGAACAACGAATTCAGCAGATTATCCATTAGTTAATGCCTATGACAGCAGTTTTGATGGACTTGAAGGATTTATTACGAAATTAAATAGCACAGGCACAGGCTTTGTATTCAGTACACTCTTTGGAGGCAATTTCTCTGATATTCCAAATGATATTGTAGTAGATGTATACAACAATACGTATATAGTGGGAACAACGAGATCCTATGATTTACCAACGGTTAATGCTTATGATAGCAGTAATAATGGTGGACTCAATGATGAAGATGCATTCATAACGAAATTCAATAGCTCAGGCAACGGATTAATATTTAGTACTTACTTAGGCGGGTCTGAAGATGATGAAGGTAAAACCATAACAATAGACGAGTACAACAATAGTTATATCGCTGGATTCACCGAGTCAAGCGATTTTCCAACTTATCGTGCAGCTAATGATACTTATGGAGGAACAGAATTCTATACGGATGTTTTTGTTACGAAATTTACAATAGATGAAATTCTCCCTAGTATCACATTAGCTTCACATCAAAACAATTCTATCTACCCTTCAGGAATCCTCGTGAATATTGCTGTATTCGATGAATATCTGGATACTGTCTGGTACAATTGGGATGACAACACAAACCAGACATGGAATGAACCATATCAGACTCCCCTACCGACTGGGGAAGGAACCCACTGGTTACATGTATATGCGAATGATACGGCTGGTCATCTGGTCTCTCAAATATACAGCTTTATCACTGACGATATTGACCCAGTAATCATATTAGAATATCCAGCGAATAATACTAATCATAACAGTGGGACTCTTATTGACCTGAGTGTAACAGAGATTCATTTAGACGTCTTAAGGTACTATTGGGATATAGGTCCATATCAGCTATTAGAACCACCGTATCAAACACCTTTACCAGCAGGAGACGGCATCCATACCTTATATCTACTAGCAATAGATAGTGCAGGAAATGGAGTATCTATGGACTTAATCTTTACAACAGATGATACAAATCCAGTCGTTGAAATTTCCAGTCCAAATGATATAACCTATACTAGCAACAGTGTGACCTTAACCTATACCATATCAGAAGGTGTAACAACAATATTTCTCAATGGTGTGGCGAATACTACAGCCCTACCCAGTGGAAATGTTCTTACATCCCTTCCTGAGGGTGAAAATAATATCACCATAGTTGCTGTGGATACAGCAGGGAATAGTGGACAGATGACAATAGTCTTTACCGTTGACACCACTATAACTACTACCACCACTACGCCTTCTGACACCTCTACAACTACTACGACGGCCAAAGGGGGATATTTCCCTGGTTTTACACTGATCACTCTCGCATTACTTGTGACAATCTTAGGTTATCGAAAACGACCGAAAAAAGAGTAAGGACGACATAATAACAAACATAAAGTGTAGGAAGAAGCAGTATGAGTAAAATACTGTTTTTTCTTTACTCAAATTCAAGTAATACTCCACTAATCCCAATCAGAGATAGATTTTCGTTGAAATAATCTCTTACTTCATTTGCAAAACTCGCAAGGGGAGCAATTTCCACCCCTTTTTCTAATTTTTGTAACATCGCTTCGACAGCATTCAAATGACGGGTATTGAGAACCAACCCAAAACTTACTAGTTCGAAAACTTGCTCATTGAATGGTTGTTCAGTGATTTCATCCCTCAACCTACTATCTAACAATATAAATGCCTTTACAGCTATTCTAAATGATTTATCTGCATCAAGTAAATAGGGAGTGAGATCTGTAGAAGAAAATTTTGTTTGTGCCTCATCAAATTTCTGCCTTGAGGAGATTATCTGTTCTTGTAATTCCTGAGAAACCTCTTGGGGGAATTCTCCTGATTTGTCTCCTGAAATAGGTGAAGAGGCGATTATTACTTGCTCAATTAAGTTTATCGTTTGTGTAGCTGATTCTAAGTTCTTTTTTTGTTCTTCTTTAACTTCTATTTGCTTTCTCAATCTATTTAGTTTTCCTCGTTCTCTTTGAACTTTTGCACTGTCTTTCTTTGCACGGGAACGTTCAGCTTTCTTCTGGGTACATGTGATTTCAAGTTGTTCTTTCTCATTTTGGAGCATTTGAATTTTATTTGCCAAAATACCCTGTTCGGTCTTTTTCAGAGTTAGTTCTGATTCTATTTCAGAATTCTGTAATTCATTGTTTGCGATTTCATTTTCCAGATCGTTTATAGTCGTAATAAGTTTTGTGATATCTTCCATCTTTCGTTCTGGTTTTGATTCACCTGTTGATTGATCTACAGCCTTTTTTAATTCAGTGACCTCTATTTTAAATTTTTTCTCCTTTTCTGAGGTCTCCTTAAGTTCCTGTGAGAGGTCATGCTTGGTTTGAAGATGGTTGGTTGTTAATTTCTCCATCCGTGAAAGGAGCGAAAGAATGTCATCAATTTTTCCAACCATGTTTATTCAGCTCCTATCATGTAGTTTCTTGTGAAGATGTTCTATCTCCAGGGTAATTGTGTCTAATAGATCGTGCGTTGTTTGATATTCTGAAGTTATAACGGCCAATTGCATTTTTTCAGATGAGTCGCCTGTGTTCTGTTCCAGTTCATTGCTTTCTTTAATTAAATCGTCTACTTCTTGTTGTACAAATTTTTCTTGAGCTTGTAGCTTTACAAATTCCATATCAAGTTCTTTTAATTCTTTTTTAAGTTGAATCTGCTGAGTTTGAAGATTTAGAAGGGTTGTTGTGAGTTTTTGAATATTCTCGCGTAGGAACTTGGGATCGTCGTCAAAGTCTTGTTTGACGACCTTAACATCAGGATGCTTTTTCTGAAGCACATCAACCTCAGATTGGTATTTTTCTACACTTTTTTGTCGAGTAGTGACCTTCCGTCGTAATAAATCTTGGATCCGCTTATACTTGTTAAGGCGATTGTCATATTCAGCTTTCTTCTCTTGATAAAGCTCATCAAGTTCAGATTCTGACATTGATTCAAGTTTTTGTCGACCGATCATAATATAATTCCACATACAATAGGACTAGATATTAGAATGTATTCAGCGACTGAATAAATTTCGCCCAATGAAATATAATTCTAATTTCTAGTTATAACCTTATAACTTTGATCGAACTGAATGTTGGAGCAACTGATTGATTAGTATTTTATACATACTTGCGTTTTATAGCATTTAGTACTACAAGGCTGGTACAAAGGATAAGAATAGACCAACTAGATGTAGAGGATGCTTCAGTAGTGGAACTAATCTCACTTGTTGTTGTAACTATAGCTGATGAACTGGTTTCTGTAGTCAACACAGGTTCTATTAGTGTGAAAGCATAGATTGTCTTATCGTACCCTCCTGCCAATATATCATCAACTTGGTCACCATTAAAGTCTCCAACATCGACTGAGACTACCCAATCAGTAGGATCGTCTATTACACATATTAGCTCTCCATCTGTTCCCCTAAAAACATAAAGATTTGTGTCATAGGATCCCGCTAGAACATCTTGCATCCCGTCATTATCAAAATCTCCCACTGTAACTGAAAGTACTTCATTTTGGGGATTTGTATTATTCCATAATTGAGACCCATCTAATCCGTCAAAGACGTAAATATTTGAATCTGAACAGCCTACGATTGGATCATCAATTCCATCGTTATTCATATCCTTTGCTGCAACAGAACGAACCGATCCAATCTCTGAATTACTCCACAGTATTGTTCCTGTCTCACCATCCACTGTATAAAGTTTTAAATCACCTAAACATCCAACTAATAGGTCTGAAACTGAGTCGTTATTAAAATTACCGAGTGTAATTACCTCATTAGATTCAGTTTGATTAGTATTAATCCATAAAGAGTCACCATTACTTCCGTTAAGGGCATAAATTTTTCCATCAAGAGAACCAGCAAAAGCATCATCCAGACCATCACCAGTAATATCTCCTGTTGTAACAGGTAAAATATAGTCAGATGCACTTGTATAGTTCCAGATGGTTTCACCAGTCTGACCATCGATTGCTAGCATTGATTTTTCCCAGGTCCCGGCTAGAACATCATCATATCCATCATTATTAAAGTTTCCCGCCGCTAGCGAGAAAATTTTTTGATCTGTATCAGTATTATTCCATAAGATATTTCCAGTAATCCCATCAATGGCGTACACTTTACCTCCTAGTTCCCCGACTAGTCCATCATCTACTCCATCATTATTGAAGTCACCCATGGATATCGAACGCACTAAATCAGTAGGGGCTGAATAGGTCCAGAGTGCGTCACCTGTTTTCCCATTAATCGCATACACATGTGTTTGATGATCTCTTGCAAAACAATCATCTATTCCATCACCATTAATATCACCGGAGATTACATGGTATATGGGGTAAGTAGGATCTGTATATTTCCATATAAGATAACTATCAGTTTCTAGATTTTTATCAGAATATCCCACAACTGAACTAACACTTAAGAACATTAGAAGGGTAATTAGCACACCCATCGCACAATTTTTTTTATTCATTATTGCGTACACCCAATAAAATTTAGTTCACATAATTCTCAAGCTTTTTTAAACAAGAAGAAAGAGGCAAAAATGTCACATACATCTTATGAAGAGAAAATAATCCTGAGTCCATAGCTCGATCATGGACTTAGTAATAGATGGTAAATGGCTTTACTATCCTCATTCTGGTAAGCTTATCACTGATGGGCGGATAATTGTCGAGGGAGATAGAATTGTTTATTCTGGCCAAAGGAAAAGTCCAGAAAGTGTGAAGCAATCAGGACATGAGTATTATAATTACGAGAAAGGATTAATCATCCCAGGATTAGTTAATGCACATACTCACATTCCTATGACTTTACAGAGAGGAATATCTGAAAATAAACCACTTCAAACATGGTTGGAGTATATTTGGAGCATTGAACCCCATTTACGGCCTAAAGATGCGTACTGGGGATCTATGTTAGGTATTGCTGAAATGTTTGCCAGTGGGACTGTTGGGTTTAATGATCAATATTTCTATTCAGATCAAATCGCACAAGCAGTTCACGAAACTGGAATTAAAGCTGTTCTGGCACCCAGTATATTCTTCACCGGAAATCCTGAATCAAATACCATGGAAGAGGCCTTTAACCATGCAAAATCGGTTCATGACAAATGGAATGGTGATAATAACCGTTTGTGGATTTCATTTGGTCCTCATGCTCCCTATACAGTAGGGAAAGATTGGTTACAAACTATTGCCGACGAAGCAAGAGATAGAGGAACAACAATTCATACTCATTTGAATGAGACCGAATATGAAGTCAATGAATCGCAAAAGACTCATTCTCTTAGACCTATTGAATACATGGAAAAAATTGGTGTTCTTGATACAATTAACAGTGCAGCTCACTGTGTTCATCTTTCAGATGGAGAGTATGAAATACTCAAGAAATACAACGTTAATGCCTTACATTGTCCCAAAAGCAACGCAAAGATTGGTACTGGCGTAGCTGATACGCCTCGTTTTCTTAAGGAAGGAATTAATATATGCTTAGCCACAGATGGTCAAGCTAGCAACAATAAGCTAGATATGTTTGAAGAGATGTCCTTTGAAGCATTAATTCAGAAAGCTTTCCATAAAGATTCGACAGTTGTTACTTCTACAGATGTGGTGAAAATGACTACTAGCAATGCAAGTGCTCTCTTTCCCCAGAATAGTTACTCGGGAACCTTGCTTGAAAACACGCGAGCAGACCTTATAGTTCTAGATCTTGATTCTCCAGCAACTACACCTGTAATCGATCCTGTAAGTCATCTTTGTTATGCAATTGGTCGTGACAATGTAGTTATGACTGTTGTCGATGGGTCAATCGTTTATCATGAGGGTAAATTCATGACATTAGACATCGAAAAGATTAAAGATGAAGCTCAGAGAGTTACTGATCGCTTACTAGAAACTACTAAATCTGAGTAAAAATCTAAGGTTTTATTCAGAATTCACTCCTCTTTTGGATGGTAATAAGGATTCCTAAACGTTTTTTCGATTTAATTAGCCCACTCTACGACTTCATCATAAGAGATGACCCTACAAAGAGTATTGTTGAATCCCTTAATTTAACTGGACAAGAACGTGTCCTAGAAATTGGAGCAGGAACTGGAAGAAGTATTGCATCCATAATTGCATTAGCACGACGAGTATGGTTATTAGATCCCTCTCAACCCATGCTTCAACAAGCAATACAAAAATTTCCTACAGCAAAACCTGTTCTGGGTTATGCTGAAAATTTGCCATTTAAAGATGGCATACATTTTGATCGAGTAATTGCGATTGACTCTCTCCATCACTGGGACAATCAATTAGAAGGATTACGAGAAGTTGAAAGAGTTCTTGAACCGAAGAAGGGCTTTTCTGTGATAGTTGAATTTGATCCATCACGAGCTTTAGGCCACTATATCAAATCCATGGAAAAATTCTTTTGGATGGGTTCAAAGTTTTTTACACCAAAAGAAATGCGTAGATTACATAGAAAAGCGAATTTGCACATTCTTAGACAAGCTTTCGTCGATAATGGAACATATCTTACAATTTCTAAGAAAAAGTGATCCAAGAGATATCAAGCGGTTTGAAAATTACTCTTCTTCGATTGATTGATGAATAGGAGACGGAGTTTCTCCACTTATATATGAACGAATCCTTGATATTCCTCCTTCTAGTTGATGTTGTGTACTTCTAAGTAATCCAGGTGTGGTTGAACGAGGTTGTCCTTTATATCTCCATAGTATTATCAGATAAGCAGTACCCACAAAAGCTGCGAGTAAGTTTAATTTCTGAAGTTTCAATTCATCTGGATTGTCTGTTATAAAAGCGATTGTACTACTTTCGATTGAAGAATAGAAAGCAAACATAGAAATGATCAGAAGAAATAGAGCTTTTGTGTATGGATGTAATCGGCTGATATACTCAAGAGGATTTAATCGTTTTATCCCTCGTAAAGGTTCAACTACTCTTTCCACACCTACCGCATTCCACACTCCCATAATTACTGCAGTAAACAATCCAAGTAAATCAAGGATACTTGTAAGATCTTGAAGTGAACCTCGAGTTGAGGCAATTAGTGGAACGACTGTTATTATGATTAAAACCAACGTTAATCCTAGAAACCAAGGTAACATACCTTTCTTCCTCTCACGGACAGAGGAAGGGCCTCTAAATCGATCTTTTAGCCACCAAACAACGAGAAAGAGAATTGTTATTGAAAGGACAGAGGTGAATGTTCGTGAAAAAGAGTCAACTGCAGGAATGTAGAAGGAGAAGGTCTGCCCAAAAAGACTTATTTCACTGAATTCTGTACCTGTGGCAGTTATAATGAGAAATATTGTGAAAATAATAGGGGTTAAATATCCTAGGATAAAAACTAGAAGAAGAGAACGCTTTCCCCTAGAAGAGAATCCAGATTGGGGGTAATCCGCCTCAATAATTCTTATGATTGCCATCAGTCCACTTAAGAGGAAGAATGGTTCTAAAACTGTCCAGAGGACGTACAAGACTGGACCAGCAAAGATTATTACTATCGAAGACCAGAAAAGAGCAACGATAATAACAAATAAAATCGTATTAATAAAAATAAAGACTAAAAGTACAGTTAAAATTTTATAGCGTCTTCTCATTTCAGGAAATCTAGGACGGGTGAAAAAGTTCGGAACAGATCCACTTTTGAACATAGTAATAAAAGCAATAAGTGAAATATAGATATAAAAGAGCATAGCTAATCCTAATCGAGAGGAAGAGGGAATGGTGATGGTATTACCTTCGATGGATGCAGTTTTAATCTCCTGAACCACTTGAGGGGAAAGGTTGACAAAATGAAGGAATGTGAGTAAAAAAGCTCCTATATACATCACTAAAATGAGTAATTTATGCCGTGAAAGAGTTAACTTCCCTTCTTCTGTTTGCACATAAGCAAGGACTTGGAATTCACTTACTTTTTCTAATAACCAAGACATTCTAAAAACCTACTAAGTCATTCACCCAATGAGATTACCTATAACCCAAAGCTATTCTGATAAAAATATAACTAAACTTCAGGAAGAGAAAACTAGAATTTTGGCAGAATAGCTAGACGTTCCGCAAGTAGAATTAGTAGAATTATGATCGCACCTAAGAATACAGATATTGTCATCGTTGTACCAAAGTCTATAACTAATCTTTCTGTGATAAAAATGATCAAGATAGATCCTAGAAAGATTAACCATCCGATAATGAAAAACCCTTGGAGTTGTCTTTGATAAGCCACATTAATGTCTCGCCTGTCAACACTATCGACTGGATAATTGTACTCACGATTCAATTGGTCATATTTTTCTCCTAAAGCCCAAATGTTCCAGAAAAAGAAGACCAATGTAATATTCAAAGCTGCTAGTATGGAAGTTTGTAGATTTGTAACAATTCCAAATAGTAGGATTATGAGTCCTATTTCTTTGGAATAATACTTTTTATTGAATGAGAGAATACCATAAACTCCAATAACTCCTAATGCAATTAAAAATGCTTCAGCAAGCAGTACAGAGAGTTGCCCAGAACCACGAACCCAGATGTAGTTACTTAGATCAATGAAGAGAGGGAAATATCCATAAGGTAACCAAGTAGTCAGTAATAGTAACCTACTCATCATTAATTTTGTTGATAATTTCATTGTTAAACGCTCACCTTTTTCAGAGATCCCAAGGACGCATAATCAGGGCCTTCTGGATACCAATTGAATCTAGGGACTTTTTCAAAATCAAAGATCGTATTAACTTTCACAAGTGTAGTAAGAACATTCGTAAATCCCTCAATTCTTTCCTTTGAGAGGTTTTTGGATAATTTCTTCAAATTTATATGTTCATATTCACGATCGAGAGTTGGGTTGACCCATACTACCCGATTTCGTGACTCTATAATCTTTTTACAAGATGCATTGATTGTCTTATCTAAAAGGGGAGAGATTATGAAGAGCATTCCTGGATGATTCAGACGGTGATAAACACGGTTTTTGATCCGGGCTTCTAATATCTCTTTTGATTGGGGAGAAATTGCCTCTAGATCAATCAAACGTTCAGTAATTAATAGAAGTTGTCGTTTATCCGCAGATGGTTTAAGATACATAACATAATCTCCAATTGCAATCAGTTCAACTTTTGATCTCTGTCGAATTCCCCACTCTGCGATAGAAAGTGTTGCTTTTATTGAAACTTCTAGTAGATGTTCTGTTGACAGGGTGTGATCAAGTAATATGGTGATATGGGATTGTTGATTTAGAGCATACTCATTTGTGGCTAATGTATTATATTTTGCAGTGACCCTCCAATTAATTGAACGTAATTCATCACTGGGTTGATACGGACGAATTCCTTGAAATTCAAAATCTCTTCCTTTATAGATCCGCGAAGGAATTGATCCACCCAGAGGAACTAATTTCTCACGCGAGATGGGGAGGGTTTGAAGTTTTATAAAAGTAGGAACACACGTGACTTCTTGAACCAAATCGATTCCTCTGTAACTGGTTTTTTTGTCGAAAAGATCACTTCCCTTTAGAAAGATAGGGCCCAGCTTGTACCTCCCCCTATGGTGGAGTTTCAATGAATATTTCCGCTCAATAGTCTGGTTCTTCTCTATTTGAACCTGCAAATGATTACTACCGGCAGAAATGGTGCATTTATCATCAATTAAATCTACAATCTCAAGAAGAGGGATAGCAGACCCGGTATTATTGATAACTAAAGTTACTTCAATCTCTTCTCCTATAGTACCCCGATCAGATGAAATTATTCTTGATACTTTGATCGGTTCAATATCCACTTCTTCAGTCAGTAGAAAGAAGAAAATATAACATAAAACTGGTAAAGCGATTCCCGTCAAAGCAGATACTCCTGTTAACAAAGAAAGCAGAATTATTATTAGTAACGATGTTGTTAAGAATAAAATCTGTTTGTAATTGTTCATGGAATGATCTCACGACTGTTTTAATAGTGAAAAGAACTTTAATTCGGGGATTTGCATAACTTCAATGAATTCATGCAGATATTCATGCAATAGCTCCCTGACTTTGAGGTTTTGTGCGATTTGTTGGTTTTTGTCAGGCGTAAAGATAATAAAACGTTCAGCCCAGTCTTCAGGATTATCAATAAATGTACTAAGCTCATAGCTTAGAGAATCAGTCAAAAATTCTTTTCTTTTCCGTACTTTATTCATTTCAGAGGCTAATAGGAAAACAAACTCTCTCTTAGGAGTTTGGGAGTTTGTGAGGCTAAACATTCTTCGAAACAACAAACTATTTTTTGCTGAATCATCTTTCAGTTCTGTTTTGCCCTTTTTAAAGCGTTCTTCCAATAAATTGTTTTCTCTCTCTAAATAAAACTGGATTTCAGATAGTCTCATATCGGGATTTTCAGATTCAAAAAGTTTTCTTGAATTTTCAACCATCTTTTTATGTTTATAATCACTAAGAAGCCTTCTTAGAAGAAAGAAGGTCAGAATAACTAATAGGATCCATAAAAAAATATAAAAATTGAATGAGAACAGATATTTAAGAAGTTCATCTACTAAAGTCATTCTTCTTCCTCCATTCGTTCAAATTCTGTGTGAGAAGATTGAAAGATGATTTTCTGGGAGAGAAATTTAGCTCTTTGGACTGAATCCGCTGAAATATCATGTTCTGAAAATTTAGCCTCATTAAAAAGGCTTGTTAGATCATTGAAGTCATTTTCAGAAGTTAATTGCCTAATACTTACATCGTTCTGAAATTCTTTTGGAGTTAAATGATCTGAATCATCCGCGCCCTGACCTTCTAAGTGATCCGAAGTCTGATAATAGCATTCAATTATATTTTTTAGTCCTCCTTCAAACTCCTTGGGTATCTTTTGACCGTTTTCGGCCGACTCTGACTCTTTAGACTGCTTAATAGATTTTCTCCTTTCTGTTCGAATAATTATGATAGTAGATATTAGAATAAGAAAAACAAGTAACAAATTCCGGACATCCTGCAAAACTGGCAAATTAAAAAGAGGATCCCGTACAATATGTTCTGGAATGGATTCTGTTAGGACAGTTTCGGGGTTGGTTAGGGTCTGCGGTATCATTGTAGTATCGATAGTAGTTGTGTTACCAGGATTAAAATTTCCTGGGGAATAATTAGCATTGGTTAGAAATGAAGTCACAACAATTATAAGTAACATCGAGACAGCCCAAATTGAAAGGGGCTTAAATATACGGAAAGGAAACTCTAGCTTGAAGAGAATCCAAATCAAAAGGAAAAGTGGAATCGCTATTGCAAATAATTCGAAAAAAGGAAAATTTACCCTCAAGATTGGACTTTCCTGTCTTCTCCCATGAATTAATTCCATTGTAATTTGAAATATCGCTAAACTAAAGAGTAAGAATACGATGAGAATAATCTCTTTTCGTTTTAGGGGGTTAATCCTTTTCGAAATCAACCTTATTCTTTCCTAGGAGCCTTAACTTTCGTTAAAATCCTTGTAATTATCTCTTCAGACGATGCACCTGCGATATAAGATCCAACATCCAAAATAATTCTATGAGATAATGTGAGCGAAGCTAACTCTTTAACATCCTGCGGTATAACGTAGTCACGACCATCTAGTAACGCGTTTGCACGTGCTAAAGACATTAGATCTAGAGATCCTCTTGGAGAAGCTCCTACTCGAACTTGTGGAGCGTGTCGAGTATAATTAACGATATCAACAATATAATCCTTCAATTCATCAGATACGGAAATAATCTCAACTGCTTTCTGCATTTCTCGAAAGGTTTTCTTCGTTATAATTTGTGGTAATGAAAATAACTTTTGTTTCCGATTTATTCTATTAGTAAGGATTTTTGCCTCGTCTGATTTGGAAGGATAGCCTACTCTGACTTTAGCTAGAAATCGATCAACTTGAGCCTCAGGAAGAGCAAAAGTTCCCTCTAACTCTAGTGGATTTTGCGTTGCGATTACTAAAAATGGTTTTTCCGTGCTGATCAGTTCATATGTCTTACCACCAATAGAAACTTGATATTCTCCCATTGCTTCTAATAGGGCACTTTGAGTCTTAGGAGTAGCGCGATTAATTTCATCTGCTAATATAATATCAGCGAACAAGGGACCTGGTTTAAATTCAAAGTCGTTTGATTTTTGATTGTAAATTTCAGATCCAGTAAGATCAGCAGGGAGTAGATCTGGGGTGAATTGGATTCTATTAAAGTCACATCCAAGAACAGAAGCAAATGATCTAGAAATCATTGTTTTAGCTAATCCTGGATAATCTTCAAATAGAATATGACCATCTGCGAGTAAACACAACATAACATGCTTTAAAACATCATCTTTCCCGATAATAAATTTCTTAATCTCGGTTAAAATTGAATCACAAGCTTCAACAGCTTCTTGGATATTCATTAGCGTAGGATCCTCCTATATTAGGCGTTTACTGATAGTACATTTATAGGATTTCGGCCGATGCATTGATGAAAAAGGGAGAAAATGGGAGAAATTCTCAAATACAATATTCAATAAAATTAGATTTAAAAAGAAATAAGAAAAAAGACTGGATAGATTGGGTTTCTACGCAGACTTGATAATTATTTATCCTCTCTTTCTTCTATTAACAAAACCTAAGATTCCAATGACTACTAGGCTGACAATTCCTGAACTTGGACTTATACTTGGGATTGTAGTGGGTAAAGATGTGGTTTTCTCCTCACTGGTTGTATCTGAATCGTCAGATGTGGGTTCTTCTGTTGTCTCAGCATCACTAGTGGTTGTTTCCTCGACTGTTGTTGTCGGATATTCAGTTGTTGATGTTGAATATTCAGTTGAGGTTTCTGGGTCAGTAGTCGTTGTAAACGGTATTGTAGTTGTGGTTACTGGTTCATCATAGTTGATATCTCTCATATCTATCTCCATCATGAGAGTCCCATCGTTGGTCATTGTCATTACATAGGAATATAGCCATCCTGTCGCTGCATGAAAAGTATAAATTCCATCAGTTACGAGTCCAGATGAATTAGTATATTGTTCTATGTAAATAAATTCTGAATCAACTGAGACAAAATAATCAGGTGCCATAAAGTTCTCATATAGAAGACTAACATTGATAGTGGTATAGAAAAATGGCATATTAATAGCACTTCGAGAATCATTATAGTCTTGTATCTGGTATAAAGAACCATTAGCAAAAAATATGGTTTCTGTAATATAACAGGTATCCACAGTAATATTAGTGACATTGTAGTACATTTTTGCTCCGCTTTCTAATGGGGAGTCTGGAGCGTACATATAGTAAATTTCCAAAGTATGGGTGTCACCAATATTAATTCCAATTTGAAAATGAGAAGCATCGAAAGCACCAACTTGATGAGAATAAATCACATTGAAAATTAAGAAAAGAAATATCGTAGTAGTCATAATTTTTCCGAATTTACGTTTTTCCTTCATCAGCAATCCTCAGGAAATAAAAATATGCCCTTAGTTATTTTAAACTTCCTTAATTCTATTTTTACTTAAATAGCAGAATAATTTGGTAGATGAAACCAAAAGGTCATTTATCTATCAAGAATACTAATCTCAGTATATGATAAGCTAGGCTTCCTTCCAATCCCAAATACCAACCTTACGCCATCGACAATAAGCCCAAATCCAAGTCTGAATCATGATTGCAGCATCATAAGAGGTAAATGTGAAGTGCCAGTCTTTCTGAGGACGAAGATAACAGATTTCAGTATGTCCGTATTCATCCCGACCGTATATGTGGTGTGTACGACTTGAAATATTTGGTTCCATAATCCATGCTCGCGGAGGAGCGTTCGGATAATTATGGGGAAATTCAATGAGCACGGTGAATGTACCGTGGGCGTACTGTCCAGTTGTTGCATACTTGACTTGAACCGCAATATTTCCATTGTCTAAATAATAGAAATCCTTACGTGTTAAACCTGGAAATACACCCTTTAATTCATGTAATTCGTTTTCGACGGTTCGTCTCATTAAATTCATCCATCTTTAAGCTCAAAATATATGATCAAGTACCCCTGCTTCTGGCCAATCCCAAACATTAGTTTTAGTCCATCTACAATAAGTTTTAAGCCAAATTTCTACCATCAGTGCCGTTTCATATGAGCTATAGTTTAAACGCCAGTCTTTCTTAGGTCGGAGATAACAAATACTTGCGTGTCCCTCTTTATCCCACCCGTATACATGTGGAGTATTCTTAGGAATTTTGGGTTTTTGAACCCAGACGAGTGGTGAACCAACTGGATAATTGTATGGGAACTCAATGAGAACATCAAAATGCCCACATGCATATTTCCCAGTTGTGAGAAAACTAACCTGAACACACTTATTTTTATTCTTAAGTTGTAGAAAGTCTCTTTTTTGAATGTCGGGAAAGATTTTGCTTAATTTTTCTATTTCCCTATCGATTAAATTCCCACGAAGTGACATGAAACTTTCTCCTTAATTATAAACTATAATGAGGGGGAGTTCCCTTCATCACTGTCCTTCAAAGTTGCTTTAACCTGCTCTCCATGGAAGGGGCATTCAGCATTTTTCTCTAAGTCCTCATAATAGAGAAGTTCAAGGCCTTCAAACTTAATTTCATCTGAATCCGGTTGGAATACGTTTCTATTATACCAGAGATAAAAATTAAAAGGAAAACGGTATAAACCGTGTTCTTGTCCGTCTAATAGAGTAGCTATGCAGAATTTCGAAAGAAAAATCGTCAAATTATCAATATCTAATCCCAATCCTGGTTGTGCTAATTGTTCCTGCATGGTTCGGTCGTAAACAATTTTCTTTTCTAACTCAGTAGTTGTCGGAATATCGCTTTTTAACTCTTTGTCTGTCAAGGGATAAGCAAAAGAATCGGCATATACACAATGATAGCAGATATCATCTTTCCGTGGATCCACTTTAAACATTAAGCCCCCTTTCACCCCATCAAATGTACCAGCATAAATAACTGGTAAGGTTAAGTTATTAATGTGTACAAAATCATTTATAGCAAAATTAACATCGTGTTCTCCTGAAACCGCAATTAGCAGATTCACATCGGAGAGTAAATTCAAAAAAAACTCTGCATCTTTTCGAGTATGTATCACGAATTTTTGTTCTAGGGTTTGAATTTCAATATCTGGTATTCTTGCACCAATATATTCTTCCACTACCTTAGTCTTAAATCTCCCGAGGTGTGAAAGGTCAGAGATATGGCGAATGATATTGTGAACCTCAAGACGATCATCATCGATGAGGATAAATTTCTTAACTCCCGTTTTCGCAAGATATAAAGCGAGTAAAGAACCACCCGACCCCATACCGATAATAGCTACAGTTTTTGTTTGAAGTAAATTTAATGGAGTTTCTGCTTTATCAACTCGAACAAATAATCTGTTTAAATCTACTTTTTCAATATCAAATTCTCTTATAATTTCAATATCATCTTGACTCTTATGGATGGCAATCTTCGTAACTTCAAGACGTTTTGTATCAACTATCAGGTGAATGAATGGAAAATCAAGTGTAAAATCAGTAATAGTTTCCCTATTCGAGATATATCCAATTTGTCGAAGAGATTTCATATCAGATGTTATACTAACAAAGTGAAATACGGTAAAATCATCAAAAACTCTTCCAAATAATGGAAAAATCTTTTCCTTGAGCGGAAGATTAGCTAATTCAGTCTCCAGTTCTGGGTAAAGTAAGAATTTCATTTTATTCACAGTTTCTCTCGCATAACTCTCCAGAGAGGTTTTTCCAATAGCACTGGGATATCATGCTCGATATCAGATTTAAGCACTTCTAAGAATGGACTCACAAGTTCTAGATCGGTTAACGTCTCTGCTGGATGAGTCTTAAATGTAATGTCTTTAGACATATCCTCTGAGGAGATATCAAAATATATTTTTCCTTTAGGAAATTCAGGAGGAAATGAGATCAGTATTAAAATGTTTACTTTTTCTTGCTGAATTAAAACCGTATAGGGAAAGGAAATAACTTTCTCATCGGGAGTTTGCCCAGGAAATTCTTGGATTTCTTCAATGGAAGAAAGATGATCAAAAAGATTTACAAGTTCTTGTTTTATTCGAGATATTAATGCATTTGGAATACCACTGGTTTGGATTATTGGTTTAGGCTCATCTAATTGTGAAGGAATGAATATGAGATTGCTTTGAGGGATATAGCGAGTTAGAAATGAATGGCCCGAGTTTAGATTCTCATCTGTCCGAAAATATGTCTCAATTATAGGTTCAATAAAAGCATCGGAATGGAAGTTAAGGATAAATGTTAAAACAAAATCTAGATGGGGATTATTCCCAAAAAAATCTTGAATTTGCCTTCGATCACCTTGAGAAGGCCCCCCATATCCAGGATGTTTGTGCCAGTTGCCCAAATACTTAAGACTCTCCTGAGAGAGAATCATTTTTGCAAATTCAGGTTCTATTTCAAAATACGCAGCTTCACGTATGCAATCTTCACTTGAAGGGATATAAGTTCTTTGAATCTTGATGACAAGATTCTGTTCCTCTTCGATGATATTCCCGAATAGCATTCCACCTGTTTCAATTTGTGGCCAAAGAAGGCCTTCATTAATCATCTCATCATATGTATTCTGATCAATTTGGATGAAAATGGACTCCTCTTGATGCGAATACAACAAATAAATCCCCTATGTGGATTAAAAATAGATAAAAGTCTAAGTTAAGAATAATGTTTCGAAATGGGAACTGTGTCTTTATTCTTTTCTGCATCTTCCGTTGCTTTTTCTTTTGATTCTGTGTCTACTCTTTTAACTGGTCGAGGCATTGTATATCACTCCAATACTACGTAATTAAATACAGATTTTGTATATTTATTAATCTTTACTTCTGGGAAAAGGAACCCCACACACCACATTCTAGCAAATTATACGGCAATACTAGCCCTGGGGTTTTCAGGGGAAAATCTCAGGAATAGATATAGATAATTCTTCGAAATCTCTTCATATCTATCTAATTGAAGTAATAAAGATGACCGCTAAAATCAATCGTCAGTGGCTTTTGAAGCAACGGCCAATAGGTTTAACGAAGGAATCCGATTTTGAACTGGCTGAAACCGACATTCCTGAGTTACAATCAGGAGAATTTCTTGTTAAGAATATCTATTTATCTCTTGATCCAACCAATAGAGGTTGGATGAATCCTGTTGAAACTTATGTACCACCAGTAAAGATAGGAGGTGTGATGAGAGGGATTGGAATTGGGGTAGTTATAAAAAGCAAGAATCCACGGTTTAAGGAAGGGATTATGGTTACAGGGTTGCTTGGTTGGCAAGACTATTTCATTAGTGATGGTTCAGGTTGGATGAATATTCTTCCTTCATTTCCTGGTGTTCCTCTACCTAATTTTCTTAATTTATTTGGAATGATTGGATTAACTGCTTATTTTGGTCTATTAGATATTGGTAAGCCTAAAGAAGATGACACTCTTGTCGTATCGGCAGCTGCAGGGGCAGTGGGTTCCTTGGTTGGTCAAATTGGAAAAATCAAAGGCTGTCGGGTGATCGGAATTGCAGGTACTAATGATAAATGTGATTGGTTAACACAGGAATTAGGATTTGATGCAGCTATCAATTATAAGACAGAATCTGTTTTCAATCGTTTAAAGGAACTAGCACCTGATGGTATAGACATTTATTTTGCGAATGTGGGAGGAAAAATATTGGATGCAGCTCTTGGAAATTTGAATCTTCATTCTCGTGTGGTAATCTGTGGATTAATTTCTCAATATAATGCAACAGAAAGAATTGCGGGTCCTTACAATTTTGCTAATATTTTAGTCAAACGAGCTACCGTTTCGGGATTCATTGTAACTGATTACTTTAAGAGAATGGACGAAGCATTCAAGGATTTACATCTCTGGTATACATCCAAGAAACTAATTTACCGAGAAGAAATCGTAAAAGGATTGGAAAACGCACCGAAATCTCTTAATAAGTTATTTGACGGATCAAACAAAGGAAAACTTATTGTGAAAATATCTGAAGAACCAGAAATCTAAATTGAACACTAGATTAATCGTATTTGAGAATCAAATGAAGGGACCACACCCTCAAACTCTACTAATCCTTTTTCCTTCATGGTTTTGAGTCGTAGCCGAATTCCTTCAAATTTATCAGCCAAGATTTCATTTAAGGTTCGATAATCCAATTCCCCTCCATGCTCTTTTAGAACACGCTTAATCTCTTCATATTCTGCTTCGTAATCGATAGGTTCCATGTTCAATCACTTCTATGTTTTATTAAATAATCCGATATCTTCTTCCTATTTAAAAAAATGGATTTACTTTGGAATCAGTTTTCGAGATTTAGAAAGTCTAAATGACTCTATTCAATCTCTCGTAGGATATTGGAAATTAGGGATAACATCCAGATAAAGTAGCTACCTAAAGATAACCATTCCCAAATCGCTCCGTTTTCAAATAAATCTCCTCCTATAATCACTATTGCTATGAAAATTAAATCTATAATGATGATTAACAAACCTAATCCTATTGTGATCTTCGGTTCATTCTGTACACTCCAAATGTAAATATTCATCAGTATTACTAATGGAAGGAGGGTTACAAATATCAGAAAGGAGGATATATAGTGTAGATCGTTATTTACTGATTCTGAAAATACTCCACTTAAAAAAATAGCAATACCGTTCAATATTCCCAAGATCAGGATTACTTGTAACGTTCGATTCATTTTTTTCTTTGAGTAATAATAGTAGAATCCACTATAGAAAAATACAGTAAGGATTCCTGAGAAGATTATCGCAAGAAAATAAAAAATTGCCCCCTCGGGATTTCTTACACTATTTCCTAATTGACTCAAGTAATTATTAAACGGATCAAAACTCTCTGGAAAAGCAAGAAACGCGAGATAGCTAAAGATAAGGTATTGGATAATTGCTAATACTCCTGCTATACATATTAAAGGCCATTTAATTGGATTATAGATTGAGTATGAAGTATTTTCCATTGGAATCACTACTATTCATGACATTTATGCCTAGGAGGTCTGTTTTCTAACTTTTAAATTTTCTCGCAAGGGCAAGGATACGATTTACATTTGGGAGAACATTGTCCTCCAAATGCCGGTTAAATGGAATTGTGTGTTCTGTGCAAACCCTACCAAACTGGATAGGTGAGATATTTTCTTCTGCAAGAATGGCAGCAATTTCTCCTGATAGTCCAAATCGCATGTAATCTTCGTCAACTACGATTACTCGTTTGGTTTTTGATACGGAGGTAATTATCGCTTCCTTATCAAGCGGAGAAACCCAGCGTAGATCAAGAACTTCAACCGAAATTTCATCCTCAGATAAAATATTTGCAGCTTCAAGACATCTATGGACAGAAACCCCAAGACTAATTAAGGTAATATCATCCCCCTCACGAAGAATGTTAGCTTTGCCTATTGGTAATGATTCCCATTTCTCAGGGACTTCTCCAATGGCTCCTTTTTCGGGTACATCAAAAGAAACATTTTCTCGACCGCCAGTTCCCATATAATCTAACCAATAGTCAGCTAGTAATTTGTGTTCAAGATAAATTACGGGATGGTCTGATTCAATTGCAGAAAGCAATAACTGGCCTGCATCGCTAGGATTTGAAGGAACCACAACATGTAATCCTGGAATATGGGCTAGCCATCCCCATAAAGACTGTTCATGCTGTCCTCCATCGCCATACCCTCCTCCACAGCTTGTTCTTACGACTAATGGGACATTCCACTTGCCACCTGAAAAAGTAAGAATTTTAGAAGCGTGATTAAGTAATGCATCTATTGCTACGCCAATAAAATCGATCAGCATAATTTCAATAATCGGTCGAAGACCTGCCATTGCGGCTGTGACCCCTGCTCCAAGAAATGCACTTTCGCTGATAGAGGTAGAAATTACTCTTTCTTTTCCAAACTGAGCTAAGAGATTTATTCGTAATGTATGGACATCCTCTCCCATTAGAAAGATGTCTGGATCGTTGGTCATGGCATGCTTCAAAGCACTTTCAATCGCTTCGGCAAATTCCATCTTTCTCATAATGAAGCCTCCTCCTGAACAAGGTTTAGAACCCGTTCTGAAATAGAATTAATCTTCTTTTCCACTTTAAGCTTAATCTGCGCGAATTGGTCCTTGAGGTGGGTTTGAGTCTTCTCTAAACGTCTGATTGGATCATTGGAAAAACTTAATTGTGCTCTTGCCTTAGCAATCAGAGCGAGTACATTGGACACACTACTGATTCTCTTATCTAATCGACCCCCTTTGTAATGGAGTACTGATTTAGTTAAAGGACCTGTTACTGCACCCAATTCCTTCTTGGGGGATCGGTGGAACCGTAATAATGGGTCTCCCAAAAAATGTCCTTCGTTATGCGTACAACTAGCTTGTATAAAATAGGGAGCTGGATTTCTTTTTCTTAATCTCGGAATGGCAGTTTCAACAGCTTGCCATACGGCCATACAATCCGATCCATCGACTTCACGAGCTTCGATTCCAAATCCTCTCACTCGATCTAATAAGACCCCTCCAGTAACCTCGTTGGATCGGGTAGTAATCGCCCAGTTATTATCTTTACAGATAAATAAGACTGGTAAGTTGAGTGATGAAGCGAGATTTAGAGATTCAAGGAGCATTCCTTGATTCATACTCCCCTCACCAAAGAAAGCTACCGCAATATTTTTCGTTTTTTGATATTTTGTAGCTAGCGCAAAACCAACAGCCGAAGGACCTGAAGAACCAACAATTCCTGAGGAGGTAAGTAATAGTTCTTTACAGAATAAGTGCATATGCCCTCCCAATCCCGAACATAATCCCTTTGGATGACCTAGGAATTCCAATAATAGTGACTCAATGTCAACCCCTCTCATCACAAATGGTGGTGTGCTCCTATGATCAGTAGAAATTGCATCACCAGGAATTAGGTGAGATAGAACTCCTGCAATAATTGCTTCTTCTCCAATTCCTAGATGCATTTCTCCATAAATATTTCCCTTCTCCCAAAGCTGTGTGACTATTTTTTCTAAGTATCGACTTGTGTACATGGCTTCATAAAGTTCTAGGATTGTCTTTTCTCGCATAAGAGTCATCCTCTATTGACTCCTACTTATACTTAGTCCACTCTAAATACATTTTTAGAGAAAATTGTGAATTTCCTCCTGAGCTCCCTTAGAAGAAATTACGATTTCAAATATAGAAAACCTTAATCGACATCAATAGACTTCTTAGATAAAGGATCAAAGAGGAATTGATATTTATGACAAAAAGTAAGACTCATTCTATTGCTACTTTAGGAGGAGGTTGTTTCTGGTGTTTAGACGCAGTATTTAATTATATTGAAGGTATTTCAAAGGTCACATCTGGTTATTCTGGTGGAAAGATTAAAAACCCTTCATACGAACAAGTTTGCTCAGGAATCACCGGCCATGCTGAAGTTGTGCAAATCACATTTGACCCTAGTGTAATCTCTTTTGATGAGCTTTTAGAAATCTTCTTTGCTATTCATGATCCTACACAATTGAATAGGCAGGGGGCAGATGTCGGTTCGCAGTATCGATCAGTCATTTTCTGTCATTCTGAAGAACAAGAAGAAAGTGCCCTTTATGCAATTAAACGCTTAGAACAAGAGAAGATATGGAAGAATCCAATTGTAACTGAAATTTCTCCATTTGAAGAATATTATATTGCTGAAGAGTATCATCAGAATTATTATGAGAAGAATCCCACTCAATCATATTGCTCATTTGTAATCTCACCCAAAATATCAAAGGTTCATCAGAATTTCAGTCACAAATTGAAGCCTATCCTTTAATTCCAGCTTAGAAGAAATGATGGATGAATCAGCATGAAAGACTATATAGAAAAGAATAAGAATCGCTGGGACGAGCTAGCCAAGGTTCATTTTGGAAGTGAATTTTATGATGTCAAAAAATTTCGAGAAGGAGGAATATCCATAAGTGATCTTGAAGTTAAAGAAGTTGGAGACGTTACAGGTAAAACATTACTTCATTTACAATGTCATTTTGGAAAAGATACCTTATCATGGGCAAGACTTGGTGCTAAAGTAACAGGTGTTGATTTTTCATCCCAAGCAATAAAACTCGCCTCTCAATTAAGTGAAGAAATTGGATTAGATGCTACTTTCATTCAAACAGAAATAGGTAAATTAGATCAAACAAATCTTGCAGAAAAGTCATTTGACATAGTTTTTACTAGCCATGGAGCAATTTTTTGGCTTCCAGAATTGAAAAAATGGGCTGAAATGATTGCTTATTATTTAAAACCAGGTGGGTTTTTCTATATCGCGGAAGGCCATCCTTTTGCGTTAATTTTTGATGATGAACATGAATCTGAGTTACGAGTGCGATTCCCCTACTTCCATCAAGACGAACCTCTTGCGTTTGATTATGACTCATCATATGCGAGTGGAGATGTGAAAATCAAAAATACACGAGAATATGGATGGGTACATGATCTTGGTTACATTGTGAATAATTTAATTGCTGCTGGTTTGCAGATAGAGTTTATTCATGAATATCCTTTCATCTCTTGGGAAATGTTTCCTTTTCTCCAGGAAAAAGATGGCTGGTGGTATCTTCCTAAGGAATATCAACAAATTCCTATGATGTTTACTTTAAAAGCTCGAAAACCTGTTTAGATGATCGAGTTTCTTTGCTTACTCAATTTTTCTTAAAAAAAAAATCAAAAATCACCCAGGAAGGAACAGAAGATTTTCCGTCAATAAAATTCTTATAAATTTAAAACAGAATAACAATTTAAGTTATTCAGGAGATAATGAAATGAGAAAGGGGATTATATTCGGAATTATTGGGATAATTGTTTTAATAATATTCAGTTCGAATCCTTCGATCAGAGCTTTCGACATTAAAGGTCAATCTCAGTCTAATCTGACTGAATTGCAGGAGTATGGATCGATACGTATTTTTACTGACGAAGATCTTAGAAATCAATCTCGAATTGAAAACTGGGACTTAAATGGTACTCGTGATGGATCACCCAATAAACCTTTTCTGATTTCAAATCTTTTGATAACAAATACAAGTGATAGACTCATTTGGATAGAAGAAACTTCATTATATTTATCAATTGAGAACTGTACATTGATTGGTGGGACAACAGGGATTTCTCTATGGAACACCTATAATGTAATAATATCTGGGAATCATATTTTACATAATTCAGTTGGAATTGATCTACAAGGTTACAATAGCACAATTTCTCATAACTTCATTTCAGAGAATGAATATGGTATCAATCTGTTTGGGCGTGCAAATGCATACATTTTTGAAAATGATATCTTCAAAAATCAATGGAAGGGAATTGGTATCGAAGATTTTGACCAAGTAAAGATTGTTAGAAATAAAATTCATGAGAATGGAGAGGGATTAGAATTTCTAATGTATACACGGGGTACACTTGTTTTTGATAATGAAATCTATGATAATACTCTTAATGGTATTTTCTTAGGGGATAATTTCCTTGTAAATATTACTTATAATCGAATCTATCAAAATACTCTGAATGGCATCCAATATGAGTTCGCATTTGGAGGGTCTTTGATAAATTGGAATTATATCTTTGATAATGGCTTTAATGGATTAGAGGTCTTCCTAGCCAGTAATTTTCAAATTATAAACAATTCAATAGAGAATCATCAACAAAATGGTATTTTTCTTGGTGAGGATTGTCATAATCTGACAATCCAGGGGAATAACATCTCGCTTAGTGGAGGTTATGGTTTAATCCTTAGTGGATCTGCTATAAACAACACTCTAGTTTTCAATAATTTTGTTGACAATTCATTACCCTCTTCCTCTCAATCATTTGATTCGGGATTCTTGAATAACTTCAGTCATAATTTTTGGAGTGATTGGACTTCACCTAATGACGATGGAGATCTTTTTATTGATTTTCCCTATGCAATTGATGGAGAATCAGGTAACTTTGATCCATTTCCTTTAGCTTATCCCTTCAGTTCTACTTATGGTTTAACACCCAGAGATACAGACTCTGATTCATTAACTGAATCGAACAATACCGATACTACAGCGTTATTAACTCAAGGATTTTTATTTCCTAGTATTTTCCTTGTTATGGTAATTAGTTACCTAGAAAAACGAAAGCGAATAGGAAAGTAAGATCACTAGTGTTCTTATCTTCTCTCTATCCCGAATTTAAGGATGTTTGATTTTAGAAACTTATAGGTCACTCTTTTTTTCAAACTTAAGTGAAAGGGAATTAATGCAATAGCGTAATCCTCCCTTGTCTCTAGGACCATCATTAAACACATGTCCCAGATGTCCTCCACATTTCTTACAAAGAACTTCAGTACGGATCATTCCATAACTGAGATCCTGCTTCTCTTCGATTATATCATCAGCAGGAGCTGAAAAACTCGGCCAACCACAGTCAGAGGTAAATTTATCTTTCGAGGTGAACAATACTTCCCCACAACCTGAACACTTGTATTTACCAGTTTCAAAATGATTCCAGTACTCCCCAGTAAACGCTCGCTCTGTTCCTTTTTCCCTTAAGATACGAAATTGCTCTAGAGAGAGCTTCTTTTTCCACTCCTCTTTAGATAATGTTACTTTGTCCGTCATCAAAGATCTCCTAAATAATTACAACTCGAGTTCAATAATGTACTCCAGAATATTTTTAATATTCAGAACACGTAAAGGATCTCCCTCTATTATTGCATAAGTATAACCTCCAGCCTCCATCATATGAAGTGCGTCTGCTACACTGTTAGAAGATGCCAGAATCTCTGGATCCCACAGCATTGCTTCAGCAACAGGCCTATCAACATTGATTGGAGAGTCACCACAAACACGTTTAAGTAACGATCTTTCAGTAAAAATGCCTTTGATTTGATCATCCTCCATAATAACTACTGAACATTTTTGATTCTTAATCATAATAGTGATCACTTCACGAATATGCATGGAAGGAGGAACTTTGATGGCAATTGTCTTTTCTCCACAAATTTCACTGAGTTTATCCTTCATAATTGCTTTTTCAATTTTGGATTCAGTTACTGGTTTTGGTTCTTCAAAGAATGTCAAATCTGTACCACAATTATCGCATACTGAGACTCCAGGTATATTTTCAGATCCGCACGCTGGGCAATTCATAATTATCTCCTCATTCAAGTTACTATCCAATTCTCTTCTCCATTTACTATTTCTTGTAGTGGTTTTGTGACGTTTCTTTTGGCTTCTTCCATTTGTTGATCAAGCATATCGTTATAAGTGGGTTTTTGAATAGCTCTGAATATTCCTATTGGTTCAGGGAACTCAGGATAACGCATTCGTGATAAGAAGAATGCAAGTGTTGATTCTTGAGCATTTTCATCATGATGCAATAAATCGGATTCCTCAAATCCAGCCTGTTTATAATTTATCACTTTTGGAGTGAGACCATGAAGGAATATCCCTTTTTCTTGGTCTCGACCAAATTTCATCGGTTTTCCATGTTCTAGCTCAAAAATATTATCATATCGCATCTCTTTATCAGTAGCATAACGATAAGCTCCGTCATTAAAAATAACACAATTCTGATAGATTTCAACAAAGCTTACTCCTCGATGTTCTGCAGCGCGACGGAGGACAGTTTGCATGTGGTCAGGGTATTGGAAAATTGTCCGGGCAATGAAAGTAGCTTCAGCTCCTAACGCCCAAGAAATAGGATTAACTGGATAATCTATGGATCCTGTAGGTGAAGATTTTGTTCTTTTGGATTGCTTTGTCGTAGGGGAATATTGCCCTTTTGTAAGACCATAAATTTGATTGTTGAAGAGCAATATCTTGATATCGACATTTCTCCGAATGGCATGCATTAAATGATTTCCCCCGATAGAAAGTCCATCGCCATCACCTGTAACGACCCAGATAGACAGATCAGGACGACTGCATTTCAGACCAGTGGCGATTGTAGGAGCTCTACCATGAATAGTGTGCATTCCATAAGTATCCATATAATATGGAAATCGACTACTACAGCCGATACCACTAACGACCACGAAATTCTCTTTTGGAATGCCTAACGTAGGTAACACGCGTTTCAAATTCGCTAAGATAGCATAGTCACCACATCCGGGACACCACCGTACATCAAATCCTGAATCAAAATCTTTTGGTGTTAAAACTGGTGTGGATATTGAATTGTCCTTTTCACTCATCAAATAAACCTCCAATAATCTGTCTGACTTCCTCCTCGATTTCAATGACATGGAACGGTCTCCCTTGAATCTTTGTAAGACTCTGAGTCTTGATTGCAAATTGAGCTTGAATGATAAAATGGAGCTGTCCTTTATTCATTTCAGGAATTAGAACATATTTGTAAGAATTAAGGATATCTTTGAGATTAGCGGGTAAAGGATTCAAGTACCGCAAATTAGTATCAGCAACTGAGAGTCCTTCTTTCCGTAAATTCTTACAAGCGGTATGAGCAGCACCAAAAGTGGACCCCCACGATAATACAAGTACATCCCCTTCTGATGGTCCATGAACGCGTTGTAGTGGAATATCTTTCACGATACCAGATATCTTCTTTTCTCTTATATTCACCATTTCTTCATGATTGAGAGGATCATAACTCACATTTCCGGTAACTCTTTCTTTCTCCAATCCTCCAACTCTATGTTCGAGTCCTTTTGTTCCTGGTATGACATATGGTCTTACCAGATTTTCATTACGGGAGTACGGATTGTATCTGCCATCAGAACTCATTGGTGCAGTTGTGGGGTGTACGACTTCCATCGTTTTTAATTCCTCTAGTAAAGGGATTTTCCACGGATCGATATTGTTTGCCAAGAATGCGTCAGAAATTAGTACTACTGGAGTCATATATTTCAAAGCAATGCGAAGAGCCTCAATAGCTAGGTCAAAACAATCACCTGGACTTTGAGGAGCTAATATTGGTAAAGGTGATTCTCCATTCCTACCAAAGAGTACCTGTAACAAATCACTCTGCTCAGGTTTAGTAGGCATGCCGGTACTAGGACCAGCACGTTGGACATTGACTACCAACAATGGAAGTTCGGTAATAACCGCAAGACCTAAAGCTTCACTCATTAAGGCTAATCCAGGTCCAGATGTACCGGTTACAGCAATTGAACCACCAAAAGAAGCTCCAATGATTGAACCAATTGCTGCTATCTCATCTTCAGCTTGAAAAGTCTTCACTCCATAACCACGGAGTTTTACAAGTTCATGTAATAAATCACTTGCAGGTGTTATTGGATATGCACCAAAAAATAGCTCTTTTTTTGCGAGTTGGGAAGACGTGGCTAAGCCTAAGGCTAAAGCTTGAGTACCAGAAATATAACGATATTTTCCCGGATCCATTTCTGCTTTAGGTACAGAATATTGGATAGATAATAGTTCATTAGTTTCACCGTAATAATATCCTGCTTTGAGGGTTTTAGTATTAGCCTTAACAATCATCGGACGGTTCTTGAATTTTTGTTTAATCCAAGATATTGTAGATTTTAGGTGCCTATCATATAACCATGAGATCAATCCCAAAGCGAAAAAGTTACGAGTAAGATTGACCTGTTTACTTGACATACCCTCAATAGAGCTAACTGCTTCTCGGTTTAATTTTGTAATTTTAACTGGGATTAGTCGATATTTGGCTAATGAATTGTCTTCTAATGGGTTAGAAGAGTAACCAGCTTTTGAAAGAGTTCGAGAGGTAAAAGAATCCTCGTTTACTATTAGAATTCCGTTCGGTTTTAAATCAGAAATGTTTACCTTTAAAGCCGCTGGATTCATTGCCACAAGTGCGTCCAGTTGATCTCCAGGGGTGTAAATTTCAGTTGAAGAAAAATGAATTTGAAATCCAGAGACTCCTGCGAGCGTTCCTTGGGGAGCACGGATTTCTGCAGGATAATCAGGAAATGTTGAGACATCGTTCCCGAGTATTACTGATGAAGAAGTAAATTTCAATCCAGCAAGTTGCATTCCATCCCCACTATCACCCGCTAAACGAATTACTACACGTTCTAGCTCTTCTATAGGTTTCCGGACGATATTTTCATCATCATTCTTGATCTGTTGAGGATTTTCCATTAGTTTACCTCGGATAATGTTAGGGTTTTCCTAGGATTTATGCACCCTCTCTCCTGTCTTGTGTCGGTTGTACGGGTTTTAACGTATGGACACTCTCAGCAAAATATTCTACTAAATAGTGAATGAAATCTCTGGCAGAAACTATTCCAACTAGTTTACCTTCATCGAGAATTGGTAAATGCATGAACGTATTCTTATACAAAGTTAATGCAATCTGGGCTATTGATTCTCGGCATTCAATGGTATGAAATTCAGTATTCATAATTGAGACAGCAGCAGCATTTTCATCGAGACTTCCAGCTGCTATATTTCGCAAGATATCTCGCTCGGTAATAATACCGCGTAATTGCTTCCCCTCCCCTAAGATACATACATAGCTAGACCATTTGGATCTTAGAGCATCAATTGCTTCTCTAATAGTTGCCGTTTCAGGTAAAGCATTCAGTTCAGAACGAATAAGACGTTTACAATCATCTTTGCGGAACATAGATATAATATAATCTTCTTGAGTCATGGTTTATCCCCAATTTGGTGTCTGAATTATCATATTTGTTAAGAGATTGGAGTTCCTTCAGAAAATAGACCAGTTTTGTTGATCTAGGTTCTAAAATGAGGGAAGCTAGCTCAATAGATTGAATTCTCCTATAAGCTGAAAAATATTCTTTTCCGAAAAGTGTTCATTGCTTTAGAACACTAGATGGAAGTAGTAGGGGTGGAAAGTTTTTGCAGTTTCCTCATAGGATGAATTAGAACATCAAATAAGAATCTACCTAGAGAATAGGGAGAATAAAAATGATTAAGATTATGAATTTCTTTTTAAACATAATTAATCGTTTAAAAATTGGAAAATTAACAAAAAACTCTTTGGAAATCCTACTAATCCATGAAAAAATAGCATTTCGTTTAATATATCAGATTCGGGGGACAAACTTGGGTTTTTTCGGAATATAGGAGAAAAAACAGAAATAAACTATCTTTAATGTAGAAAAAATAAAGAGAGTTCTTAATTAGTCATAATGCTGCCAAGAAATCGCTCTAATCAACTAGTATCCTGGAATTCAGATTTCTTTATCCGATATAAACAGCATTCATCTCCTTTACGAATGCATTTTTCCTTTACAGCTGGGGTGTTCACTAGTTCACTTACTATAGACTCATCAACTGTACAAGCAAGGCTATTTTCTTTTGCCACTCCAAATATAAGACAATTATAGTTTTTGAGAGCAAAAGAAACATCATCTTCTAATAATTCCGGGAATTTGCCGTACTGGTGATAAACTTTTACAACAGCATGCAGTCTATCCCTTAAAGAATTATAAGAACCACCAGGTTCAATATTTGTTTTGACGTAGGGTTGTAATTCATCAGCAATTTGTTTACCTACTTTTCTTAGAACTTCAATCGTAGCTCGAACCCCTAGCTTTTCTTGAACCTCTGCTAGCAATTTAATGGAAAAGTCACGATATTGTTTAGGAAATTCCTCGATGGCATCGGGATGTAATGAGTAGAGAATTGCAGGTCTACCAGTCGTGCTTTTTTGAGTTGTACGGATCACTAATCCTTCTTTCTCCAATACGATAAGGTACTGGCGAGTGGCATTAATACTGATTTTAAGATGATCAGCAATTTCTTTCACAGTACATGAATCCTCAGCCGTTGAACCACTGAGTAGTAAGTACTGCAATATTTTATCTTTTGATGATGTAGCTACTTCTGAAACCAAGTTAAATAGGACCTTATACTTAATTCATGAAATGAATCTTGAAACACACTCGATACAGAGGTTGAAACGATTGACTCTCTTCAAAGTCTACTATGTATTAAAAACTATTTATTGTTTTTAAGTTTTTAATTTATTTCATATACACAATATGTAAGGTCTCTACAATAAGGAAGATGACCAATTCCTAAGTTTAAGAAAAGAAAAAGATTAGACAGAATGAAAGAATATGCTTGCAGATACTTATTTTATGATGAGATAGGATCTGACTTTAGAATTTCGTACAAAAGAGATATAATTATCTATGGGAATTTTTTCTTTAGCAGCAGTGCTGATTTTCTCATCCCTGATCATTTTGATTGATGATATCACTCTAGAAGCCCAGTATACTATTTCGACGGTTGCCATGTAGTTTATTACTGCCTTTACAATTATAATCGGGGTTAATCAGTTTTTTCTCGGGAAACCCAGAAAAATTCAATATACTCGCTTCTCTCTTTACCTGTAAAGCCTCAGGCTATTTTTTTAGCAAAATTATTGTATTTATTAGTGATTGTGGGTGTGGTTGAAATTTTCGCGTTTCTAGTGGCAATTATATTTCTAAATATCTCAATTCAAGGGAGTATTATAGTTTTTATGATTGTATTGATATGTGGAACCATAGATCTGGCTGTAGCAGGATGTATCGTCTCACTTTTGACCATTTATGCCAAATCAAAAACTCTAGCAATCCCAATTCTTTTCTTCCCCTTGATCATCCCCTCAATAATTATAGCAGCAGATGCCACAAAGAATCTTACTTTTTATTACGATCCTTCTGCAGCACTTATAAGTGGTGTAATACTCTTACTTCACGCAATCATGTTTTCAGTAATCACACTTCTTGCAGTAGAAGATTTGATCTCCGAATAGAAAGAGATCTGAAAAGAAAAATGTTTCTAAGGAGATATTTCTCCTTAGATGCTTATTGATCTCTATTGAGTCCTATTTATCCGCAGAATTCTTCATATTCCGCAGGGCTCATAAGATTAGCAAGATCACCATCAAGATTAGACGGCTTGACTTTTACAAGCCAAGATCCAAATGGATCTTCATTACAATTTTCAGGTGTATCTTCCAACTCTTCATTAACTTCAACTATTTCACCAGAAACAGGACTAAAAACATCACTAACAGCTTTTACACTTTCGATGGAAGTAAACACTTCACCTTGAGTAACAGTATCACCTACTTCTGGTAGCTCTACCATTACTATATCTTTTAGTGAATCTTGGGCAAAGTCAGAGATTCCGATCAAACATGTACGATCATCTTCCACTCTAACCCATTGATGTTCTTTGTAGTATTTGCAGGAGTCATCAACTTTGGGGGACATAATCTTTCACTTCATTTCAAAAACTGATGTATATGAAAGGGGGAGAGAATAAGTGCTTAAAACATTTTTTCATTCCTAAATTCTTTTCTATTGTTATCTTTAATTGTGTAGAGGCTACAAAACGATCACTTATCAAAGAATATATATATATTAATGTCAAATTTGTCGTAGAGTTCCCTTTAGTTAGCATTAGGGCTAGTAAATGTGATTTTCATGGCCATACAGACCTTTAATCTAAATACTGCCGATTTGAATTTTAAAAATGAAGTCGTTGCCGAGGAGGGTGGTGAACATCTAAAAAAGTGTTTTCAATGTTCTTCGTGTACCTTAACATGTCCTATCACCGATGTAGGCTTGGATCTAAATCCAAGAAAAGTAATCCGACAAGTGTTAGTTGGTATGCGTAAGGAAGTGTTGGAATCAAAGGCTATCTGGCAATGTGTTGGATGTTTTGAGTGTACAGATAGATGCCCGCAAAATGTCAGATTTACAGAAGTTATCGAAGCTTTACGTACAATAGCTGTTCGTGATACAAAAAGTAAAGACAAATCAAGACGTATTTCATTGTCTAAGGAAGGAAAATTAAAACATTCATTTGATAAGAGATTCAAAGAAAGTGTCTGGCTTTGG
This sequence comes from Candidatus Hodarchaeota archaeon, assembly GCA_016840035.1. Taxonomy (GTDB): domain Archaea; phylum Asgardarchaeota; class Heimdallarchaeia; order Hodarchaeales; family Hodarchaeaceae; genus Hodarchaeum. Next base: position 19,819 of record JAEOTC010000154.1, on the reverse strand, counting down.
GGTCGTTCTTGGGAACCTGAGATGATTGGTCGGTATATGATGTATGGGAGAGGTTTTCCTTTTGGAGCATTAATCGGTTTTAAATACATCTCAATGATTTTGGGGATGCTGAGGAAATTCAAAATCGAATTTTTCCCTCCTTGGAATTCTAAAGCCAGAAAGGAAGTCCGAGGGATTTTCAAAAACGCAAAGAAATATGAAAAGGAGGCCAAAGCATGAAAGTCGGTTATTATCCAGGATGCTCACTCCATAAAGTAGCTAAAGAATACAATAAATCCACCTATAAGATTGCAGAGAAATTAGGAGTGGATATGAAGGAGATAAAGGATTGGAATTGTTGTGGAGCGTTAGAAGTCGAAGCTGTAAATCCCCTTGCAGCAAAAGGTATTGTTGCAAGGAATTTGGCTCTAGCAGAAGAACAGGATTTTGATTTGTTAACAGCCGTATGTCCTGCATGTGCATATCAATTGATTCATGTAAATCGTATAATGGAAGAAGACAAAGAACAAGCAGATATCCTCAATTCTCTGATGGATAAACATGATTACACACCTGGAAGTGTGAAACCTGTTCATTTTCTTCAATTATTACGGGATAATATTGGATTAAATAAAATTAAGGAGCACATTCTTCCAGATAATCCTCTCGCAGGACGGAAAGGTGTCTCTTATTATGGCTGTTTATGTGTTCGTCCTGGAGATATTGTACAATTTGAGGATCCAGATAATCCTACATTTATGGATGAGCTAATTAACCTTGTTGGGGCTGAAACTCCACATTTTCCTATGAAAACTAAGTGCTGTGGTGCAACTCAGCTATTAGTGGCAAAACCAACAGTAGAAACCCTAACTGGAAATATTGTTGTTAATGCTAAAGAAGTCGGAGCCGAATTCATTGTTGTAGCTTGTCAAATGTGCGCCTTAGCTTTAGATGGACAACAGAAACAGGCGATAGATAGGGTGGGAGGAGGAGATTTTAAAATTCCTGTTCTTTATTTCAGCCAATTACTTGGAATAGGAATGGGTCTGAGTTATAAGTCATTAGGACTCGGCTCAAATTATGTTTCACCGAAAAAGTTGATGAAACCTGTCAAAACATGAGGAGATGAGAAAATGGTAATGTCTGAAAGTCCCATTCAATACGATGTAGAAATTAAAACTGATGACCTAAAGACTATGTTACAGGCATGTTATCAATGCTCCTCCTGTACCAGTGTATGTCCAGTCCGTAGGTATTCTAAATTTAATCCAAGGAAAATCATCCACAAATATTTATACGATTATGGAGTATCTGAAGATGATTTAACTTCATGTTTAACCTGTGGCCTCTGCTTAGAAGTATGTCCACATCAAATCGATTTTCCGGAATTTATACGACTAAAACGGGAACAACAAGGTGTCAATGAAGATCTCTTTGCACATCACAATATCTTCAATATTATGCAAGTGTTCATGAATGAAATAACTGATTCTGGGATGAAATTTGAGTATGAAGGAAAGTTAAATCCCGAATCCTCTGTTGCTTATTTCCCAGGATGCATTGATCTATATGATAAATTCCTAGATTTAAAGGAAACGAGTTTTCACGAAATAGGTCAGAGTGCAATTAATGTAATGAATAAAATAGGTGTTAATCCCAATCTATTATCTCTAAAGTGCTGTGGCCATGATGCTTACTGGACAGGTGATATGGATGCCTATGAACAGGTTAGAGAATTTAATACACAAGTAATCAAGGATTCTGGTATTTCAACACTTGTGGTTTCATGTGCTGAATGCTATTACTCCTTTATGGACTTATATAATTTAGAGGGTGTTGACATTCAACACATTTCTCATTTTGTAGAGGAAAATAAAGACAAGTTGGATTTCAATGCAGAAGCTACAACTCTTACTTATCACGATCCATGCAGATTAGGACGATTCATGAATGAGTATGAAAGTCCAAGAAAGGTCCTAGAGGCAACAGGTGCATCAATTAAAGAAATTTCATTGAATAAACAATTTTCAAAGTGTTGTGGAGTGTCTGCATGGTTAAAGTGTGATGATGTCTCTAGATCAATTATGTTACGGAAGCTAGAGGATGCAACACGAGCCGTTGGGGAAGAAGGAACGCTTACTGTGGCATGTTCAAAATGCTATGCCCACTTAAACTGTGTTTTAGAGGATAAAAAACCTCAGCACGACTTTAAAATAAAAGTGAAAGAGCTTGGTATGATTGTAGATGAGAGGTCGAGTCCAAAGTAGTGAATGCGAGGAAGAAACAATGGCTGAAACAATGTTAGGATCTGTAGCTGTAATCGGAGGAGGAATTGCCGGAATACAAGCGAGTTTAGATATGGCTGATCAAGGATTTCTTGTTCATCTTATTGAGAGCAATCCTTCAATTGGGGGAAGAATGGTCCAGCTTGATAAGACCTTTCCGACTTTAGACTGTGCCATGTGTATCCTTGGACCAAAATTGGTCGATGTACAACGACACCCGAATATTCGGTTATTAACCTACTGTGACCCACAGGACCTTTCAGGATCTCCTGGAAACTTTACTCTAAAATATCTTAAGAAAGCTCGCTATGTTGACGAGGATAAGTGTACAGGATGCGGAGAGTGTGAGGAGAACTGCCCTTACTGGGTGGATGACGAATTCAATGAGCATTTAATGAGAAAGGACAAAAAAGGTCGAGATAAACCAGGGAGAAAAACAGTTTCTATTCCGTTTCCTCAAGCAGTACCAAAAGTCGCATATATTCAAGCTCATAATTGTGCATACCTCAAGAAGGGGAAATGTGGAATCTGTAAGAAAAAATGCGGTCCTGGAGCTATAAATTATGAACAAAAGGATGAAGTCAAGGAGATTAATGTCGGTGCGGTCATTGTAACCACTGGTTTTGATCCTTTTGATGCTAAGGAAATTTCAAGTCTTCATTATGGTCAGTTCCCAAATGTAGTAACAACATTACAATTTGAACGGTTACTTAATGCCTCTGGTCCAACCGGAGGTGAGGTTATTCGTCCTTCTGACCAAAAACATCCCAAAAAGATTGCGTTTTTGCAGTGTGTGGGTTCACGAAATCCCCAATTAAATAGAAATTATTGCTCTGCTGCCTGTTGTATGTATGCCATAAAGGAGGCGATAATGGCTAAAGAACATGATCCCGATGTAGAAGCATATATTTATTACATGGACATCCGTGCATTCGGTAAAGGATTTGAAGAGTTCTACCAACGGGCTATTAATGAATTTAACATCCATTTTATTAAATCAAGAATTAGTGAAATTAGAGAAAATCCTGAAAACAGGAATTTAATTGTCAAATACGAAGACTTCAAAGGTACACCAGGAATTTCTACCGAGGAAATGGATATGGTGGTTTTATCCACAGGATTGGATCCTTCTTCACATGCAGAATTTTTAAAGAGAGATCTTAAACTAGAGTTATCGGACACAGGTTTTGTTGTCACAGATCCTCTGAAACCTTTGGAGACCAATCAAGAAGGAGTTTATGTATGTGGAGTTGCCTCAAGTCCAAAGGATATTCCTGATACTGTTGCTGAGGCAAGTGGAGCGGCAGCAAAAGCATCTATTTTACTGAAAGATGTTAGAGGAACAGAAATCGAGGAGAAAAAACTGCCTCGTGAAATCAAGGTCAGTCCTGCTGATGAACCTCGTATTGGAGTGCTCGTATGTCACTGTGGTCATAATATCGGTTCTGTTGTAGATTGTGCTGAAGTTGCAGAATACTCTAAACAGTTCGATAATGTTGTGTACGCCAGTGATCCAATGTATGCATGCGCAGCGGATTCCCAAGTTGTGATTAAGGATGCAATCAAAGAGCATAAATTAAATCGAGTAATAGTTGCCTCATGTACTCCTCGTACTCACGAACCTCTGTTTAGAAGTACACTCCAGGAAGCGGGGTTAAACGAATTTTTGTTTGATCTAGTGAATTTCCGAGAACAGGTTTCATGGGTTCACCCTCATCAGGAGGATGAAGCAAACGAGAAAGCTAAAGATCTAATTCGTGGTGCAATAACCCGTGCCTGTGGTCTTGAACCTTTATTCAAAGAAAAGATCCCCATTATCAAAAAAGCTCTTGTAATTGGTGGTGGAGTTGCTGGAATGACAAGCGCCCTTGATCTGGCAAGAGCAGGCTATCCTGTCTACTTGATAGAAAAAGAAGATCAACTAGGGGGCGAACTTCTCAAGATTCCCGAATTACATAACGGACTAAAGGGCCCTGAAGTTGTGGCTCAAATGCGAAAAGAGATCGAAAATGAGCCTGAAATCACAGTTTACACTAATTCCGAACTGGAAGAGCTCAGTGGGGCTGTTGGAAAATTTAAAGGTGTAGTACAAGGAGAAGAAATACAGTTTGGAGCCGTGATTCTTGCCACAGGAGCAGAACCCTTCACACCGAACGGATATTATAATTATGGAAACGCTTCGAATGTGGTTACTCAAAGAGAGTTAGAAGAGCGATTCGATGAACTAGACCCTCAAAACGTGGTCATGATTCAATGTGTGGGTTCTCGAGAGGAAGAAGCACCACGTACGTATTGTTCAAGGATTTGTTGTACTGCAGCCATAAAGAACAGCATTCGTATTAAAGAACGCAATCCCAACGCTAATGTGTTTGTTCTGTATAAGGATATTAGAACATATGGAGACTTAGAGGAATTATATCTAAAAGCAAGAGAGCTTGGGACAGTTTTCATCCGTTATACAGATGATAATGAACCAAGTGTCGATTCAAATGGAACCGTAACTGTTTTTGATGAAATGCTAGGTGTCAATCTACAAGTCACTCCTGATTTAGTAGTCCTAAGTGTTCCCCTAGTACCTAAACCAAATGAGGAATTGGGGCAGATGTTCAAATGTGCACGAGGTGCTGATAACTTTTTCTTAGAAGCACACGTAAAACTTCGTCCAATAGATTTTGCCACAGATGGAATCTTCTTAGCAGGAACAAGTCAATTTCCAAAATTCAGCACTGAAGCAATATACCAGGGTAGCGGAGCAGCAGTCAGAGTTATGGCTCTCCTTGCAAAAGGATTCATTCTATCAGAAGGAGCAATTGCAAATGTTAATCAAGACATTTGCCGTGGATGCGGACGTTGTGAACAAGTATGTCCTTTCAAGGCAATAGAACTTGAGACAAAGACTATTAGAATGGAAACTCAAGACCTAAAAATGGTTAAAGCTGTGGTTAATGAAGGGGTCTGTAAAGGGTGTGGTACCTGTGTGGTAACATGTCCAGTATCTGCAATCACAATTAAACACTTCCCAGACAAACTCATCGAATCTCAATTCGAATCTATCCTGACTAGACCAGAACTAACAGAAAAAGTGGAAGCTGATACACCCTCAGTGGAGGCACCTTAATTTAAGGAGGATGACAAAAGTGACACAAGTAGAAACTAAACCTCAAATAGAAAATTTTGAACCAACAATTTTAGTGTTTGCCTGTAATTGGTGTTCATACGCAGGTGCGGATTTAGCCGGTGTTTCACGATTAAAATATCCGAGTAATGTACGAATAGTGCGTGTGATGTGTTCTGGTAGAGTAGATCCAGCTTTCGTTATGAAAGCCTTCTTGAAAGGTGCTGATGGTGTCATGGTTGCCGGATGCCATCCTGGGGATTGTCACTATTTAGAAGGAAATCTAAGAGCAAAAGAACGCATAGATAAAATGGTAGAAGCTATGCAAGTTCTTGGATTTAAAGTTGAACGGTTCCGACTTGAATGGATTTCTGCGAGTGAGGGAAAACGCTTTGCTCAAATTATGACTGAATTTACAGAAAAAATCAGGAGCTTAGGGCCCTTAAAACCCTAAATATGGTAAGGATATAGAAAAAAACGGGATTTTCTTGGGGTGTCCAAGAAAACCCCTTTTTATAACTAGTTTATTCGGAATTCTCCTGGTGCAATGGCTGGAGGGGAATATGGTTGGCCAAGCCACGTAATTATTCCACTCATGTGAACATTTCTACCAAGGTATTCTGTCCAACCAGCTGTATCAGCAGCACCTTCCACATGTCCGTTCATTCGATACGGCCAATGAGTCCAATCCTTTTTCTGGTTAGTTACACCTTTGTCATAACCCCATAGGATCATATTGCAAAGACTTCCATCGTATATTTCCCAGATTTCTCCAAAGTGACCAGCTTTTCCTGTTGGTCCTTCTCGTGGAATCCCTGCTCCAATCAAGATGAACCGCATTTCATATTCATCAATTCCTTCGAAATATATTGTTCCTTGCCAAGTAACAAACGAACCTTCAGGATATGAAGGGGGTAAATCAAACTCAGGTAATAATGATAATGTCATTGAACCTATCAAATGAGGTTTCTCAGCTGATACTGAAACTATTGGAACCAATGTTAGCACTGAAAACATTAATACAAAAACAAGTAGCTTCTTTCGCATTCGTATATTTCCTCCTTTTTATGTTAGAAAGACGATCTAATTCGCCCCTCTTAATTTTTTTTATCCCGAGGCTAGATAGGCTAGAATAAAGGATATTCCTTTACTTTTAGAATCTCCAGTCTCAAGAAAATCTGTTTCAAATCAACTCATTCGAATTTCATTGAAACCTGTAATTACAATTATTACTTGTACTTAAGGTTTTTCACTTTTATAAAAAGCAGGATTTCATAAACAACAGACGATTAATCTGAATATTACTTAAGACCATAAACTTGTCTTGGTGCTAAAACCTCTGGAAATTTATCAAGAAGGGCCTTCCGCGCTATAAAACACGCGTGACAATGATCGATAAACTCTTCATCAGTAAATAAGTTATTTTCTCGTGCAAGTTGGGCTGGACCACCTTTTAACAAAGGTCCACAGATGGGATGAGAAGTTCCATCATATTCTTTTGCAAGAATTGAAAGAGGTGTCTTCCCAATATTGCCCATGCTTAATCCTTGACAAATATGGACATGTCCATATGCATCTAGGTGTACTCGCTTCGGATTTTTCAGATCCTCATAGGGACATTCTAAAAATTCACTCCAATGTTTTGTTGGCAATCCCTCTGTTAATGTCTCTGTAGCTCTTCCTCTAAACATCACTCCTCCTCCAATTACGGGGGCACCTTTTTCTTGCTCTTTCTTATCTGTAATTGTTGGTTTATTAATACAAATCGTGTCTCCTGGGAGACTAAGATTCTTTGCTGCTTGATAAGCATTCTTTGCAAGATTCTCCTGTTCTTCTCCATAATGAAACAAATCATCACTTATACTTATATCCGAAATACCTAGTTCTATTAGAGGTTGAAGCCATAGTTCCGCATCTGCCACAGAAGTTGCCCAATATCCATTTGTTACAATTCCTGTCTTAACACCTAGTTTTTGTACCATTTTCAACCCTTCAACCATCTGAGCATAGTACAAGAAGGGTTCTCCTCCCTCAAAATATACAAAGGATAGAGTATCTATTTTTTTAAGATCGTTAAATACTTTTACCATTTGTTGGTAAGTAAACGTTCCCTTGGATGAAGGACTGCAATATAAAAAGCAGTGATCACATTCAAAAAGACAAGTATATGTGAATAACAAATGAACAGAACTGACCATACTAAATCCACTCGAAACGTTTCATTATCCAATAGGATATTAAACCTTTGAATGTGGTACTATTAGTAGAAGTTAGTATACTTTCTCTCGATTTTCACGTGATAATTACACATATATGAAGAGTTAAGATAATATGATTGGATCGAAGAAATTAGTTGTTCTAGGAGTTGGTAACTCTATTAGAATGGATGATGGAGCTGGAATTCGTGCAGTCGAGCAATTAGAGAAGGATGAAGATTTAATACAACTTGGAATCTCTTTTCAATATCTTAATACTGGAGGATTAGATATCCTAGATGCAATAGACGGATTCGACCATGCAATCATAGTGGATGCAGCATCTATGGCTCATCAGGGCTTAAAACCTGGAGAAATCTTCTATTTAGAAAATTTGAATGAAATTGATGTTAAAGACTCTGGGGGGATCTCTTCTCATGGGGTTGGGGTGTTACCTGTCCTAAAGTATGCAAAAATGGGAGGATATGAAGTACCTAATCCCATTGAAGTTTATGGCGTTCAGATTAAAGAAATCGGATTTATAGGAGAGGAGTTGACACCTGAAGTGACAAAGGGAGTAGAAAAGTTAGTTCCGAAGTTAAAATCACACATTTTAAGCCTCTTTTAGGACACCAGAATGGTACAAAGATAGACTTTTACTTTTCCTAAGAATCGGAAATAAGTCGTTAGAGTTGGCCTTGACAATATAATTACAATCTGATTGATTTTTGGTTTTCACAATAGTATAGGATATGCTTAAAAAAAATTTTCTGATGTAAAAATTCCATAGATTGGCCATCTATTTAGATCTTAATACTATTTTTAATCTTAGATCGATCGTTTATCAATATTAACTAGTAAGAGGATATGAAACAATGTCAAAAGCAAGAATCGCGACTGAATGGTTGATGGTATGCAGTGGGTGTCACATATCGCTACTGGATATTCATGAAGCTATTCTCGATGTACTAGCTAAAGCAGATATTGTACGATCTCCTGTTCTTGCTGATGTAAAGGAATTTGTTCCTGCAGATGTGGGAATTATCACAGGAGGAATAAGGAATGAGCACAATATCCACGTAGCTAAGGAAATGCGTAAAAACTGTAAGATAATCGTCTCTCTTGGGTCTTGCGCCTGTTTTGGCGGGACCCCAGGACTTGGTAACCTGTATACTCGAGAAGAAATTTTCGATAAAGTTTACTATCCTGGAAATTGTATGGGAGTAGACAATCCGTTAGGACGAGAACCAAGGGATGATGTACCTCCGTTAACAGAAAAGGTACTTCCCCTTTCATCAGTTATTGATGTCGATGTAGTAGTTCCTGGCTGTCCTCCTGTACCTGAATTAATTGCTACAGGAGTTATGGCATTATTAAACGGAGAACCATTGAACTTACCAAATCAATCTGTATGTGAACCATGTCCTAGAGAGAAAAGTCATGAAAAAATTACTGAACTTAAACGCTGGTATAAATCTGCTGGTGAAGAAATAGATCCTGACAAGTGTTTCCTAGAACAGGGTTATGTTTGTGTAGGACCTGTCACTTGGGGTTTGTGTGATGCGCGATGCACAAAAGTTGGTGTACCGTGTAGAGGTTGTCATGGACCTTTGAATCCTGATCCTGTAGAAGGTACAGATCCAGGTTTAGATACAACATCCTTCTTGGGGACGTTAGCTAGTCAAGTAGGAGTTGAACAGGTAATGGAAGCTATGGGAAATGACCCGGTTTCGATAATGTATCAACATCAGTTTGCTTACTCAAAGCTAGGAAAATTAAAGGAGAAGAAATAATCATGGAAGCATCAAAAATTATTAAAGTAGATCCTGTCACTCGGATCGAAGGCCATGCAGAGATTAAGCTTTTTTTAGATGAAAATAATCATTTAATAGACTCTCAAGTGAAAGTAGTGGAATTTCGTGGCTTTGAGAAATTCCTCATTGGTAGACCTGTTGAGGAAATGCCTCTACTCACACCCCGAATGTGTGGAATCTGTCATTCTCCTCATCATTTATGTTCTGGTAAAGCGGTTGACAGAGCTTTTGGATTAGATCCCTTGGATCTTCCCCCTACAGCGTTTAAATTAAGAAGACTTATGCTCATGGGGTCTTTTATCCATTCCCACGTTTTGCACTTCTTCTATCTTGCTGCACCAGATTTAGTTTTGGGACCCGACTCGGATCCAGCAAAGAGGAACGTGTTCGGAGTTCTTGAAGCAAATCCTGATTTAGTAAAGAAAGTAATTGCTGCTAGAAAAGTTGGTCAGAAAATAACAAAGATTCTTGGAGGAAGAACTGTTCATCCTGTAACTGCAGTTCCTGGAGGACAAGCCCAAGGGCTTTCTCAAGAAGATCGGGATTCTATCGTGAGAGATGTAAAGGATATTGCAACAAATTTCCTACCCGAAGCTAAAGATACTGCAATGGCCCTTTTTGATCAATATGCAGATGCAATTGGATCTTTAGGTGTTTTACCTACCATGCATATGGGTATGGTTGGAAATCAAGGAGAACTGAGATTTTATAATGGAAAAGTCAGGTTACTTGGTCATAATTCAGAAGTTCTAGAGGAATTCTCAAGTTCAGATCCGTCATATAGAGATGTGATTTCTGAACGTGTTAAGGATTATTCCTATCTAAAATTCCCCTATTACAAAAAGAAATCCTTTGAAGAAGGTTGTTATCGTGTGGGTCCTTTAGCTAGAGTGAATGCTGCCGATAAAATCGATACCCCTATAGCACAAGAACTTCTCACGGAATTTAGAAATAAATTCGGTCGTCCAGCACCACAATCGTTACTATATAATTATTCCCGGATTATTGAATTAGCCCATGGAGTTGAGGCAACGCTAGAACTTCTAGAAGATCCAGATATACTCGGAACTAAACTCCGTACACCTGTCGAAGCTCGTGAAGAAGAAGGTATTGGTATTCTTGAAGCACACAGAGGAACTCTTTTCCATCATTATGTAACAGATAGAAAAGGGATCACAACTGATGTCAATTTAATTGTTGCAACTGTAAGTAATAATGAAGCAATAAATCGTTCAGTAAATGTTTCCGCTAAGGAACTAATTGTTGATGCTGAACCAGCCGAAGGGTTGCTCAATAGACTAGAAATGATTGTACGAGCGTATGATCCATGTTTCAGCTGTGCAACTCACGTCTTGAAATCGGGTGCTGTGGCTACAGAAGTACAAATTGTTGACCACAAAGGGAATACAACGCATACCCTTAGAAATTGGAAGGAGGACTAAAAGGTGGCAAAAGCAATGAAAATTGGGACTTTTTTATGTAATTGTGGTGGATCAATCAGAAACATTGATTGGGACAATCTCAAAGCATTCATCGAGGAAAAGACGGCTGAGAATGATAATTTCTGTGTATATCACGAGAGTCTTTGCTCTGAAGAGGGTAAAAATTACCTGAAGGAAGTTGTAGGTAGAGAACAACCTGATGCAATTGTTTTTGGTGGATGTACCCCTAAAACAGCAGGTTATCTATTTGAACAGGAATTAAAAGGATTGAATATTTCCCCTTACCAGGTAACCGGTGCGAATTTACGTGAACACGTAGGATGGGTTAGTTCAGATAAAGATTCAGCAACTAAAAAAGCCAAGGCGGTTTTACTAGGAGCACATAATAGAGCAGGATATCAAGCACCTGTAGAAGTACAGAAAATTAATATAAGCCAATCAGCAGTTATAATCGGAGCAGGACCCGCAGGACTTCAAGCTGCTCAGGATTTAGCTGAAAAAGGACATGAAGTGCATATAATTGACCGACAACCTTACATCGGTGGAAACGCAGTAAAATTAGGTGCTTTTTTCCCGAGTGAAGACTGTGCGGCATGTCAAACCAGTACTGGTGTCAGAGGAGTTCATCAATCAAGTGTTAGACGTTGTTTCTATCGGTCAGGTTTTGACTTGCATCCGAAAATTAATTTATACATAAGATCTGAGGTAGAAAATGTTACAGGTAGGTTAGGGGGTTACAATGTAACAATCAAATCTCAACCAACATATGTAAAAATGGATAGATGTGTAAATTGTGATTTATGTAGTCAGGCATGTCCAGTGGAAAAACCAGATGAGATGAATCTAGGTTTAAGTACAAGAAAAGCAATATATCTTCCCAATATTACTTGTTCCCCTACAAAATATGTTGTTAATCGTGATGAATGTCCTGAAGGATGTACAGAGTGCGTTAAAGTTTGTCCTGTCAATGCTATCGATCTGAACGAACGAGAGACGACAACTACGGTAACAGCTGGTGGAATTATCTTAGCAACTGGCTTTCAAGAATTTGACCCAGCAATTGTGGAAGAATATCACTATGGAGTACCAGGATACGAGAACGTCATCACACAGTCCGAATTAGCTCGTCTATTAGCTTTAACAGGTCCATATCATGGTAAATTACAAAAGAAAAATGGTGATCCTGTAAAAAGACTTGTAATAATCAATTGTGTTGGATCTCGCTCTCAAAATTACAATATCTGGTGTAGTAATATTTGTTGTATGATTGGAATAAAACATGCAATAACGATTAAAGAGAAAAATCCTGAAATTGATGTTTATTGCTGTTACATAGATATTCGTGCCGTAGGTGCAAATTATGAAGAATTTTATAATAAAGCGCGTGATCTTGGAATAAAATTCATCCGAGGACGGCCTGCTGAAGTGGAGACTGATGGAACAAACCTCTATGTACAGGTTGAGGATTCTCAAGCTGATACGATGTTGACTCTAAAAACGGATATGGTTGCACTATCTATGAGTATGGTTCCTTCATCAGGAGTCCAGAAAATAGCCGAACTGTTAAACGTAAATGTTGATGTAACTGGCTACTTCAAAGGTCTCTATTCGAAATTTAGAACATCTGAGACCAATCAAGCTGGGATTTTTGTAGCTGGAACCGCAATAGCTCCCGCTGATATTCCTACAACTATAACAAAGGCTGCACATGCAGCGAGTCATTTGGATCTACTCCTAACAAAAGGTTCGGTTGAGAAGAGATTTCCAATTGCTGAGATCGATAACGATCGTTGTACGTTATGTGAGATTTGTGTAGGAGCATGTCCATTTGGAGCCATAGATGTCGTACCTGTAGAAAATCCTGGGGTCAAGATGCAGGTGAATCCTTTATCTTGTTTAGGATGCGGTCAATGTGTATCAAGCTGTCCTGCAGCGTGTATAGACATTGATTACTATAGAGAGGATCAAATTCTGAGCCAAGTCGAGGGCCTCCTTTATGATAACGGAGAAACTCCAGATCCGATAATTATCACGTTGGCCTGTTGGGAATGTGCCTACGCATCTACAGATTTCATAGGTCAAGGGTGTTTAACGGATCCTGAATTTAAGTATCCTGATAATGTTCGAATTTTACCTGTTCAATGTACTGGGAATGTTTCTGCGAGGTTAATTCAGAAGACATTTGAAAAAGGAGCCGATGGTATTATTGTATTGGGTTGCTTTGAGGATAAATGTCATTATGATTCAGGTTCAAAAGCTTCTACAATTCGAGTACATCTTATGAAACAGATGCTGGAATATAGTGGAATCAACCCAGACAGATTGGAAAAAGAAACAGTTTATACAGAGAGCTCAAATCGATTTGTTGAAACTGCAAGAAAGATGGCTAAACGACTCGAAGAACTAGGAAAGTTGGAGCGGTAAGTACATAGAAAGGCTTGGTGAGAAAAAGAAATGACTTTAACAACTGAACTCAAAGAAGAATTTAAAGACCTCTATGACAAAGTAAAGCTGTGTTACCAATGTGGAACTTGCGCTGGTGGTTGTCCTGTGTTTAAGCAGTACTCAAGTTTTAATCCCCGTCGAGTTATGGAAAAATTACTTGCAGGGGACATTTCTGCGGAAATATTCGATGAACAACAAATTTGGTACTGCACAGGATGCTATACTTGCAGTACCCGTTGTCCACAAGGGATTGATATTTGTCATGTTATAAACGACATGAAAAATATCGCTGTGAAAATCAAAAATGCTCCACCTGGGATTATCACTGAAATGACTGCAATATTGGAAACTGGGATTACTGCAGCAAAATCAACATCAGCTCTGAGGAAAAGGGACAAGCTTGAACTGCCAGAAATACCTCCTCCTGATATGACTGAAATTCAAAAGCTTATGGAAGTTACAGGAGTGATAGCTAAACTCAATGCTCTAAAGGAGGATGCAAAATAATGTCTAAATATGCTTTTTTTGTTGGATGTACTATTCCCTATCGTGTACCGTTCATTGAAACCTCTTTGCGTAAAACTTTACCAATATTCGACGTAGAACTTGTAGACTTACCGTTTGCTTGTTGTCCAGATCCTGGTGGTGTTCAAGCATTCGATAGTGTGGCTTGGCATACTTTAGGAGCACGAAATCTATGTTTAGCTGAAGAAGAAGGTCTGGACATTCTTACAGCTTGTAGTGGGTGTTTTGAATCGCTAAAAATTATAAATACTCACTTGAAAAATGACCCGGACCTTAAATCTAAGGTGAATGAGCATTTAAAGGATGTAGATCGGGAATTTAAAGGAACAATAAAAATTAACCATTTTGCCGAATTTCTATACACTGAGATTGGTATTGACAAGATTGCACAAAAAGTTACTAATCCTCTTTCAGGGATTAAAATAGCTTCCCACAATGGTTGTCATTTCCTAAAACCCACAGATATCATGCAGGTTGATAATCCTGAACTTCCTCAAAAATTGGATCACTTATTAGAGGCATTAGGTGCTGAAACAGTTCCATATCTTAACAAACTGGCCTGTTGTGGGGCTGGTACGCGAACAACAGATATGGATGCAGCTCTCAAGATTGCTCATGAGAAAATCGTAGGTGCTGAGTTAGCAAATGCAGATGCACTTGTAACTGTCTGTCCCACCTGTTATGTATCATATGATATCGGTCAAAGACTTATGACTAAGCATTTTGAAAAGACTACTCTTCCCGTTTTCTTCTATGCTGAACTTTTAGGACTTGCAATAGGTCTTGATTTCAGTGCTGGCTTCAAGATGCACACAATTAAGGTCCAAGAAGTATTAGATAAGCTAACTGCTTAATCTTCCCCCTCTCTTTTTTTTTAGTCGTATTTCACAGAAAAGAACTATTCAACCTCTGGGATATTTTTGATTCCATTCTGAACTTCATCTTCAAATTTTGAGAACCAACCTCTGAGTTTAAGGTTGATAAGATTTTTCTTTGTAACTTCAACATCCTGACGAAGAAGTTCAGGTAAGTTGGGAATGCATACTGGTCCTTGACACGCCATCAGACGTAGGCTAACTCGTTCGTCGAATGAAAGTGAGGAACTTTTCTGGATGGAGGAATCGATATCTTTCATTAAGTCGTTTTTTTCTTCAAGAATATTCATTATCTGGGTTTCAAGATCTCTGATTTTTTCGTTTTTTTCCTGTATTTTGTTGAAAAGCTTGGAATATTCTTCTATACTTCTATTAGAACTTAGGTTTTTATGTTTCTCACGTCCCTGTATGTCATCATCGAGGTTATTGGAAGTATTTTCATTTAAAGATGCTTCAGCGCCTACAAGAAAGGCATGAGATTGAATAAAATTTGGGTATAACGCAAAGGAAAAATACATTTTAGTTCCAATTTCATAAACTGTGGCTTCGGCACCTTTATGTCCAGAATAACTTTCGCTTGTTGTATATGACGGTTTTATATAACTAAAATCCTCCATATTATCATCTTTAATTTCTTGAGAGAGAAATTTCAGATGACGATGGATAGCTGGAGCAGAGATATTTAGAATTGATGCAATTCTACTCCCATAATTTTGTTCACATGCAATCATCCGTAGAATTTCTAAACGAGTTTTATTCGAAAGGATTTCGAATATCGGATGATCAAGACTGCAACTAAAGTTGTCCATTTATTATTTCCACAAATTCCGATTTTTATTATTACAATTCGATTTTGGTATTTGATATTTTATTGATTTGAATTTAGAATATATTTACCTTACTTTACTAAAAATACTCACTCTTTCTGAAAAAAAGGTGAAAGGAGGATTGAAACCCTCCTTTCTTACTGTATTTTTTTGGAAAATTCTTACATTCGGGACAATTTACCTGATTTTTCGTTCCATTTGATAATTACATACCAGATAGCAATAGCAACTAAAACGAAAAGAACACCACCAAGGTAACTAAGGAAGAGATCATTATCAACAAAGTCACCAATAATAGTAGGAAGGTACATTGCATCAGTAATATTGGCTTGTCCACCAGTCCACTCTAAGAATTGGTTCTTAAAGGAGTTTGTTAGGGGCATAGCGATAGTCATTCCAATGACAGAGAACCAAAGTTTTACTTGGCCTTCGCCTGATCTCCAAAGAGAACCGACAACGCATCCACCTGCAATAGTCATACCAATTCCGAAAATGATACCACCAAGTAAACCAGAGATCCAAACATTACCAAAAACAAACATGGATTGAGCATAACCAGTTGTTCCAGTACCTCCAAAGCTTAAGGGGAAGAATACTCCAAAGAACTTAATGGTAACAAACCCAATTAGACCTACAATAATTCCTACCATGACTGCTTTAGCTGCAGAGGTTTCACCAGTCATAAAAGGTTCTCTCAAGGCTCTGACAATGCAGAATCGTGATCGTTGGAGTACCCAGCCGATCAGTAAACCAATGAATGCAAAACCTAACATCACTGCTGACCCTTCAAGAAGCTTTTCAGGGGTTGTGGGGAATAAGAATAGCATTAGCAGTCCCACGATGAAGACTAAAACTCCAACAATTGGTTGCCAACCAGCAGCACCTAAGAAAGTTTTAGTTGCACCACCACTAATCCCTGGGTATTTATCTGCTTCCCACATTAGGTAGAGAACAGCAATGAAAGTTCCAACTGCTAACCCAAGGGTAAAGATAAAGGCACCAAATGACATGGCTGGCCATCCACTGTAGAAACCACCTAGAGTACAGGAGCTTCCAATGATGGCTCCAACTCCAATTAATACACCACCGACTAACCCTTTTACGAGTTCACCGAGTGGAGGAATTCGAATCGCAAATTGTTTCGCCATCAATGCACTCGAAAGCGCACCGATCACGATCATAATATTCAGCATTGCGTATCGATGTTTGGTAATTTCTGTAGCAGTTTCGTTCATTATGGGTTTAATTATTTGTTCACCCCAGTTAAGAACACCGCCAGAGGCACCCCATGGGGATATGATAATGAAGAGGCATATACTCAAAAAAGATAGTACAATTGCCCCGACCCACATCTTCCATGAATCGCCAAACAGAACTTCCTTTACTTCTGAAAACATTCCATCTTCTGACATAAAAATTCCTCATTTTTTACGTTGGATAATAAATCTGAAAATACCGCCTTCTTCGATTGTCTCTAGTAATTCATTGCCTTTTCGTTTGCACCACAAAGGTACGTCCTTCTTTGATCCAGGATCAGTTCCAATCATCTCTAGAACCTGTCCTACTTCTATCTTCTTGATTGTTGCGTTTAATTTTACGATCGGCATTGGACAAGATAAACCTTGGCAGTCCAATGTCATGTCAATATCAACCATTCTATATCTATCCTTTAATTAATTGATTTGTTTCTAATTATCTAATTTATTGGTTTGTTTTTTAATTATCCAAAGTAAATAGCTTTTAGGATTACTGACATATTTAAATGGTTAATACTAGCTCCAAACAGAGAAATAAGAGTAATAGCGCAATATGCTAATAACCCCAAGTTATTTACGTCAAGTTAACAACGGAAAATAAATGTTGTTAAAAACCTTCCGTCTTCAATTTTACATAATTATTCACAATAGATTATTCTTTTATGATACTTACTACTAGTATAGATGAAATGAGTAGTAGCTACTCTTAATTCATCCACAAGTAATTATATTGTGACTTTATACGAAAAGTTAAAAACGGAGAGTTATTAGCGCATAATTAACAACGTAATTTTCTGAAACAAAGTATTTTTTCTTGTTAAACCGATAAGAGTTGTAGAAAATGGAGTCAGAAGAAGAAGAAAAGATAACTATGGTCGTATTTTCTGGAACAATAGATCGACTAATTGGTATGGCGATTTTGACGAATGCTGCTATAGCGATGGATTATTCTGTTGACATATATCTTATGCTATGGGGAACTTATGCCTTTAAAAAGGATGTAATTGGAAAAGATAACACGTTAAGTGAACATCTCGAATATACCGATGAGAAGTTCAAAGATCTTATTATGAAAGGTGGAATTTCTCCTTGGTACGAAATGATCAAACAAGCAAAAGAAATGGGTCAAGTAAAGATTTATGTTTGCGCTGCTTGTGGAAAAGCATGGAGCGCCGATTTAGAGAATTTAGAATTCGTCGATGATATTGTTGGTGCTGGAGAAATCGTATGGACCAGTACACAATCAAAAGCAACTTACTTTATTTGAATACAAAGTAATTGAAATGGTGATAAAAATGTCAGATGTAGATAATATAAAATCAGACCACTTGGTTGATGCGCGCGCTGAGAGTTGTCCAGGCCCTTTATTAGCTGCAAAAAAAGCGATGACAAAGGTTCCTATGGATGGTGTTCTTGAAGTTTGGTCTGCAGATGCAGGTACAAAAAGAGATATCCCTCTATGGTGTAAAAAGATTGGCCATGAATATTTAGGTGACGTTGAAGACAAGGGTTACTTCAAGATATTTGTTAAACGAAAACGTTGATTATATTTAACGAAAGAGGTGGTTACCTTCCCCTTTCTTTTTTTATTATTAAATCCAAAGAAAATTTAGAAAGAGTCAAAGTTTCTCTTATTAGACGATTTATGTGATGTAGATGACCAGTAGTGAGAAAGTAAAACCCAAAATTCTTATATTTACAACAACTTTAATCTCTGATCCAGCTGTTGATCAGACTGGATTATTGCACAAGCATTATTCTCCTTCAACTTCAATAATTCGGGTTCCATGTTCGAGTATGGTAAGAGCCGATTATGTTCTCCTTGCACTTCAGAGTGGTTTTGATGGTGTATTCATCACCGCAGATGGGGGAGATTGTCCTTTTACAGAGGAATGTCCTCAAAAAACTTCTGATCGAGTACGTGAGGCAGTTGAACTTTTAGAAAGTCATGAAATTGATGTGAATAGATTGAAAATGGCAGCAATATGCTCTGTCTGTGTTGAACCATTTTTAAATCATGTTAAAACCTTTTCTGAAAAATTACAGGAATTATCTACTACTTAGGAGTAGCTGTTATGAATGAAGATTGTGAAGATTATGATACATTGATTATTGGAGCAGGAATTGCTGGAATAGAAGCAGCCCTCACATTAGGTGATGCAGGTCGAAATGTCTTACTTGTGGATAAATCCCCAACTGTTGGAGGAATAATGGCACAATTAAGTAAAGTTTTCCCTACTCTTGATTGTTCGGCTTGTATTGCGACTCCAAAAATGGCAAGTGCTGTATATCACCCAAATATTACACTTTCGGCTTACTCTGAAATTGAAGAAGTCGTCAAACATGATGAAGCCGATTTTCGGGGAAAAATTATTCAAAAACCAAAATATGTCGAATGGGATGATTGTACAGGTTGTTCACTCTGCGAGATGGAATGTCCTGTAATAGTTAGTGATGAATTTCAATATCATATGAGGGGAAGGAAAGCAGTGTATATCGCCTTTGATATTGCAGTCCCAAAGAAATCAGTGATCGATATCGAAAATTGTATATTTTGTGGTCAATGTGAAAAAGTATGTCCAACCTCCGCGATCAATTTCCTTCAAAAGCCTGTTATTAAGAATGTCCGTGTCAAATCAGTCTTACTTGCAACTGGATTTGAATTATTTGATGCCACATTAAAACCAGAATTTGGATTTGGACAAAGTAAGAATATCATAACGGCTATGCAAATGGATCGTTTATTAGCTCCAACTAGACCTTATAATGCAGTATTACGCCCGTCAGATGGGAAGGAGCCAGGGAAAATTGCCTATCTTTACTGTGTAGGAAGTCGTGATAAAACTGTTGGAAATGAACTATGTTCTCAAATTTGTTGTATGTACTCAATCAAACAGTCTCAATTGATACTAGGTGCCCTACCACTAGCCGATGTATTTTCTTTCTATATAGATATCCGAGCACAAGGAAAAGGCTTCGAAGAATTCTATCAACAGGCAAAAGATATGGGGGCTTATTTCATTAAAGGACGAATAATGTATGTAGACGAAGCAGAAAATGG
>JAEOTC010000291.1 GCA_016840035.1 Candidatus Hodarchaeota archaeon | reverse complement strand
TCTCATATAGCTCCTAAATATGTTTTAGAGACCATTAATGAGAATATGATTAAGAAAGCAATCTATCGATCCTTTGAAAAAGTTGAACTATGTGTATTGGATTGGAAAGGTATGAAAAGTCATCACAGAGAAACAATTCTCCAGATCCTTGAGGAATTGCATTTACCTTTTATTAAAGTTCGTAAACTGTTGCGTGCTTGAATTTTCTTTATTCTTTGTATTCAGACATAACTAATTTTTTAAATGATCACCTAGTAGTCAAAATCTAATCTAAAGTTATTTACTATTATTGTGAGCAAGATGAGTTTTACAATTGATAGAAATCAGTTGCTAGATAATTTCATCCAATTTATCAGAAAAAAATATGTTATCGTGTTTCTATTCAATTTCTTTTTGAGATTGATTATCAAACTCCCAATATATGTAGTCTCTTCAATTGTTTATGATGAAAGCTTTTCCCTGCTCGACCATTATGCGGATATTGCAATGACTTGGTATGTGGGTTTACCACTAAAGGAGGCTCGGCAATTCATTTTCATGCCATTTTTAATACAAGTTTTTTCATTGAATTTCTTTATCAGTCCGTATCTCACTTGGTTAATGATAGAAATCACAGGTTATTCAGCAGGGTTTGCCATTATTTTTCATCTGCTAGATAAGCGGATGGAAGGCTGGGGAATAAAAAAGCCAGAAAACTTCTTCGCACTTTATATCTTTTCTAATCTGTTATTTCCAGTATCCTATCTAAAATGGACTCAAGCCTTCGGACTCTTATTGATGCTCGTTTCACTTACTATCTATTTTGTGTTTGAAGACAAAATACATTACTCACTAATTTTTGCTATTTTGTCTGCATTAACTCATTTCTATGGGTGGGTTTTTGTTAGTATATTGTTCTTATATGCGTACAAAGACATTCGCTACCTTCAGTTCTTTATACCAACACTATTCGTGTTATTGCAGTTTTTGTTTTTCTATATTAGAACAGGTGATTTCTTTCTATACTTCCATGCATTAGAAGCTTATGGAGAGCATACATTTTATCCATTTAGTTGGGTGATCACCTATTGGGCTAATTTGACTACAGATTTGTATTTAGCAATAGTTTACATCTCACAACTAGTGTCTATTGCCGTGACAATCTCCTATCTTTATTATTACATTAAGAACAAGCATATTGATCGATTAAATCTCCTTATTCTAGTCTTCTTCATATTTATTCAACTAGTAACTGGACCAGGACCCCGCGAATTAAGTCGATATTTTGTGCTAATATTACCGTTTTGTGTGATTCTCCTTTTATGTAAATTTATGGGAGGTGTAAGCACTCGAAAATTAACGGTTTTAATTGTATTTTTATGCGTTGCTAACATTTTCCTTATTTGGTATTTGACAATCGCTGATTTCTTGAATGTTTCTGACCTGGGAGTAATATATGAGAAAGCATCTAGCTATCTTTTAAGAAAAACAAGCTGAATTATTTAGTAAACCGCACAAAATTATTATTAAGTGAAAAATGAATTATCGTTAGGGAAAGGGTTGATGAAAATGTTTGACTCCAGTTTTATTGAACGGATTAAGAAGGAAAAAAAAGAATGGCAAGAAGACAGCCCAAGAAACTTATTTGAACAAACAAATTCTTCGAGCATTCCAATTAAGTTAATTTATACGCCTGCTGATATTAATCACCTAGATTACGAACAGGATTTGGGATTTCCAGGAAATTATCCCTTCACACGAGGTATTCATAAAACCATGTATCGTGGTCGTCCTTGGACGATGCGTCAGTTCTCGGGTTTTGGAACAGCAGAACAGACAAATCAACGTTATAAGTATTTACTTTCAGAAGGTGAGACTGGATTAAGTGTAGCCTTTGATTTTCCAACTCTTAAAGGCTACGATTCAGATGATCCAATATCTTTGGGAGAAGTTGGAGTTTGTGGCGTTGCAATCGATACATTAAAGGACATGGAACTCCTTTTTGAAGATATCCCTCTCGATAAGGTTACTACATCCATGACAATTAATGCCCCTACACCAATACTGTTCAGTATGTATCTGGCAGTTGCAGAAGGACAAGGTATCTCGTGCGATCAAGTTGGTGGAACAGTTCAGAATGATGCATTGAAAGAATTTATTGCACAAAAATCTTTCATTTTTCCCCCTGAGCCTTCAGTTAAGCTTGTTATTGATGTTATTGAGTTTTGTACAAAAAATGTTCCAAGATGGAATCCCGTAAGTATTAGTGGATACCATATAAGAGAAGCAGGAGCTACTGCTGCACAAGAACTCGCGTTCACAATTTCAGATGGTCTTATGTATGTTAGTAAAACAATTGAAAGAGGACTGGATGTTGATGCTTTTGCACCTCGATTATCCTTATTTTTCTGTGCTCACAATGATTTCTTCGAAGAAATAGCAAAATTTAGAGCAGCAAGGCGAATGTGGGCACGATTTATGAAAGAACGCTTTGGAGCAAAAAACGAAAGAAGTCTCTGGATGCGATTTCACACACAGACAAGCGGAGTAGCACTTACTGCACAACAGCCTGAAAATAATATTGTACGTGTAACTCTTCAGGCTTTGTCAGCAGTTCTTGGAGGAACACAAAGTCTTCATACCAATAGCTTTGATGAAGCATGGCAACTCCCGTCTGAAAAGGCAGTCACTATAGCCTTAAGAACTCAGCAAATCATTGCAAATGAAAGTAGCGTAACAGCAACAATCGATCCGCTAGCTGGCAGTTATTATATCGAGTGGTTAACTGATAAAATCGAGGAAGAAGCGATGAAATACATTGATAGAATTGACACCATGGGAGGCATGATTGAAGCAATAAAGAAAGGTTATCCACAGAGAGAAATTGCAAATAGTGCTTATGAATTCCAAAAACAAGTTGATAACAAGAAACAGATCATAGTTGGTATAAATCAATTTAAGGATGAACATGAAGAACTTGAAATACCTCGTTTTAGAGTTGATCCTGAAGTCGAAAAAACGCAATTAAAAAGATTAAAACGGATTAAGGAAAATAGAAACCATGAGAAAGTACTGAGACACTTAAATGAGTTAAGAAAAGCTACTGAAAGAGATGAAAATATCATTCCATACGTAGTTAATTCTGTTAAAGCATATGCTACTTTAGGCGAGATTATAAGCATTCTTAAGGAAGTTTATGGAGTTTGGAGAGAGGAATGCGTGTTTGCATGAGGAGTTAATAATGAAACGAATTAAAGTCCTAGTTGCAAAACCTGGCCTTGATGGGCATGATCGTGGAGCTAAAGTCATTTGTAGAGCCTTAAGAGATGCAGGAATGGAAGTAGTATATTCTGGTCTTGAACAAACCCCGGAACAAATTGTAAATGCCGCAATTCAAGAGGATGCAGATGTTATTGGTTTAAGTATATTAAGCGGAGCACATAGAGTCATATTGCCCACAGTTACTAAATTACTTTCCGAAAAAGGAATTACTGATGTCTTGGTTGTTGTGGGTGGGATAATTCCTACTGATGACCATTTATTTCTCAAACAGCACGGAATTTCTGCTATCTTTGGACCAGGCACACCACTCAAAAACGCTGTCGAGTATATTAGAGAGAACGTGAGTAAGGAAAGAATTCACTAGAGGAAAAATAAATGGACGTACAAACACTTATTGATGGTTTATTCAAAGGCGATATCATAAGCACAACCCGCCTAATTTCTATTATTGAAAACGATTTTCTAAAAGCAGAAGAAATTAGTCGCAGAATTTATCCTCATACTGGAAATGCTCATGTGCTGGGAATTACGGGTCCTCCAGGGGTCGGTAAAAGCAGTTTGGTAAATAAATTAGCACTGGAATGGAATAAAAAAGGAAAAAACATTGGAATAATAGCTGTAGATCCCTCCAGCCCTTATAGTGGTGGAGCCTTGCTGGGGGACAGAATAAGGATGCGTGAAATTACAGGTATCAAAGGCATATTCATTCGCAGTATGGCTACTCGTGGGTCTTTAGGAGGACTTGCCAGAGCTACAAGAGATGCAATAAATATCCTAGATGCGTCAGGTGTGTATGATGCTGTAATCGTTGAAACAGTAGGTGCAGGTCAATCTGAAGTACAGATCATGTCAATAGCTAAGACTGTTATATTAGTCTTAAGCCCAGGCTTGGGAGACGAAATTCAAGCTATGAAAGCTGGAACAATGGAAATTGCAGATATATTTGTGGTTAATAAATCAGATAAACCAGAAGCATTAGAAACTGTCAATGATCTTGAGAGAATGCTAGATTATGAGGGCCTAAACGAGAAAGCTGGGTGGCAACCAGTAGTAGTGAGCACATCATCCACTATGAACACTGGTATTGATGAACTCGTAACTAAAATCGAGGAACACCAAGCATTTCTTGCAGGTATGACTTCAGAGAAATTACATGAGAAAAGAGCGGCCATGGAGTTAATTGATACGCTAATAACTAAAATCGAGAATGAAGCTATTAAGAAGGCGAAGGAAAGTCCTGTCTATAATGAGCTTGTTAAAAAAATAGTTGAGAAGAAAATAGATCCTTATCAAGCGGCAGATATCATTCTCAAGGAATACATGCAATTAAGCAGGCAATAACGCGTTTGCCCTTAAACATGCTTGTTTAAGCGAGAGAACCTGTTTTAAGTCATCATTAAGAGTTAATCCTACAATTATATTGAATCCATTTTTGTGAAGAGTTGTTATTTCTTGCGGAGAGGATTATAAAAACCTTGCGATTTGTGTACAACTCGCTCAACAGATGTCGATTTTGTAGAACACTATGACTGTTACGTTCTTAAAACATCTACCGGCTTAATTCTAATTGTTTTAATGACTGGATATAATCCTGCAAGTCCTCCAATTCCTGTTGAAAGTAGAAGGGCCTTAATGATTGTTTGAATTGTTAAAAATGCCTTAAACGTAAAGCCAGCAGAACTAACTGAAAAACCGATTACCCGAAAGATTATAATCGCCCCAGCCGATCCCGCCAATCCACCCAGAAAGCCTACAAGCAAAACTTCCATTATAAACATTGAAAGAACCGAGGAGTTTTCAAAACCGATTGCTTTAAGGATCGCGATTTCATGTCTGCGTTCATCAATTAGATTAATCATAACATTTAATATACCCATAACTGCAGCCAAAACGGTTGTTAGTACTATTAAATTCATGATAACCAAGAACTGGTCAAGCATATCTGTCATATTCTTCCATACTTTCGATTCCAGAACGGCATCAATACCATCAATGCTTGCTTCGATGTCTTGAATTACCTGATCAATATTCGAAGGGTCATTTGGTTTTACAGCGAAATAGTTAGTTTCATTTTGTCCCATTTCTAGAACTTCACGAGCTTTAAATGCAGGCATCCACATTTCGCTATCTTGCATCGTATCTGTAGCAAAAATCCCAACAATTTGGAATTTGTATTTCTCTAGCGTAACGTCATCAGTCTCGTTTTCCAAACCATGAAAAAGCGTTATTTTATATAACTCACCTACTTCAAGATCTTTCTCATCTGCCAAGTATTGACCAACCATAACACGTGAAGTAAGAGCTTTAGTGTCGTTGATGTTCAGGCTTCTGCCTTCTAATATCTTTGCATTAGTGACATTTTCATACGTGTCTACATCAACACCTCTTATAAGATTAAAGCGTTTATCTTTGTCAAGAGTGAATCCTGTAACCATTTCAGAAACAACATCTACATTTTGAATATCTTCTAATTCTTCACTCATGTTTCGAGCAAGGACGGAGCTCCAAGGAGTAGAACTCCCCTCTTCTAAAACAAGAATGTTGTCTATTCCTGCACTGGAAAATGTCGCACGCAGACCGTCAACTGCAGCCATCATTGATGTAAAGATCAAAATGACTATGGCTACACCAATAATTGGAGTAGCTAATGACCTCCAATAAGAGCGAATATCCTTCACAGCTAAACGGAATATATCTAGTACTTTGGTCATTTTTATACCTAGCCAAATTTCTGTAGAATGTCTAACGCCCGTTGACGTGAAATCTTTGCTATTGGATAAAAACCTCCTACTAATCCTAGGATCGTGGAAATGATTACCGACTCAAACGCCAATTGGTATGTGAGGTTAACTGAAATGAGATAGCCTGCCAAATCAATATTGCTGATCCCAAAAACGTTTAACATAAAGTATCCTAACAGCACTCCTACAATTCCACCTAAGAATCCAAGAAACACAGCCTCTACTGCATATATCAGCGCAATTGACTTATTTGAAACACCTACTGATTTCATAATACCAATATCATGTCTACGCTCTCGAAGTGTCATTGTCATAGTATTCATCATGCCAAGGATAGCCGCAGTTAAGGCTATCATTGAAACTGCAAGGATTACACCCCGAAAACTATCAAGAGCTTCAGCATTAGCTTCCATATATTCATCTGCTTCGAAAACCACCACTCCACGAATATTGTCTTCGATTTGTTTCGTTACTTCATCCACGTAATCGTGATCTGTTAGCTTTAAAACTATGAGGCTTACTTTATGCAATTTTCCAACGAGATTTTGGGCGTCACGTATGGTCAACCAAATTTCTGAGTCGGTCATTGTAGACGTTGTAAATATGCCTTTGACCGTAAATGCGTGTTCCTGTAGGATTATAGTATCGCCTACAGCTTTCTCATATTTTTCTGCTACATTAATTCCGATCATACAGTAATTCCGATCCTTCTGAGCATCGAGTAATTCCTCGCCGGCAACCATCTCATATTTTTCAATTACAGATTTGTAACTCTCGACTTGAAGACCACGTATGGTAAGAAATTCGGTATCGTCATCGCTTGTTGAGTTATCGACCATCCACCAGAGAAAACCGCTAACACCATCGATATATTCAGGATTCACAACTCTTACAATCTTATTTACATACCAATCAGGCATCTGCGAAACCATAGGGTCCTCTTTGCCTCTCTTCATGACGAAGAGGCGGTATTCATATGCTGAAAATGTTTCGTCAACAAGGTCATTCATTGTGTTTGCTGCAGCCATCATTACAAGATAGCTAGTTATGATTCCTGCAATGCCAACGACTGTAATTATAGTTTTTAGTTTCTTTGATTTTAAATCGCGAATGGAAATAAAAAGGAATCCAAACCTCAATCTGCTTTTCTCCTAACTTCCAGAATTTTCTATGATTTCCCCATCACGCAGTTGAATTATTCTATCTGTAGTCATTGCAATCATATCATCATGTGTAACGATAATAATGGTTTGACCTTGATCATTGATTTTTCTCAGTAATTCCATGATTTCTTCTCCAGTTTTTGAATCAAGGTCACCTGTGGATTCATCTGCCAATATGATTGAAGGTTGAACTGCTATCGCTCTCGCAATCGCAACTCTTTGCTGTTCTCCACCACTGAGTTCTCCTGGTTTATGATACAATCTGTCACTTAACCCGACGACCTGAAGGAATTCTGTAGCTTTTTCAAGCCTTTCTTTTTTTGACATTCCCTGCGCAATCAAAGGTAGTTGTACATTCTCTAAAGCTGTTAAATTTGGTAGAAGATTATAGAATTGAAAGACAAATCCAATGTTTTCTCTTCTGAATTTTGTAAGTTTACTCTCACCTAAGCTTGAAAGTTCTATATCATTGACTCTAATATTCCCTTTTGTTGGTTTGTCAAGCCCCCCGATGATATTTAGAAGTGTAGTCTTGCCGCAGCCCGAGGATCCCATAATCGCCACTATTTCTCCTTCTCTCACTCGAAAACTAACACCTCTAAGAGCTTTAACGTCAGTTTTTCCTCTGCGGTAGACCTTCCAGACGTCATCGGCCTCGATAACATTCAGGTCACTTGATATACTTTTCATTTTTTTCGCATCCATATTATGAAACGTTAACGTTGAAGATTTCGACCATATATCTTAGATTAATAATTTAAATCCTTAACACAATGATTGATAATTGCATAACTTACGCAAATTATACATCTTTTGAAACTTATAAACATTTATATTTTTGATAAGATCGATTAAATCAGAAAAATTATTTCACAATTGACATAACTCCCTCATCATGGTATCTAATTCATACACACAACAGACAATAACGTTAATCCTAATAATAAAAATGAACCACCAGAAGTTTTCCCCCATCCTCTCACTCCCATCTT
>JAEOTC010000030.1 GCA_016840035.1 Candidatus Hodarchaeota archaeon | reverse complement strand
GTCCATTACTCAGAACACCTGAAGATCTATCGTCTTATGAAATCTGGGGATGAAATAACAATTAAAGGAGAGATTGTAGCAATTATGCCACATCGCGCGGGAACACATGTAATTCTCTGTTTAGAAGCAATAGATAATAAGAATGAACCAGTCTATACGCAATATCATGGTGGTATGCTACGTGGGGTTGAATGTATTGGTGGAGGGAAAGGAGAAGAGAATCTTCCCAAAATTCCTGAAAAGGAGGTATCTCACCAGGTATGGGAGGAAATCATTACCATTGATGCTTTAAGGTCATACATATATGATGGCTGTTCAGGGATTACCTTTCCTATTCATACTTCAAGAGAATTCGCTCATCAAATTGGTCTACCAGGGATTATAATGCAAGGCACAGCAACTCTTGCATATGCGGTGAAAGAGATAACAAATAGGGAAGCTGGAAAAAACCCTCTTAAGGTGAAAGAGATCGCTTGTAGATTTACAAGTATAGTTAAACCTGGAACTGATCTTCGTTTAATTCTGAATAACAGAATAAATATAGAAAATGAAATAGACCTCTTTTTTACAGTTTACAACGAAAGGGAAAAGCGAGCTATCAGTGGTGGGTATATTCAGTTAAAAGTATAATCTTTTTGTTAAAATATTTTTAAATTGACTGCTGGATTGGTCAGAAAACAAAGAAGAAAACGAGACAATTTTAAGTGAAAAAGAAGTGTTCTTTAACCTTGGCATGACAATAGATATAGCAACATATATAGCTTCCTTAACATAGCCAACGTTTAACGACATTTCTATCTTGACACAAATTTAGTTGAATGACAAAAAAATGACTTTATTTTCTTTACCAATCCCACATTTTGTGAAACAAATATGGTTATGAAAATTAGATCTGCGGGTCAACGGATCCTGTATTACCTTTTATCATGGGAACTCCGATTTCTTTTACCCCAAATCCAGTCAATAAAGCAAATGTTAAGCCTCCAACAATTATTCCGACAATAACATTTGCTAAAATAAAAATTGCGCTTAAGATTATAGCCGTCGAAGTGGCGTCTTTAATGATAACAACCTGTTCGAGTATTAGTAATCTTTTTCCACTAACTCTCTCAGTAATCCTTTTAGTTAGTTTTCCATTATAATGAGTGACGATAACAAAGCAGAGTGAGACGGTTACTGCGGTAGATACAATTCCAGGCATTACACCAAAGAAATTGTCTATAATTAATCCTATACCTAGACCAGCGGGTCCAATAATCGCAGCCAAGATTATTACATAGATTATACCTAGAGGAATCCCAATTAAAGTTGCTCTTATCCATAAATTAGACCAAGAAAATAATCCGCGTATATTTATCCATTGTAAACAGCCGATAACTATAAGACCTACAAAAAACATTGGAAAAATGTATAAGTTATCAGTATAAAAGAAAATGAGAATAACTGATCCAAATAAGGTTCCCCAACCTATCAAACTCAATATTATCCAACGTGTCCAAAGAAGAAAAGTGAATAAAGACTTTTGTTTAGGTATAAAGTAATGGGACATAAAATAACCTTGAATTGCTTTTTTTGGGAAAAGATTCTGCAAGTATTCCCAGCAGGATTTACATATCGTTGATTTTATTTAATCATTACTAAATAGAATTCAACTTTTTCGGATTTTATTCCATTAAAATAAAGGAGAAAGTCGTAATTTAAGATTATTAAGATAATTGTAATTTTTAAGGGATTTAATTTCATTGAACTTTTTCCAAATGAATAAGGAGTTTTTATTCATGAAAGGAGAGAGAAATTTCTTTTTTATCTTTTTAGTCTAGGAATCCACCTGGGAACATTACTCATATACTGCAAATATTCATCTCCCAATATTTTTATTAGTTCATTCTCTTCAAATACAACCATTCTGTTGAAAAAATAGAATATGACTAGTATCGACAAGATGGAGAGAATTGAAAACGAAAGAAGAACAAAAGCAAGATAAAGAACGGGAATACTCAAATATAATGGATGACGTATAAAACCATAAATTCCTCCTGAAACGAGACTTTTTGGTTCATTTTGGGTTGAAAAGATCAAGCTTTCCGACTTTTTCATCATTAAAAACGAAATGATCACTGTCATGAGAAATAATAGGATACGAAGTAATAATGGAACTGAATTCCTCAGTTCAACAAATAATTGAATATAAAATGTATCTAAGCCCCATGTTAGAAAAAAGAAGACCAGACTTCCAATCATTATTTGATGGGAATACGGATGTTCAATTCCCACTCCATGCTGATGTTGAGATGACATGAATAACTATTCTTCAATTGATTATTAAAATGTCACAGTTTGGGGTAACAGTTCTGGAATACTTTGCCATATTTTTTATGAATCGATTCTTTCATTCCGCTAACATCAATTATTTCTATTTTCATAACGAATTAGACAAAATGACCAATGATCTATTCAAAAAATCGACCTAAGGGAAACCCTTATATTATTGATACAATTGCGTCAGTTACGCAATTAATGGAAAACTCAACAAAGGAAGTGGATAAAATTTCCGCAATATTAAATGTTGAAAACTTAACAAAGATCTATGGAAGAGAAATTAATATAGGTCCTAGAAGATTTGGAAGAAACGTAGTAGGGGCGCAGGATGTCACCTTTGACATTAAAAAAGGTGAAATTTTTGGTTTCCTAGGGCCGAATGGTGCAGGGAAGACTACAACTATTCGAGCAGTTCTGGATTATCTCAAAATCCAAAATGGTAAAATTTCTGTTTTTGGTTTACCTCATGATTTAGCAGCACTCAGTATCAGGGAACGGATTGGATATGTTCCAGGAGACTTAGCTCTGTATGAAAACTTCACGGGGAACGAATTACTTGAGTATTATTCAAAATATCGACCAATGAATAGAGAGTTTATGAAAGAATTAAGATCTTTATTCCGTGTTGACCTTACTTTAAAGATTGGGTCGTTATCCAGTGGTAATAGACAACAAGTTGGATTAATGGCGGCTCTAGCTCCAAAACCAGAGTTTCTTATACTTGATGAACCAATTTCAGGATTAGATCCTCTTATGGCCTCAAACTTTCACAAGTTAATCAGAAAGTTAAAACAAGAGGACGGTGTCACAGTATTTCTATGTTCACATGATTTAGCAGAAGTCCAAGCGGTTTGTGATAGAGTAGGCATTATTAAGGACGGAAAGATGATTCTAGTTGAGAGTGTGGAAAGTCTCCGTGAAAAATTTATGCAGAATGTACGTGTAACCTTTCAAGAAGTTGATAATATGCCATCAGAACAGGATTTTTCTGGTATACCGACAATCATTGATGTGAAGCAAATAAAGAAACGAACCTTCACTCTACAAATTAAAGAAGATGTAGATATTCTGTTGAAGTTCTTAGCAAAGTTTCCCGTCAGACGAATATCGATTGAGGATGCCAGTCTCGAGGAGATCTTTTTGCAATATTATAAATGAGGTGATAAGATGGTAACAACGTATTTGAAAGGTATAAAAAAGAATTGGCTTATTGGAGTAATTCCTCCAGCTTTCGTTGTTTTGTTTATTCCTATCATTGCTGCAATCTGGCCCGAGCTTGAAGCTCAAGCCGATGCGTTCGCTGCAATATTAGAAAACGAGATCTATAAAGTAATGCTAGGAGATCTAGCTGAGGGTATGTTCACTAGCTGGCAAGGAATAATTATCATGTACATCTTCGTGTGGATCGACTTCATCATGATCTTTATCACAATATTCATGCCAGTCCGTCTGCTCAGTAGTGAAGTTGATAAAAGAACTTTAGATGTAACACTATCTTATCCAATCCCCCGTTGGAGATACCTGCTAGAAAAGTATTCTGTATATGTTACTTACCAGATACTGTATCCAATTCTCGTTGGTAGTATTCTAATTGTCTTCACGGAATTTATGGGAGAAGAAATTGATCCTGGCGCAGTTTTTCTTGCTTTAAGTGGTGTAACCCTTAAATTTTTTGCCTTAGGTTCATTAACATTTCTTTGTGCTGTTATTTTCCTCAAAACTAATCGTGCCATGGCTGCTGCTGCAGGAGTAGTCCTTGGTTCGTATATTGGTGAACGAATTGGAATGCTTGTAGCAAGTGCAGTGGAAACAACTACATTCGACATCAAGATCTTTGATCTTCAAATAATCCAATGTCACTTTAATATTGGAGAGTTCGTTGCAAGTTTGTCGATTTTCCATTATCTTACTGCAGGAAACATTCAGCGTTGGGTAACTGGTACTTGGGAAGCCTTATTTAACAACCTTGTACCGGAACTAATAATTGTAGTAGGTACAGGATTAGCAGCACTCGTTTTGGCTCTTTATATATTTGAAAACAGAGAACTTGCATACTAGCAAGTTTCCCTTTTTTTCTTCTGGTAGACGCAAATACGCCCACTTTTTTATCTACAGCGTGATTTCTGGTTATAAATATTAATTTATTCGCCAACAACGAGATAAATATACAAAGTTATGAGACTAGAAGTGATAATAAAGAAGAGTGCAAACCATTCATCGAAAATCAAGCCCGTTGTAATCGTAAGAATGATTATTATCGCGGCAATTTCAGAGATACCCGTCCTTCCTCCACTATATTCCCGAATAACGGTATAAACCATAAGTGATGCGAAGTAGATTATACTCCACACGATTAAATGGAATAGTATTAATAGAGGGGTTATTGTACCACCTAATAAGGTTAGCTCCCAATATAAAACTCCGAGAAATGATGATTTCATTTCATCCAAGAAAAATAAGAATATTAGTTCAAGTAAAAAACCTAATGATATCATCAAAATGCCTAGAAGAAGAGTACGTAGTTCTCTTGGTTCCCAAAGGTTTCGATAGAGGAGTTGTGCCATTTTTATATTGACTCCTTATTAGTGTCTCAAGACAAAGCCAAAATTTGTTCAGTTTTTATCAGTTTGTTTTTTTCTTTTATACTCCACCCATTAAGGATCATTATCACATCTGATTGTATCGAAAATACTTGTGTTCCCATAAGAATCGGGAAGTATCAGAATAATTGATCAATGATATTCCTTAAACATGCAATTACCGTTTCACCAAGATCCTTTTCAAACGATTTTTGAATCTACTATTGATATGTGGAATATAATGGATTTCGAAACATTTTCGAAATCGAAATGAATTATTTGGAGTTATCTGAGGTTTCCAATATATTTTACACAAAACTCCAGTTTTTTTCAAAATTATAATTATCGGTCAATTGTTATCAGAAATACATGGTTAGAGGAGTAAAAAAACGATTAATGAGTAAATTCTGCCTTAGATTAGCTAATCTTTTTAAGGCAAAAATGTAGATTTTAGTAGACATCTGAAATTATTGTAAAATTCCTCCCTTGGCTATACTGGCAAGAGTTGGGATTTTTAGCTAATTTCATTTAAACAGTATTATAAAGAATTATTAGTTCAATAACCATATCAGAGTTTAGATTTATCGAAGAACAGATACTAGCCATTTTCCAATGTGGTAATACGTCTTGAAAATTGTGATCCTTGGCCCCTATAATAGTGGAAAATCTTCAACAGTCCAAAAAATTAGTTCAGGAAAATCAATTTCGATTGATTATGGTGGAACTACAATTGCTTTGGACCACTGTAAAACCACAATTTATGGAGTGGAAGTCTTCCTCTTCGGGACCCCTGGATTGCAACGATTTGAAATTATTAGAAAGATTTTGAGTAAGGGAGCGGACGGAATTCTCTTTGTTGTTGACTCGGTAAATGTAGCTTCTTTTGACGAAGCAAAGAAACTATTGAATGAGATTGATGAGATTTTACCTGGGATCCCAATTGTCCTTTGTGCAAACAAACAGGATATTTTAGGTGCAAAAAGCCCTGAAGAAGTAGCAAATACTATTCTTGGCCCTAGAGCTTCATCAATATCCGTAATCGGCACATCAGCGAAAACGGGGAAGAGTTTAGAACGAGCTCTTGGATTAATTGTTTTAAATGCGGTAAAACATTATTATCCAATACTACAAGCAGTTAAAAAGTCAACAGGTGAATTAAGCGATATTGTAAAAACTATGGGGGAATCAGAATCAGAGATTCTGTCTCAACTTCAATTCGCATCATGGAGACGATTAGTGATCGCTGATTGGGATAATAATCGATATTTTCTAGCGAAGGGAGTCTCAAATATTATTGATATCTTAGAATTTGGACATAAACAGATCTGAATAAGTGTATGGAATTGTGAGACAATGGTAGAGAAACCAGATGTATATATTTGCCAGAATAAAGAGTGTGAAAACCGTTTTCAAAAAGCTGAATTTGTTACTATTGAAGAAGATGGTATTTATATTACCAAGCCTAGCTGTCCAAAGTGTGGTTCAACTGACCTCATCTCTTCGGCTTGGTTACTTAGGAGTGAAGATTAACTCCGATTTGGTATTCTAATGAGCTTCTTAATCAGCTCTCAACGAACAAATGAACGAGACGCGCTTTCTGAAGCGTATTATGTCTTGTCCGATGTTTTAGACTATAGAGTGAAACCATTAAAATCCAGAGTCCCGGGTTTATCTATTTTGAAGCTTGAAGGGGAAAAAAACAATCCATTTGCAGTTTTAGAGCATATAAAAAATTACATCAAAGAAAAAGGACCCTTAATTGCATGTCTGAAAATTGTTCCTCTGGAATTTCTAATAAAAACAGACCTTCCATTAATTATAGAGCAAACCACGAAATTAGCTAAAGAAAGGATAGCACCCTCCCAATCTTGGAGGATTACACTGAACAAACGGCAATGTAATTTAAGATCAAGGCAAATAATTGAAGAGGTTGCAGATAGAATTAATTGGGGAAGTGTGAAGCTAAAGACTCCTGATATTGAAATCAGGATTGAAATCATACGTGATCTGACAGGGATAAGTTTAATGCCTCCAAACTCTGAGATCAGTATGATGAAAATTTCTTCCGATTAATTATATTGTCAGGCATTCAAAGCAAGTAGGGCCACCTTTTCTAATTGAGCTTTTTCAATCTCCACATCAGAAAAGGTATTTGCATATTGGTAATTCTCTTTCAGTAGTTGTTCGATTAACCATTTCCTTTTCAGATCATACTGTTCAATAATACTAGTATCAGCGTCAAATTGTATTGTATTCTTCAGAAATTGGAATGCTTCAGGTAATTCTTTACGATTCTCCCCAACCACAACTCCAATTATCTTCTCAGAATTGCTCTTTACACCCAGCATGTCTAGAGCTTTCTTAATTTGCCTACAGCCTGCGAGATAGAGCAGAATTTCCATCGAGAAAGACTTTGAAATCATATTATTCGATATTTTTGCTTTTTCAGCATGCCACAGAGCGGAATAAACATGTTTATATCCCCAAATAAGACGAAAGTCAAATAGTTGTGAACCAACCAACTCAAACTTATCTTCTAGTTCATCTAAGATACTTTTGATATTAATAGACTTACTTTGGTCTTGAATTGTTGCGCCAAAGACAAGGTAAACATAGGAATCCAGCTCTTGAATGACGTAGGGTTCTATTTTATGGCCGCTCCTCAAATTTATGACCGATCATGCGACTGTAATAGAGCTTAAAATCTTTCTTTAGATAGTACTCAAATTCCTTTTCAAAATGGAATAATGATGTGATTGGATTTTGGTTGAAATCAAGATAATTCAATGGCATGAGATTGATCGATTAGCCCGTTCTTTATTTATTTTAATAAAAAAAGATGGATATAAACCTGATATTATTCTTGGAATTAGTCGTGGGGGATGGATTCCCGCACGTCTCTTAAGTGACATGTTTGAAGCGAGTTATCTCTTAGAAGGACATCAAATATCAACAATACTTGCTACTATGCAAATAAAATTTTATACTGCTATAGCAGAAACACACACCAAACCAGTGATATCTCAAGATGTAGGTGTTGATATTTTCCAAAAAAATATCCTATTAATTGATGATCTTGCTGATAGTGGAGAAAGTTTGGAGTGTGCACTAAACTACCTTAATTTAAAAGACCCAAAAACTGTCAAAATCGCAACCCTATTATATAAACCGTGGTCCAAAGTAAAACCCGATTTTTACGCTGAAGAAGCTTCGGAGTGGGTTGTTTTTCCTCATGAATATTATGAATTTATGACAGAACAGACACTTTCACAAAAATTAACCAAAACTACCGCTTGGACAACTTTTATTGAGCAAGGTATTCCTGATTCCGCAATCAACTTCTTTGTGGAGACATTTTTCTAGATAATCCTTTAAGCTCTGGATCTTATGGACTAGAAGATTCTTGTTCAAGTTCGGAAAAGCTCTTTTGAGAACTATAAGTTGTCCGTATATACTCACAAAATGCAAGATCTGTGATTAAAATGCAACTTTTACTCGTACACTCACTCGGGTTTGATTGGAAAGTAACTGAAAAGGCAATTAGTAATCCTGAATCATCCAAAACAGCTAAGATGGAATATTCTACTACGGATTCATCTTTAGTCGTTTTCATTTCAGTTGAGAAGAATGACGTCCCCGATATATCAACTGTGATCTCTAATGCCTGCGATGAAATTGTTTCTGCTTTGAAAGATATTGGTGAAAGCAATTTGATTGTGTACCCTTGGGTACATTTAGCCAAAACTCAGCCTGCTAAACCTGACGCAGCTTTATCTGCGCTAAAAAACATTGAAACAAGCTTACGTTCCAACCATCCAGATTTGAGCATTGTTAGAGCTCCTTTTGGATATTACAAAGGTTTCAATCTGAATTGTAAAGGCCATGCTTTAGCAGAAAGATCTAAGGAAATATTGGGTCAATCAGGTGCAAAAACAGTTGAAGCTTCAGCCGAAGTTACCACGGCTCTTGATGCAGAAGAAACGGCCCGTTCAACTTTTCATGTTCTTACTATGGATGGGAAAATGGAACCCTTTGACAAATTTAACTATAAAGGATTGAAAGAGCTTGAATTGTTTATTAAGTACGAGACCGATAAGGATAGAACAGTTAGCACCCCTCCACTTCATGTGGATGTCATGAAGAATCTTGAATTAGTGGATTATGAAGAAGGATCTGATCCTGGTAATTTTAGAATACTTCCAAGAGGTTACGTAGTTAAGAGGCTTATTGAAGATCATGTCAACAACATGGCTGCCCAATATGGAGCAATGATTGTTGAAACACCACTCATGTACTCTTATGATCACCAATCGCTGAAGAAATATATTGAAAGATTTCCTGCAAGACAATATGTTGTAAAATCTGGAAATAGAAATCATTTCTTGCGATTTGCAGCCTGTTTTGGCCAATTTCTTACTATGTCTGATGCTATCATAAGTTATCGTCAACTCCCACTTAAGATCTTCGAAATGGCTAAATCATTCAGACGTGAACAACGCGGAGAGTTGGCAGGATTACGTAGACTTAGAGCTTTCACCATGCCTGACTTACACACAGCTACTAGCGATATTCAGATGGCACAGAAAGAATTTGAGGAACAATTTCTTCTCGCTTTTCAATATATGAGCGATATCGAGATAAATATTGAAACAGCATTTCGGATGACAACAGCATTTTATGAGGAAAATAAAGATTGGATTGTCTCTCTTGTAAAAATACTCAATAAACCAATACTGTTGGAATTGTTTGAGACGAGATATGCATATTTTATTTTAAAATTCGAATTTAATGTGGTTGACACTCAAAAGAAAGCTGCAGCTCTTTCTACTGTTCAGATTGATGTAGAGAATTCTGAGCGTTTTGATATACAATATATCGATTCAGAGGGGAAAGAAGTTTATCCCCTTCTAATGCATTGCTCGCTCTCAGGATCTACTGAAAGAGTCATCTACGGCATTATTGAGGATCAATTGAAACGTTCTCAAAGAGGATCAAAACCACAATTTCCATTATGGCTATCTCCAGCTCAAATTAGAATTTTACCGGTTTCTGAGGATTATTTGGAATTTACAGATAAAATCGCTCAAAAATTGGAACAAAATCGCATTAGAGTGGAAATCGATGATCGTGACTTATCACTAGGTAAGAAAATCCGAGCTGCAGAAAAATTATGGACACCCATCATTATTGTAGCGGGAGAAAAAGAATTAAAAGAGGGAAAAGTGAGTGTGCGATATCGATTTAATAATTCTCAAGAATTCCAAGCGCTGGAAGATGTAATAGAGTATGTTCAGGCTCAAACCAAGGATAAACCAACGTACTTCAGAGTATTTCCCAAGCTAGTCTCTCATCAACCAATATTCACCCGTGTAGTTTAGTAGGAATTTTAGGGAGTTATTTCGAATACGTCTAATAAAATAGGTTTATTAATAATGCACAGAACTCTTAAAACAACGGCTATAAGAAAACTGTTTATCGGTTTGAAACCCACTCTGTTAAAGTATAGTGAGAATCCAATAAATTTTCTTCTTAGCACTTTTAGCATCTGATTCAATTAATGATTGGTTTAGAAGATGCCAACAAAATTATTTGGTCGAGAAATCGAAAATCAAATAGCTTTCGTCGGATTAGCTAACGCAGGAAAAACAACTTTAGTTAAACGATTAAAAGGTCATGAGGATTTAGAAACAGTTCCTACTATGGGCATGAATATTGAAACGTTGAAAATAGGGGAACTTGAGGTAATGGCTGTAGATCTAGGGGGACAACCCACATACCCTACTAGTTTATGGGAACCTTTTGTTTCAGAGGCCTCAGGGGTGGTTTTCGTATTCGATTCAGCTGATAGAGATAAGGTCGAAACAGCAGCGAAATGGCTCAAGAATGTTATTCAATGGGCACCAGAAGACTCTGCATTCCTATTTCTGGCAAATAAGCAAGATCTCGATGTTGCAATGTCATTAGACAATATTGTCAAAACTCTTGAATTGGAAACGGAAATGGCAGAACGTCCACGAACATTTGGGGTTTATCCATGCTCCGCTCTTACTGGAGAAGGCGTCGATGAACCTTGGCAATGGATGAGCGAGAGATTTCAAAGTAAGCAAATACAGAGAAAATGAAGAGGTATCATCGATGAGTTTCCTTACAAAATTGCGCTCAAAATTCGCAAGAGAACGATTAACGGTGAAAATAGCCTGGCTTGGGCTGGATCACGCAGGTAAAACAACGATTGTTAAAAGAATCACATCTGGGGAATTTGATGATAGCACCTTTCGAACACTCGGTATGAATGTTGATGAGTTTAGTTCTGGGAATGTCCGATTTATATCATGGGATATTGGAGGTCAAGAAGCTTTTCGTGAATCACTCTGGGAGAGCTATATGGCTGGTTCCATGGGGATAGTTTATGTTATAGATTCTAATGATAGACAACGTTTTGACGAAGCTCAGGCTGAATTATGGAAATATGTCTTAGATAACGACAAGGTTGAAAACATTCCTATTCTTGTTCTGGCAAACAAACAGGATTTAGAAAACGCTGCTTCTGCGGGTGAAGTAGCAAGATCCCTCAATCTCCACAAAGTCACAACACATTCATATGCGATTGTACCTACTTCAGCTAAAACAGGATTCAATGTTGAAGAAGGATTAGAATGGCTTCGACAAAGAGTAACTGAAAAGATTGAGACTTTATAATTAACCAGGTTAGCTGGTTGTTTATTTCCTCATCACTTTTTTATCCGCTACTTGATTTACCCTTTCTACAAGCGATATAAAAACTCTATGCAGCTTCTTTAGGTCTAAATCCTTATTTATTCTACAATAGAGTCTAATAGCAGGATCCTCGGTAGAATCAATTGATAAACGAACTAGTGAATTTCGAATGGAATAAATTTGCTTTAATAGAGGTTTATCCTTGAGAAAGAAGCTTCCCATCTTAACTGATGTTGCTTTCATGAGAAAAAACTGATCCAATAATTCAGAATTCAACTTAATATCTTTCAATTCAAAAAGTAAGTCTTGGTGCTTCTTAATCTGTCCTTCTTCATGATTTGGAATAATCTGAATCTTCGTAGGTAATTTCCCTTTTTTTGCGTTACCTTGAACTGCAATATAGTCATTTGCTCCTGAAAACCATGAAATTATTACCGAGAGCATTAAATGACGTTCCTCTAGTGCAAATACAACTCTAAAGTCCTTAAAAGGAATACTAGATGTTCTCTTATACTTAGGAAATAAAAGTCCACCATTAGAGCTCAATTGATCAGTTACTAGATCATCAAATTCATTAGAGAAAATTTCAAGAAGAGCATCTTTCGATACATTGATAATTTTATGATTCTTCCTTCTTCCAGCCCATAGTAAGTAAAATGTAAAAAATAATACTAATCCTGGTCCTAAAAGTACAATAATAGTATCTAAGAGTCCGGCTGATTCTCCTTGCAGGAAGAATTGCCCAAAGGAGAGAAAAATACCCAATAGAAGATCATCTAGTATCATTTTGAACCTCGAATTTATTTTCCACCAGGATGTTTAATATTATTCCCCTTTACCGATTTCCCAAAATTCAATTCTAGAAATTTCTCTATTCACTAGATACTGATAGATAACTTGCGATTTCAATATATTGAAAATCTCTATTTCGTGAATCTCCAACGATTTGGAAAAACTTGTATTTAGCAATACCATCGTCTCCAATATCCATAGGATCCACTACAAGTGCCACAGAGAGAGGTTGAACGAGTTGGAAGGAAAAAATGTGAGTGGTAATATCCGTTTGTGATAAGAAAAGTCCAAATCCTGGATGAGAGTGCCACCATCCAACACAAAATTCTGGACTGGATACTTGGTCAAAAATCTGAAAATCACTTTCAGAAAAGGACACCGAATACTCCTCGCCCTCTGTCACAAATAGACCCTTCGTTATTAATAGTTCTCTAGGTCTGATTTCCCTTCCACTAAGTAGTCCAATCGCCTCTTTTGGCATAGCGTTTAGTGAAAAATTCGTAATCTCATCGATAGCTTTGTGAGTTATCATGACAGAATTAGTTTCAGCATTTAAACTGATTGTTTCGTCGTTTATATCGCCTATTTTATCTTCATCTGATTTTTTATTCAGACTTTTAGTTTCGTGAGGATATTTGTTGGTCATATGGACAATCTCTTAGTTTCTTTTTCTCTTGAAATATCCCCGATTGCATTCAGTTCACTAGGATTTATTCTTCCCAAATTTCTCTGTCCACTCTACAGCTTTTTCCCAAAAACCGTCAAAATTAGACTGCATTATTTTTCCAGCTTCTGGATTGAATGGATCCCCAGGATCGACAAGGTATTCTGGAAAATCAGAATCTCCTGAACTCTGATACACATCCAGCATCATTTCAATATGTTCAAATACGCTAGGTAGTGTTATAGTTTTCTTCCATCCACCGGGTTCACCAATATTGTTCCAATTTATCAGACTCAAACACACATTAGAACCCCATTTCCATCGGGTTTCACCGATCGCAATATTGGGATGCCAGATTGGTGTGATGAAATTTACAATTGGAGGTTTAAACGGATATTCGGGTGGTAAATCGATAGTGATTT
The DNA here is from genome assembly GCA_016840035.1 of Candidatus Hodarchaeota archaeon. GTDB lineage: Archaea > Asgardarchaeota > Heimdallarchaeia > Hodarchaeales > Hodarchaeaceae > Hodarchaeum. The sequence goes on along the minus strand of JAEOTC010000030.1, from coordinate 102,033 downwards.
TCCATTCCCCATTTTCATATGGAGTTCCTTCTTTCCCTTTTATTGTCGCAGAATAGCGATGAAGATCATTATCCACAATCACCCACTTTATGTTCGCACTTTTTGGGGGATAAATCTTTAGCATTCGCTTAAATTCTTCCCTTAATCGTCTGGAATGTAGATCAGACATACGCGTTCGCTCCTAGTTCATTAATCAGGTGTTATCTATTCACCTAAAAACTTACTCCATCAATTTTATTTAAAGCTGTGGATTGTCTGGCTAGAAAGAAAGCCATTATGAGCTAGTTTTTTAAGGTCAGTTTCCAGAATGAACCTGCAGTAATTTGATTTTCTGGAAGTTAATTAGGGAAATTCTGGCTAGACTGTTGTATAGGATTCATAGGTTCTCATGTTATGTGAGAATGAAGATCATTCCAGTGGGTTAGGATTTTCTGAATTTTTCGGAAAATAAATCTTCACAGAAATCGGAAATTAAATTGAGGTGGAAATATGACTGCTCTCGAAACAGATGTTGCCCAGTGCAATGGATGTGGTGCTCCTTTGTCAGGAAAACCTTCTTCTCTTCGTCCTGTTCATTGTGATTATTGTGATTTAACAAATTATCTCAAGAAACCACAGGGTATTGCCGTTGACGAAAGTTCAGTTGACGAAGAAGTTGAATCTGAACACTACTATACATTATACCAAGAATCCCAAAAAATCCTTGAGAATTTTCCAGGGGAATTAGTAGGAGAAGAAGTAGGCAAAATTCGTGTTAAAATGCAGGTTGGACAGTACGCATTTCCATTATTAATTGTTCTTGATGATTTACCAGACAAACCATTCATCGATGGTCCAAATACCCTTCGAGAAGTATTAGATTGTGAGATTATTGATCTTCAAACAATGAAAAATTGGAAACCTGGAACAAGCTCAGTTTTAGACGTACTAGAAGAAATCTACCAGATATCAGAAAAACAAATCCCTCAGAAACTCGATCCTAGTCCGATAGCTTCTGTTTCAGATACCATAATCAAAGAAAAAGATCCATTAATTCGACAAATATTGGAAAGCTACGATGCCACATATTCAAAAAAGGAAATCAAGATAAATTTTTATGCTCAAACGGGAGAAATTATTCCGTTTACAATTAAGAGAAAGAAAAATTACCCGATAGGACTCGAAAGTGAAGTTCTTTCAAGATACCCTCTGATTCGTGGACCTTTAGAAGATTATGCGAAAGGTCGTATTGATCTTATTACTGTATTAGCCGAAATCGAACGCTTATTCTATGTATAAGGACAAGCAAGGTGAAAAAAATGAGTAATCGAAAAAAAGATGTGGTCTGGGACTCAAATGTCAGCTCCCCGGGGACACCATCGGATACTATTGAACGTATGATAAAAGTCCGCTTTAAGGATCCACAACTTCCACCCGATCAAAATATTCGTGAAAAGTACATCAATATTAACGGCACAGTGTTTCAAGCACTTTCTGCGGCTCGTGATGCTTTTAATATTCCTGAAGTTGTACCAATTGCACTTTTATTTAAAGGACGAAGGATGAATCCATCAAATAATCTTGCTTCATACAATATTGAAGAAAACGCTCTTCTGATGATAGTTCCTGATCAGATAAAAGGGGGATAATCTCCTCCACTCTCTTTCTACTAATGGAAATCTCAATGAACTCGATTCCCTCAGATTCTGTATTTGATCGCCAGGAACGACTCTCCATCTGGGATCAGAGTATAATCGAAGATAGTTGTGTGCTGATTATTGGGCTTGGAGGCACTGGGGGGGAAGTAGCTAAGAATTTAGCATTACTTGGTATTGGAAAGTTGATACTTGTTGATATGGATACTATTGAATTTTCGAATCTGAATAGGCAATTGCTATTTTCCCGATCTGATATTGGAAAAAATAAAGCTCGTGTTGCAAAGGAAGTAATCAAAGATCGATTTAATTCTTCCATTGATATTGACGCATATTCTGACACTATTCAATCGTTACCTTTCAGTATATTTGAGGAGGCTGACATTATTTCTGGATGTGTTGATAATTTTCTGGCACGTCAATATATTAACGAACATGCAATAGAACTGTCTTTACCGTTTATAGATTCTGCAACTGATGGTTATTTTGGACAAGTACAAAGTATTGATGTTAAGAACACCGCATGTTTAGCATGTGATTCCCCTCATCCACCAGAAGAAACACGTCTTTTAACTGCTCCATGTACACTTGTAGGAACTCCTAGAATTAGGGAGCACTGTGCATGGAAAGCTCTTTACGAATTTCATACTCTCAATGAAAGGGAACCTGATGAAAATTCCTCTGAAGATGCACTCAAACTGACAAAACTCGCAAATGAAAGTGCATCAAAATATAATTTTCCTCTTTTTGATGAAAAAGAGGTTATACAAACTGTATTGTACCATGTTCCCAGCTTAATTACAGTTAATGCAGTAACCAGTGGAATTCAATCACAAGAAATTATTAAAACTCTCTTTCTAGATAAATTGAACCATTTTCCAGAAAAAAGTCGAAAGTATTTCCAGACCCTAATTGATTCAGAACGATTCCGAATTCCTGATTTGACAATATATTCGGCATTAACTGGCACTATTAATTCGTTTGATTTGAAAAAGGATCCAGAATGCTTGGTTTGCGGAGATTCCTCTATGTATTGCCAAAATCCGACTACAATTAATATTAATCCTAAATCAAAATGTAGAACCATCTTTACCGTATTAAAACGAAAATTCAAGAAAGATTTCATCGGGTTCAGAGGAAATACATTAATTCCAGGTGATGTTCCGGTAGGAGAGATTCTAAAAGATCGAGATCGTATAACCGTCAGTTCTTTAATTGACGATGATGAGAAGAGAATTATTATTAGATTCAAAACAAAAAAAAGTTAATCATTATTATTTGAAGGAGAAAAAATTCTAACCTCTTTTCTTATCTTGGGTTTTATTGGTTGGATCATTGGTTTGATGTAAGGTTCTTTCAAACCAAATTCTGGGCCCTTTCCTTTCGTAAGTTCATTGTAAATCTTACTAGAAATTTGATCACGAGAGATTTGACGAGATTGGGGAGGTTTTTGACTGAATTTCTTTGGTCGTGGGACATTTAGTCGAATTGTTGTTCTTTTTCCACATCTAGGACAATACCAAGAACCTGTGCCAGGTTGTTCATGTGAATGAGGAACATACCCACAAAATTGGCATTTAAACTTAGTTTCTTTCACTTAGTAGCAGCACACAACTTAATATCTTCGATTATATATTTTCCGTTCTTACTATCTAGAATATCAATATTAAATATAGTTTTCGATTCATTTTTTTGGGGGGGTAAATGATATAAAAATCAATTTTCCTCCCTCGTTTAATTAACTCGTGGTTGTGCAAAATGCAAAGACGTAAGAGGTCAAAATGGTTACAAGCAGTTTCGACGGCACAATCACCTATTCGGCTCAGTGATTTTTCTTCCGAAACTGATAAAATGAAGCTAATTGCATTTATATACGACAAAATACAGCAACAAGAATTAAATGGTCTTCTAGACTACAATAATGTCTATTTTATTCCAAAATCTTATCTTAATAAAAAAATTCAACAGTTTCTTGATACTGGAGGGATGGTTGATATCTGTGAGCTAATAGACATAATGAATATAGATGGAAAATTACTAGAACCTGTTATTTATGATTACGTTCAACAAATTGAAGGTTTTTTTGATATAATTAAACGCAGATTTTTTACACCATCAGGAGCGATTGTGTTCATTACAAAGTACATTGGAAAAAACCCTTCCCACGATCTCGACTATATGTTGAATCACCTTTATTGGACTGATGATCAGTTAGAAGCTGTTTTAGACTTAATGGCTAAGAGAAATCTCTTCAGGGGATACATTGATCCTATTAAGCAAAGATTATACAACTTAACTCACCTTGATTTCTTCCTTCCTTCTCTAAACGAACGATCAACAAAAGCAATTAAGAGATTCATTACTACAAGCTTTCTTGTTTCATCTGAAGTTTCAATTATGGATTTTTCTAGACTCACTGCATTATCAGATAGTCAGGCTCGGGATTTACTTGACATAATTAGAGAAGACATAAGCTTCATACGTTCCAAAGATGGGAATTACATTTATTCTACGATTGACATTGTTTCAAGAATTTTATGGGATATATATGTTTATGAAGAAATTCCTTTAGATTTCTGGGTCTCAAGGTTCGATTTAGCGTATGATGATTTATTAAAACTATTAGAAATTCTTAATGAAAGCTTAGGTGGAAGTTTGACACAGGATCGATTATCAAAGATTTCACTTATCTCCTGGTTTGGCAATGGAATCGATATTGAGGGAATAGCTTCAAAATTAAACTTAAACGTTTTAAAATTATTAAAACTGATAAAAAATATAGCTACTCGTTTGAGACTTCGTTTAGTCGCCGGAGATTCGATAAATCCTTTTTTAATTAAGGGAATTGAAAATTTGGAAATATTTTGCCAAATTGATACCTCCTCATATACTAATCCCGACATTTACTTTGAGTGTCAAAACTGTAGAAGAGTAATGTGTTCTAACTGCAGAAAAATTGACAGTACGCATGAATGTCCATTTTGTGGAAATATTGCTGCCTTTATTATAGATTTGCCCCGAAACTGTCATTCCTGTCAATTAACTTATGCCTTTTCATATAATCTCGAGACAACTGAAGAATGTTATTTTTGTAAACAGGGGCCTTTGAAATCAGGTTGGACTTCTCCAAAAGAAGTATCCATGACTCTTAATTCAACTGAAAATCAATTGATTAACTACATTCAGAATAGTCAAGTAACGAATATCCCTCTTAATCAGATTATAGATTTTGTTGGTGAATCATCTGACGTGGTTATAAAAATTCTTGAAAAATTAATAACTCATCAAAAAATTATGGGAACCATAAGCATTAGAAAAATGCAACTGCAAATAAGGAAAACTTATGTTTCTTTCGAATGTGTGGTTTGTAATTGGGTAAAAACCGATCAAGAAAAATTTATATGTGAATTCTGTAATGCTGAAGTATGCCAAAGTTGTTATCAAGAAATGGAATCAGTTGGAATGAGTGTTTGTCCAGAATGTGGGTCTTCCCTCAAATTGAGTTAATCAAGAACCATCATTGCGAATTTTGTGCCTTCAATTTAGCCAGTTTTGACGAGTATTTATCGGTTAATTCCTTATAGCGTTTTTCAGAAATTTTTCCTGCTAGAAACATCTCATCAGCTTGTTCAAGCATTAATTCGAATTTTTTGATCTTCTCAGAAGTACTATCGAGCTGATCTCGTTCTTCAGCAAGCTCTTGACGAGTTTCAATTATTTGCTTTTCAATTTCATAAGTTAGGAGTGTTTCATATTCCTCCGGGACTTTGAATCCCCCAATATCTAGACCTACCAATTCCAAACCCCATCTTGAACTCTCAGGGCCTAGTTCAGATCGTGTTTGAATCTCTAGACTTCTTCTTTCCTTTAATAGCTCTGGGACAGTATAACGAGTCATAACATGCTTGACGGCTGCTATTATTGTCTGTTTTACCCAGTTTTTCAACTCATCTCCGCTATAATACTGCTTGTGTGACACTACATTCATTATAAAATTTCTAGGATTGACTATTCTCATACGAGAAATCCCCCAACATCCGACCATTACATTATCCGAAGTATAAATTCCTGGTGTACCCCATTTAATGATGAATTCACGCTTTGTGACCCATATTATTTCACTTCCTGGGTGCTTAGCAGATTTCTCGAGTTCATAGATCCCACTACCTGCAACCCCAATTAATACGCCTGATTGCAACAAGACTGCATTTTCTGGTTCTTTTACAATAAAACCATCAATTTTTCTGAAATTGTCATTGTCTTCTGCTTTCACCCGATGAATCAATGAAGTACCTTGAGTATCATCAAACTTGGAATTTAAGATTGCTTTTCCTTTGAATTTCTTAGTTCCAATATGTATTGTATCTCCAATTTTACGGAATAATCCTCCAAACTTATCTGGTTCAGCCATCGTTTATACCTACCAATCATCATCTCCATATAACCCCGGGAAGTAATATTGATCTCCCGAATCAAGTGATGATACTTTTCGTGCAATATTTTGATTTACAAGACTATCTAATACTCGTGTTACTCGCTGTTGATCCCATTTGGTATGAATCATAACTTCCTCAATTGTAACGTAACCCTTCTCAACTGCGATATTAAATATGCTTCGAGCATCTTTTCCCAGAGAAACTGGCGTAAATTCGACAATTTTAATTCCAGATTGAGTAGAAATCCCTTCGATTAATGATTGCTTGGTTAACTGTTTACAGGCTTTTTCTAGATCTTTCAAAGAGAATTTTATATCTGGAACTTTATCTCTCAGCGAAGTATACAGGTTTGCCATGGAAATGTAACCACCTGCGCTAGCACGAAGAGTTTTTCCTTGTTCAAGAACTAAATCAGCTAAATTATCAATAAATTTTCCTTTTCCAAATATTTTTGGTTTTTGGGTTGCATCTAACGCTGTTATAGTAAGTGAACGTCCCTCTTGTCGAAGAAGCGTATTCTCTAATTGTTTAATTCGGGAATCGTACTTCTTTTGCAAGTTCTTAATTCCCTCGGTTGAAACTGGTGCTCCATTAGCGAGTTTAGTTTGAACTTGTACTACTTCTTCCAATCTTGTTATTTGTTCACGAAGCTCTAATATTTCCGAACGAAGATCTAGATCCATACTTCCAAATTCAAGATCCTCCGTCAACTTATTAGATTTCTCTGTTATTTGATCACATAGAATAGCTGATAATAACTGAGCAACGCGAATTTCCCCACTTTCTTTTAGATTCGATTTTTTATTATCGGAGTGCATAATAATATCAGGTACAGTCTCACTCTGATATCGAATCTCTTGGAACTGTGAGTAAGATTTGATAACCACATCAGATAGATGCTTAGCTTTAATGGTAGCTGCATTACTTAGTTTATTTAGCGCATTACTTGCGTTTTGGTATTTTTCTCTCAAAGCAAGAGTCACCAATTTAATTTTCTCTTAAATATATTGTTAGAAATTATTTCACACAATTTCAACGTATTAAAATCGTCAATATCCGTTATTCACATTTGTAACGATTTTAAACCTTTTAAAGCTTTATGTTCAGGTGTGTACAGAATTATCTAATACTCCTCTAGTAGTTTTACAAATACCTCCCAAACTCCAAGAACTCGTCTCATACAGAGAAAGGAAGTTACTGTAAATAGGCATTTAAGATCTTATTCTTTCCTAAAAGTCCAACCCCAATCCAACATTGAATTATCTTGGTTCCCGTGCATTACCAGTGTTTAAAAGGGAATAAAAATAGTTCAGTCTTTTTTCTTGACTTTTTGTGCCATTAAATATGCTCCTTCCATATCACGGTAATAATGGCGCAATTCTTTGAGGATTTTGTATCCTAGAGCCTCATATAATTTAACAGCAGCAGTATTTGACATCCTTACCTCTAAGAAGAGCTCTTCTGCCCCATATTCTCTCATTCCAGTTGCAGAGGCGTTTATCAGTTTTGTAGCTATTTTATTTCGTCGATATTCTGGTAGAACAGCTATACTTACAGTATGGCCCTTTTTTGCTCTATGAAAGATGGAAAAAAGACTCAAACCACTTTCAATCCGACCCATTGTATAACCGACAATACTTCCATTAACTTCAGCAAGAATGAATCCTTTGGGACATTCAGAATAAATCGTCCGAAAAAATCCTTCGGGGTAGTTCTCTGGCAGGCACTTCCGATTTATATTAATTACAAGATCCAGGTCTTTTAATTCGAAATTTCTGATGATTACTGAAGTCTGTTCGGTCATAAGATACCCCTGTTTTTCGCTTCCTGTTTCATTCGTCTACGATATTCTGCGTATTTATCATGTGGAGAAAATTTTGGTGGATAAGCAGATTTAAAAGAATGATTACATGAATTACATGTTTTAAGAGATTGATCTATTGTATATCTGCAATTACACCTTTTTAATAGACGCATTTAGATCCCAGAATTATCTCACAGTTATTTATTTTCTTTCGAAAGCAATTTCAATTTCATGACCCCTAAGGCTATCTTGAACCTCTTTTTGGACGTTTTTCCACACTGTTTCAGCAGTTTTCCAATCAGCACTCTCAATTGTACATCTATAATCTGGAGGAGAGATTACTTGCATTGATAGATCTGAACCTTTGTGCTTTTTCTTAAAAGTTTGTTTATATTTTTTGAAGAAGTTTGAAAGTACTACAGCACCATCCGAATCATAACAGGTAACGGAAATTTTTCCAAGTAAACGGACTGTAGGAGGTTGTAATTCTTTTACAGCAAGATCATACAACATAGTGGCAACCTCTTCAGGTATTTCGATCTTTGTCAACACTTTTACTGATTGTTCACGTAGCTGAAGAAGTGCCTCATAAATAGATCCATACTGAGTAAGAAGAATTTTTTCTATTCTCTCTGTTTCAACTTCTGATTTTTCACAAGCAACAGCAACGATTCCCCTAGCCCTATTCTCTTGTTTCAGTTCAGTTAACTTCGTACGTCGCTGAGGTTCTGAAACTCTCCTAATAGACATATCTATTTCTCCCCGTGCGGAGTCAATACGCAAGATCTTCGCTACAACTCTTTGTCCTTCGCGGACTTGACTTCTAATATTCCTAACCCAAGTTCGACTCAATTCTGAAATATGAACAAATCCTGCTTCTGTTCCTAGTCCTTCATAATCGAATATTTCGAAATATGCTCCATGGGGTGTAACTTTTGAGCAAGATCCAACAACTAGTTCACCAACTGCAGGAAATTTTGAGTCCATTTTATTTCACCTATTTATTATCTAGAATTTCAATAACTTCTCCAAAGAGTCGGGTGATTCCAGAACGAGGTTCAGCAAGTACTTTCCCACAAACACGACAATTAATATGTGTAGTTGCATGGGAAAAAATTTCCTGAACATTTCCACATTCACATGAGACTTTAAGGAAATTTGAGCGGGGTTGAGGAATATATTTCTTCTTCATTATGATTCACCAGGGGTTTTCAATTCGGGGGTTTCTATTAGACGAGCAACTCCACGTGCTATCAAGGCAGTTGCGTTTTCTAACGGAAGATTTACGATATCATTTTTTTCTAATGGTCCGTATGAGATTTCATCCAAACCAATGAACGCTTCAATATCATAAAGCATTCTGACTGTTGAATATTCAATCACAGTAGTTTTTTTCTCACTATTCTCCTTAAAGGGGTCTAGAACTACGTTAGAATTTTCAATTTGGTCTATTTTGGGTGAAACTTCAATTTCATCTAAAATGTTTGGTTTCTCAACGCCAATCGTTTCAATCGTGAGACGTAGATTTTTTGCTATTCTTCGTTCCCCCCATGTTAAGACATTTTCATCAAAGGAAATATTATTAATGACGAGATTTACTATTTTAACAAGCCTTAATTGAACGATATCTTTTCTAATAAAAAAAATTCTATCTAATACTGCATTAGCGATATTTTTATTTGTTGGTTGCTGAATATCAGCAGAGATATTAACAAGAAATCCATCAAGAGTAACATACAGGTCTTTAGGAATATTGCACAGCGAAGAATTGGATCTTTCATTTTTCCATAGTTCAATTAATTTATCGTAGTCCAAATAAATTCCTCCAATAAATTCTCTCAAAATTATTACTTGTTGATGTTTGATATTCCCTGAAAAGCCAGAATCATGACAAGATAAAATAGCTAGTGGAGGAGAATCTGTGTAAATACCCCGAATTTGATTTTAAAATATATCGAATGTATAAGAAAAGCTTTTAGAAGAATGAATTCTTGTCTAAGGACATTTTCCCATTAGAAAAAGGATGGATCAAGTAAAGTATGAAGCCACTGGTGGGAATTTCAAACAGTAATCCACAAATTGCTATTTTTTGAACCCACGACATCCTCCTGTTTGTTTCTCATCAGTAAATCCGTGAGTAATACCAAGGAGGCGCTATAACCGTGCTTTGCCGAGATGATCAATAGAAAATCTCATAAGCCACAGTGGCTGTCAAATTTTTAGTTTGATTTGGAATTACTTGATCTAGCGATCTATTAAAACTCCCCTCATGATTATTTTAGAATGTTTTTACTTGTTACTTAGGTTCTATATATTGCAATTAATATCGGAAAAAAGCGATTTCACCAGCCAAAATGTGGATTCGCATGATTTATACACTTATTTTAATGGAAAACCCCTGATCTGTTAACGATCAAGGAAATTTAACATTGAAAATTAAATTTAAATTACTTCAATATTCTTAACAAAATTTGGGAACATTTAAGTTAGAAGGAGCAATTAGTTCAGTCAGATTTGTGTGAATGTGAATAGATGAAAACCAAAGAAGATCAATCCGTAAAACGGATCTATCAACAATGTTAGAATTCCTAATAAACCTCTTTCTTGTTTTAATTGCGCTTTTTATTTTATTAATTGGGTCAATTCAAGATTTAAAAACACGTGAAGTTGTGGATTGGATTTGGGTGGTAATTGCTATTAGTGGATGTGTACTACACAGCCTTCAAATTCTTTTATTATTATATAATGGTACTTCAATTCAAAATTATCTTTTCACTTGGTTAGGAAATGTTTTTTTTGCAATAATACTAGCTCTTTTTCTTTCTATATCAGGATTAGGAGGAGAAGCAGATAGAATAGCTTTTGTAGCTATCTCATTTATCACACCTATTTTACAGCCGATTTTTTCAATTACAGATCCGAAATATGACATAATCTTTACTATCACTCCGAAAATTGTGGGGACATTTTTCAACGCCTATTTATTGGCTATAAGTGCTCCAGTTATTATTTTCTGTTATAATCTCATAAGAAAAATTAGAACTGGTGAGCTTTACGGAATATCAAATGCATCAATGACAAAGAGATTTGCGCTATACTTTATTGGTTATCCACGAAGAACTCAATTCATTTTAGAAGAGATAGAGAGAAAACCATGGCATTTCGATTTTTTAGAAGAGTATAATGAGGAAAGTGGTTGGAAATTTACCTTCAAACTTCGGCTTGATACCCCAGAAGATGACCTTAAAAGAAAAATGACCGTTGCTCAACAAACTATAACTCATGATAAACAAAGTATATGGGTTCAACCTTCTCTTCCATTCATTTTATTCATATTATTAGGCTTTTTATTGGAACTACTACTAGGAAATGCCATTTTCGTTATTACTGCTTATTTTGCATAAGGGAAAAAAGTGTAACATTTATCATCAAATGTATACTCAAAGGAAACTACGATTATTTTCGTATAAGTTATCAGAATTAATGCTAATGAAGTTTGAATAGTAGTAGGGTCAATTTTTTCAAGAAAGTTTTCAAATCTATGAAAGGTTAATAAGCTAAATTTATTAAGAACTAATCTTGCATTGGTATACGGAGATAAAATTTATTTAATTTTCTCTGAACTTGGAAAAAGACAAGCAGGAGATTACTAGTTTGATAGATCCTCGAAGGTTTGACAGTGTACTCAGTAAAATCATTAAAAGTGAACCCGGTATTCGAAAAATAATTCTAGTCGACCGGACTGGCCTAACGATCGCCCATGTTTCCAAGTTTAGTTATGTTTCTGTCGATGTGGATGGTATTGGAGCGATTGCTTCCGCTGTTTTCATGGCTTCAGCAGAACAAGGATCTAATCTCACAATTGGTGGATTGGACATAGTTACCTCAGAATTTGACACTGGAAAGATATTTGCCAGTGCTTGTGGACGAGGAATTTTAACAATAATCTCAGATGCTGAAGTAAATATCGGTATGATTCGTTTACTTATGAGAAAAGCCAATGAAGAACTTAGCTCTATTCTTGATGAATTTCTAGCAGGCCAACCATCTCGAGCAATCCCAGGCACTCCTTCCAAATCACCCGAAGTCCGCACAGGCCTTGAAAAGGATGAACTTGAAGCCGCATTGCGAGAACTTGAAAAGTTCTAATCAATACTCTTAACCTCCTAGTTAACGAAGGAGCCAAGCTAATTGCGAAAAGACGCAGAAGGTCGTCACAGATTTAAAATAGTATTTTATGGCCCTTCTCTTTGTGGAAAGACTACAACTCTTGGTTGGCTTTATCATAAAGTTGATGGGCTCGAAAAAGGAAAATTCACTCAATTAGCAGATCCCCATGGCCGGACTCTTTTCTTTGACTTTGCACCCATGCAAGCTACAACAGGAGTAGTATTTGATGTTTATACAACTGCGGGTCAAGAAAGGCATAAACATCAACGCAAAATCGTAATTCAGGGAGTGGATGGGATATTATTTGTTGTGGATTCTTCATCAGATCAAATCCAAGAGAATCTTGAATCCTTTGAGGAATTAACAGGCCATTTAGGGGAGGAATTGGGGACTACAATTCCTCTAGTGATCACATTAAATAAGCGCGATGTTGAAAATGCTTTAACACGATCCGAACTAGTCGAAAAATTAAGCCTATCAAAATTCCCCATATATGAAACAGTAGCAACAACAGGAATTGGAATAAAACGTGCCTTTCAATCTCTAGCCCGTGAAATCTTAATGATACAACTTTATGGTACAAAAACATCTCAGAGTGGTTAGCTCTGTTTTTGTACGATAGCTGTCCACCCTCGTGTTTCTAGAACTCTAATTTTACCTTCTAATACTAAACTTAGAGAAGATATGGCTTCTTGACGCGAACTGAAAGGAGAATTTTTCAGAAATTTGATTTTTACAGTCTTTTCCTTCTTTAACCTGGTCTCAAGTTCAATAAGGAAGGATTCAGAGAGACCTTTTTTACCTACTTGGAGACTTGAAGGCGATGATCGGATATTACGCAGGTTTAGTCGATGTACATTTGGCATGAATTTCAAAACCTCTTATTCTACAGCGATTTTGGAAGCAAATCAAATATTTTTGCTATCCACTTCTCTCGATTCATCTAATTTGTTTTAAGCCAATAGAGTGAATTTTTCCTCGTAATATCTACATATTAGCATCTTATATTACTTTGAGTGGAAAGAATGATGTTAGTAGGATTATTCTCCTTGTACACCTTCTCTTTCGGAAAAATCTCGGAATTAGAAATATATTTATAGGAGAGTAGCTTAAATTCACATGTCTAAGCAAAGATATGTGCGGAATTTTGTTTACATGGGTGTAAGAATGTACATTCCCGATAGTGATGCAGATCTACAAATGCATAAAGAAATAGTTGAAGTCTTGGAAGCATTTGTTAGTAAATTGCCAGCCATAGACTTTGCAAGCGTTGTTAGTCTTGAAGGACTTCCTATTTCTTCTTGGCCACCTAAACTGCCAGGTGATTTGGATGATGTGCGAATTGCAGCGATGACTGCAGCAATACTCAGTTTAGGGGAAAGAGCTGTCATGGAAACAGGGAAGGGGGAAATGAACCGCATTCTAGTTGAAGGAAAGGATGGTTATTTAATTTCAGTTCAATCTGGCACAAAAGCAGTGTTAACAGCCTCAGCAAACAGATCGGTTAAACTAGGGTTGATATTCCTCGATATGAAACAAGCCGCAAAGAAGATTGGCGAGATCCTAGGTTAATCAGGAATAGATTCTTCTCTTTCTATTAGTACTTTACAGATTCTAGCTTAATAACTAGAAAAAAAAAAAGGAAAATATTAATACAAATTACTTCTCATTGCCTGAGACTTCTGAAAATAGAAATCGTGAAGAACATCGTTATTCAGGTTTTGAGCAATTTCTGCTGCCTGCTCATAGTATAGCATGGCGGAATCGAAGTTTTGTTTCGAATCTTCAAGATTTCCGAATATTTGGTAAGCTAGCATTAGGTTTCTATTATCACCGGCTTTTTCAAAGTACTCTTTAGCTTCAGTTAAATAATGAGTAGCTTGAACATCACTAGAAACATCTCCCATCTTTAAATTCTGACATAAGACTTTTGCAATATTTATCTGGGAAACAGCCAAATTAAGCTTATCATTACGCTCTTCTGCATATCCTCGTGCAATGTCAAAATTCTTAAGGGCGCCATCATAATTGGCTAATCGATAGTAGCATTCACCAATATTTAAATGAGCATTTACAACATGTGAATGCATATTAGCTTTTTTTGCTTTCTCTAATGCGTTTTCAAAAACCGAAACAGCTTGTTGAAAATTATCTTCTTCATAGAGAATAATACCTTCAGTTGAAAAGACATTCTCTTCAAGCATAGGATTCCCTAGCTCCAAAGAATATTGTCTAACAATTTCTAAATGCTCTTTTGCCAGGGTGTAGTTTTTTGAATCTAAGGCTACTTCTAGCTGTGCAAACATGGCATGAAATTGACCGTTCAGATCTGCTAAAATTGAGAAAATCTGATAAGCCTTTTGAAAGTCGGATATTGCTTTCCTAGGGTCTGTAGATAGAAGTCTTCTTCCTGAATCAATGAGTCGCCAAGGTTCCTCTCCAATGATATCAGCAATTTTACTCCATTCTGCTTTTGAAATTCCACAGATCACACTCTTACTCCGCCATTTTTGAGGGAAATCAAATAATTCATTAACTAGATCTAGGAGAAGGTTGTTATCTCCTCCAGCTTGAGCTGCTAAACTCTGAGGACCAACAGCACGAAGTTTAAGATCTCCTTCAGAAAACTCGAATAGAACTCCAAGAGGTACTGTTTTTTTCTTATCTTCTCCCCATTTTCTACCGACTATCAATAGAAAATTCTTTGATGGAAATTCAACATCTTCACGAATGACTGTTTTCAGTGCAAGCAACCAATGATAGTCTGTATCGAAAAAACTTGATATTAATTTTCCCTGAAATTCAGGATCCCAATCAACTAGATCCTCAACGTCGGATAAATCGATTTCCTCCTCCTGACCAGCCCCTAAAGCGAAACGAACCTTCCAAATAGCCATTTGTTCTTCACCCTACTTTCTTTGTCGCAAGTCACTGCATCATTATAATTCCTATATTCCTCGACTTAAATATAATTCTCAATTATTCAAAGATATTTCGACCGAATACATTGTAAGTACTTTATTGTGTAAATATTTTGGGTATGTTTCTAGAGATCCTATTCATTTTTAAAATTTGTATTTAGAATAAATTCATCCATACCTATGTCAATGAGAGAGCTCTTCTCTTTAAGGTTCTGGATCATCAATTGCAAGCTTACTTGTACGATATTTTGGATGGTATTTCTCTAAAAGTCTGGGAGGGATTCGTTTTAATTCCTCCTCTGGGAGATCAGAAAGGAGATTCCATGCTAGCTCTAGTGTATCAAAGATTTCACGACTCTCATAATAACCTTGACGCAAAAACTCACTTTCAAACCTATCAGCGAATTTTAAGTATTTCTTGTCTGTTGAACTCAAGCTTTCTTCCCCAACTACTGCAACGAGGTCTCTTAAATTCCTACCAAGTGAATAACCAGCAAACATTTGGTCTGCTACTGGTTTATGGCATACATGAGTCCTACCTCTTCCAATTCCCTCACGCATAAGCCGACTAAGACTAGGCATCGGGTCAATGGGAGGGTAGATTCCCCTTCGATTTAAATCACGATCTACAATTAATTGTCCTTCCGTAATATAGCCCGAAAGGTCTGGAATCGGATGAGTTATATCATCTGACGGCATTGAAAGGATGGGGAGTTGTGTTATTGTTCCAGTATGGCCTTTGATTCTTCCTGCTCTTTCATATATGGTTGCCAGGTCTGTGTATAAATATCCAGGATATCCACGACGTCCAGGAACCTCTTCACGGGCTGCGGAGATTTCACGTAAGGCCTCTGCATAATTTGTCATATCTGTAAGGATAACTAAGCAATGATAATCATATTCAAAGGCTAAATATTCTGCAACGGAAAGTGCGATTCGTGGCGTAATCAATCGCTCTGCTGCTGGGGAGTCTGCAAGATTTAAGAAAAGAATAACACGTTCAAGAGCACCAGTTTTTTCGAAATCTTCCCTAAAAAATCGAGCTTCTTCAGTAGTTATTCCCATTGCTGCAAATATTACCGCAAATTCTTCTTCCTTCCCAAGAACTTTGGATTGACGAGCAATCTGCGCTGCGATATTATTATGGGGCAACCCACTTCCAGAGAAGATTGGTAATTTTTGCCCCCTAATCAAAGTATTGAGTCCATCAATTGATGAAATTCCAGTTTGTATAAATTCTCTTGGATATTCGCGAGAATATGGATTTATTGGGGCTCCAGTTATATCTAAACGCTCTTCTGCGAATATTTGCGGTCCTGCATCGATAGCTTTACCACTCCCAGAAAAGATACGGCCAAGCATATCTTGAGAGACTGCGATTTTAATTGTTTCTCCCAAAAACCGTACAGAAGTTTTACGTGTATCAAGTCCCTGTGTTCCTTCGAAAACTTGCACAACTGCGATATCTTCTGCTGCTTCTAGAACTTGTCCAGTCCGTTTTTCCCCATCTGGGGTAAGGACGTGCACAATTTCACCATAAGCTACTCCTTTAATATTTTTTACAAATAATAAAGGCCCTGCTATTGATGATACTGTGGAATATGTGATAACGGAGGAGGGAGATTCTTCAATCATAATCCATACACTTCTTTTATCCTATAACCAAATGAGTTAGTAGTAAATTAAATTCTTTTTGCTGCTAAATAATTACTACCTAAATTCTTTAGCTCTTCGACAAGCCCTTTAATAGGTAATCTTGTTTGCTCCATGGTGTCTCTATGTCGAATTGTGATCTTTTCATCTTCAAGAGTCTCAAAATCAACCGTGACACAGAAAGGTGTACCAATCTCATCATGTCTTCGATATCTTTTCCCAATTGATCCACCATCATCAAAATTAACAATAAACCCTTCTGTTCTTAAATATTTGAAAATTTCTTGTGCTTTTGAGATAATCTGAGGTTTTTTCTGAAGAGGGAATACAGCCACATCGTAGGGGGCTAGTCTAGGATGAATCTTGAGAACTACTCGTTTTCGATCTTTCACGGTTTCTTCTTGATAACCATCAGCAATTACTGTTAATAAAATACGCCCAAGACCCACAGATGGTTCTGCAACAACGTAAGGTACAAATCTATTAACACCTGATTTATCGGTTTCACTAAACTGTAGTTTTGCCTTTGAATGCTTTTGATGTTGCTCTAAATCATATTGAGTTCTGTTAGCGCAACCCATCAGCTCTTTCCATCCAAATTTATACTGATACTCAATATCCCAAGTATCTAAGGCATAATGGCTTAATTCTGATTCTAGATGTTGTCTGAATCGTAATTTATCAGGATTTATTCCCATTTTATGAATAAACCATTCGTTAGATATCACCATCCAATATGCTTGCCATTTATTTTTGAAAATCTTTTTCTCCCAAGCATCTCCGATAGTCATTGAGGTATAATCCACTGCATCTTCCGTTTCTTGATCTGTTCTAGAATGGATATTTACCATATTATGTGCAACATCATCAAATACGGGACATTCGTTTGTCTTTTGGGGATCAGTGAAATATTCAAACTCCATTAACTCATATTCACGAACTCTAAACAGAAAATTTCGGGGAGAAATTTCATTTCTGAAAACAATTCCCGATTGAGCAATACCAAATGGCATTTTTACGCGAGTTGAGTCTATTACGTTCCTGAAACCAGAAAAAATCAATTGAGCGTTTTCTGGACGAAGATAAGCTGTCGAAGCAGAATCTTGGACAGGTCCAACTTGAGTATTAAACATTAAATTGAACGTTATTGGTTTTCCCAATTTCCCCCCACATTCTGGACAGGAAAGCTCCTCCTTAATGACAAGATCCCCCATTCCTTCAAGATCCAGATTCTCTGTATGAATTTTTAAGTTATCTTCTAATAAGTGATCGAGTCTGTGCTTCTTCTTGCATTTACCTTGACAAAATATTAGGGGATCTGTAAAACTTGATAGATGACCAGAAGCTTCCCATACCTTGGGATGTGTAATAATTGCTCCATCATATCCAACAATATCATCACGATTTCTAACGAAATCAGTCCACCATGTATCCTTAATCCGGTTTTTAATTTCTACACCTATAGGCCCATAATCCCAAAATCCAGCCAAACCTCCATAAATATCACCGGTGCGGTAAGCAATTCCTGTTCTACTTGCAAAAGCTGTTATCTTTTCAAGAAATTGTTTTAAATCTTTATCGATACTCATTTTTCATACCATACTTGATTTGTTTTAAGGTGATTATTTCAGAGGGAATTCAATCAATTTTTCATCTTTGAATGAGGGTGTTACATAAACTAGTATTTGTTTGAGTTTAAGCATCTCATTAAACTACTTAAGAAGCAATTTCCTTAAATTATTTAAAAAATATCTTCTGTTTGAACAGAATACCTTGAAAATCATCAGAAATTCTAAGATTTCTTTCAGTGTCTCGATTTTTTAGACTTTTTCCCAATATGGAATCTTTCCTGCTGAAAACTCTCGCATAATCACTTTTGCGGCCTCTACCAAGTTCAACTTTCCACCTTTCAGTATGAGTCCTCGTTTTCGTGCGATGTGAGTAATGATTTCATCATTACTTTCGTTCTCTGAGGGAAGTTTGTACCTATCCTTCAATCCTTGAAAATTATTTGTTTTTATTCGATCCAAAAAATAATTTACAGTATCAATTGGATCTGGCAGATTACTTATCTCATATGCTCCTAGAAACGCCTGCAGATTTATGTCTGGATGATCAAACGGTACTACTCCTGGCGAATCATAGATTAAGATTCTGTTTGAAATTCTTACTATTTGTTTATGACGTGTCACACCTGGCTTTTGACCTGTTGGTGCTACATGTTTCCCTCTTAAAATGTTCAATAAGCTGCTTTTCCCAGTATTGGGAACACCTACTATTGATATAACTGTTTCTCTTTTCGGAGACAGGCGTGAAATCTGTTGTCTTAACTTTTTAGTTCCTAGTCTATTCTGAGCAGATATATATACGGTAGGGAATTCCTTACTCAAGATCTGTTTATTATATTCACAGATTTCTCTAGGGATAAGGTCACATTTGTTAAGCACAATGATCAGGGGGCATCCTAAATTAGATATATGTTTTTCAATGGATGAAACTCTAGTCAGATGAGGGAACCTTCCATCTACAACCTCTAAAATTACATCACTTATTTTGATGAGCTCGAAAACCCAGCGATTTTCTTTTCTACGTCTCATATATCAAATACTCATTTCTTCTTTAGTTTAAAGATGGGGAAAGGATAATTCTATTCATCTTTTTATTTACAGTTCAGGCATAAATGCCCATTGTTCACCGAATATTGACATATATTGTCTTAAAATTAGTTGATTTTGGGTTAAAAAATGTATTTCATGTCACAACTATATCTCCCTCAATAGGACTGAATTTAGTAAACGATCTTCGCAATTATTTTGGAAAAAAAATATATTAGATAATAACAAAAAAATACTCATTTCCAAAAATAGTAACATAGAAGGAATAGGAAAAAAATAATACTAGAATCATCTTTTACATAAAAGAATCCCTTCCAGTAACTAAGGTTTGACATAAGTAATGTTGCCTGCCTATTTCAAGGAAAGTATTAATCTTGACATCTGAAAAAGACTATCTTGCTAGTTTAAAACGGGCACGTGAAAATCTTCCCGCACATGTATTTGAAAAGTCTCGTTTTGAGATTCCACAAGGTGATATCTTTCAAGAAGGGAATAGAACCTGGATCACCGATTGGAATCGAATTCTAAAAATATTGAATCGTGAAAACGACGCCGATCATCTTGCGAAACATTTAGCTGGAGAATTTGCCACTTCAGCAACTGAAGAACGAGGTCGGTTGTATCTCCAAGGAAAATTCTCCCGAACCATGATAAATCGGGAGCTTACTGCTTATGTGAAAGAATTTGTATTATGTGAAGAATGTGGAAAACCAGATACTAAACTCGTCAGAGAAGGACGAATTCTAATTAAAGTTTGTGAAGCTTGTGGTGCCCGTGGAGCAGTCAAGTAAGCACCGTTCTGAACGTGTTCTTTTTAAGATTCATCGTAAGGATAAAACTGAAATTCTTGCTATTTGTGATGAAGCCCTTCTGGGAAAGGAGCTGTCTAATAGTACCACTAGAATGAAAGTTCCACTTGGATTTTACAAAGGTACTTATATTTCCAAATCAGATGCTTTAGATTTAATGCGGAGATACACCAATATTAATGCTCTTGGATCTGTTTTGGATCTGGGGATAGAAAAGAATATTATCAATAAGGATGCCGTTCTTTGGTTTAATAGTGAAGATGGAAAAAGGATACCACATCTGATTATTTTCTCAATTCCTCCAATTTAATATTTTGAGTGATGCTTATGTCTCCGCCCTGTATTGTCTGTGGTGTAGACGAAGAATTTTTCCAGCATTTGTGTCAGTCATGTTATCTTGAATCGAACCCAATCCTGAAAGAAAAAGTCGATTTGGAAATAGTTATCTGTTTATCATGCGGTCTTCTTGCATTTAAAGGCCATTGGTCCAAATTCTTTATTAATGACTTAGATTCTCCTAAGATTTTTCCGAAAATTACGAGTTTTATTCAGCAAGAGTGGAAATTCTTTTATCGACCAACAAAAATCGAAATTCAAAACATGCTTCAAGAATACAACGAAAATGATGAATTAGAATCAATTAACGGGAATGTAATTATTTCAGCCAGTCCTGATGTATTTGTTCCATTAATAACTATTACAGAGGATTTTTCGGTAAATATAAATTGGGGTGACTGCTCTGATTGTCAAACCCGGTCTAGTGGTTTGTATACTTCGAAAATACAAGTAAGATCCCAGAAAGAAATTGATCCTGATGTGATTGATCAATGGGGAGATGAGATAGAGAAGATAAGTAAGGATTTTCCACTTTCTGATGGGAAAAATCCCCTTTTCCGATTAATACAAATTAAAAATGGACTTGATGCTATGTTTCGGTCGAGATCTGCAGCCCAATCAATAGGTAGAATCTTCGCGCGAGATAAAGGGGGTCTTTTACATCTTACAACTGAATTTGCAGGGTTTGATAAATCGAAATCCAAAGAATATCCAAGGAAACAAGTTGTTCTAATTGCTCTACCAAAATACCAAGAAGGGGATTATATTGTAATTGAAAACCAGGTATTCAGGGTAAAAGGTTATTCTAATTTTAAAATAGCGTGTTTAGATGTCATAAATAATACAATTAGGCGAATATCTGTTAAAACGTTTGATGAACTTGATCCAAAACCACTCGATAGACCTTTTGAGGAATTTCAAGTAGTTCATTTTGAAAAAGCAGAGAACTTGGCACAAATTATGAATTTATCTAATTTTGAGAGTCAATATGTCGATTCAACCG
Organism: Candidatus Hodarchaeota archaeon; assembly: GCA_016840035.1. Classification (GTDB taxonomy): domain Archaea; phylum Asgardarchaeota; class Heimdallarchaeia; order Hodarchaeales; family Hodarchaeaceae; genus Hodarchaeum. Next base: position 80,652 of record JAEOTC010000030.1, on the reverse strand, counting down.
AACTGGCAAGCTTATCAGAAGGGGATACTTTTTGGGGGATAGTTTATGAAGGTAGAATTATCCTGAGAGAATAATTTGATAAAATTTTAGGGGTGGACAAATTCATTGAATAATGAAGATAATCTGGAACGATACATCAACAATATCGAAGTTGCCTCAAAAATTATTTCATTTTATGAGGAGAGGCAAGTTTCACTAAGAAATGCGATGAAGATGTATTCAAACTTCTCAAAAGATGATGATAGACACTCATATTCACAAGTGCATGCGTTAGTTTTTGAAACTGTCCGATATCAAAATGTCTGCAATCGAATAATCCACCAGCAAATTCAAAATAAATTAAACGAGAAATTAAAAGAGAATACTCGAAATATTCTAAGAATTGTTATTTACTTGGCAATTCTGGCCCCTGAAAGCCACCAAGAGCAGTATTGGGATCAAGCATATACCAAAATTTTACATTCACTGGATTTAAAATATTCAAAACAGCTTTTTTCAGCACTGAAGGTATATTTTCGTGATTGGAAATTAGAAACTCTCCTTGAATCAATTAATGATGAGGAAGAACGGCTTGGTGTTGAGTTTGCACATCCTACTTGGTTGGTACGTGATTTAAATGCATTTTATGGTCCTGAACTTACTAAAAATATCTTGAAAGCAAATAATGAAACTTTACCAGTATATCTTAGATTGAATCTTCTGAAATTTAGGAAAGATACAATTGTTTCAGTATTAGCTGAGGAGGGGGTCTCTGTTGAACTTGATCCTGTCATGGATGATGTGGTAAAAGTTGTATCGACTGACCTACCTTTACCCCGTCTACACTCCTTTAGAGCTGATTACTACTATATGCAAACAATGGGTTCCTCATTAATATCTCATATTCTCAATCCAAAGGAAGGAGAAGTAATACTCGATGCTTGTGCTGCACCAGGAGGTAAAACAACACATCTAGCTACTCTACAACATGATTCAGGATATATTATTGCTACAGATAATCACAAAAGAAGAATGACTGAATTAATTCGAAAAATAGACACGTATAACCTGAAAAGTATACAACCCATCATACTAGATATGAGACTAGAAAGGCCATTCAAGATAGTATTCGATAAAATACTTCTAGATGCACCCTGTTCAGGATCAGGGACTTTTTCCTCTCGCCCAGATTCTAAATGGAGAATTGATCGTCATCAAGTGAAATGGTTACATAAACTTCAGCTGACACTCCTAAAAAATGTTTCAATAATGTTGAGAGAAAATTCTTCTTCATTTCTAATTTATTCTACATGCTCTCTCCTCCCGATGGAAAATGAAGATGTAATTGAAAAATTTCTTAAACAAAATCCAAAATTTGAACTGAAAGACCAAGAAATATTCATAGGTACACCAAGTCCAAAATTTCCGAACGCACAGCGTTTGTTTCCTCATGTTAATGAAACAGAGGGTTTCTCGATATTCAAAATTGGATTTAAAGAATTTAACTAAAAAATTCCATCAGATTAACTTGACCAGATGATAATTCCTCAACTTCGATATCTAAGGCTCCGATTAATTGTTCAAAGATAGTATCAATCATTGAACGATATGCTTTAATGTCAATTTTAGATTTATTAGACATCAATTCTAAAGCTGTCACACGATCAGGGTTTTTTGTTTTGACAAATCTAATAAACCGCCCAGATTTGATAAATTCTGCTGGAACTGATTTATTCAATGGTTTATTATGATGCTGTCGTTGAAACATCTCTTCTAATTGCCAAGCTGCTTTCACATGCTGAGCATTTACAGCATATTTATGTAATTGTTGTGTCATTTGCATTGTGATGGCAAGATCGTCACTCGAATATTTTCCCTTTTCTAATCTTCGGTATACATTACGTATATAATCTTTTACATGTTTTTGAGCGGAATTAAACTCATCTTCCGATTTTACCTCTGCAAGGATTTTCAATACGTCCTTGAAAGCTTTTTGAAGAAATGGGGGAGTATTTCTTTTTTTTCCCATCAATCCCTTGACATCAATATCAGAGTTAGGATATACCCCAAAGTAATTCTTCTTCCTCTCTGATAACACAACATACCGATAGGTTTTTTCTACTTCCAAACTCACACCCAAGGATTGTTGACTCCAGTCTATAATGTCCTTGATTTGTTCTGGAGAAGGAGAGAGCAAAAAAACAGAGTCTGTATCACCATAAAGCACTTTGACATTAAGACTATGAGCTTTATCAATAGTACGTTCAATTGAATCTCTTCCATATGCAGTTGTTGAATCAGCTACTGGAAGACAATATAAAAGAAAACGATCACTCCCTAAAACACCATATGATGCGTTGATTAATACCTTGAGACTTCTTTCGAGAATTTTGTAATAATCCTGCTGATTAGATTTCTTTTTTGATTCAGGTTTTAACCACTGGACTCTTACATCTTTTATAAACCCAATAGTATCTGCAATTATCCCGCGTTCTTTCTTACATACCCAATAATTCGTCTGAGGAACTAAATTCTCCCTACACTCTGAATGATTACATAAAATCGTTTCATAGCTTAAATTAAAGGCACTGATGATTGAGGGATAAAGAGAAGCAAAATCTAATACGGTGACATTGAAATGAACTCCTGGAACTGGGTCTATAACGGTTGCTCCTTTGTATTTTTTTCCTTTGATAATGGATTCTGAACTTCTAAATATGCTTTTTTCTTTCTGAATATCCTCTGCATTTGGTATCAAGTAATGTCTTCGACGGTGTTCAGAATAAAAAAGACTTTGAACCCAATTCGACACAGCAGTTCGTGTTAAATCATCAATGGGTGAACGAGTGATCCGAGATAACATAAAAATCAATCTTAAAGGAGTACTTTCATCAAATAGGATGAGATCGAGAGTGATTTTCGCATCTCGTAGACAATAATGAATTAATTCCCATTCCGAAAGATCTGCGATTTCTTTTTGCAACTCAACTTTGCCAACACCCAATAATGCTAGTGCAATAGCATTTAATGAAGTTTGTTGATATTTATTTCCAAAAGCATAAGTTCGAATTGCGACATTCTGATAGAAACGATAAAGATCAATGTGAATTCCGTTTTTTAGCGTACACTCCCTATTTCTTCTATTCCATAAGATTGGACTAAAGCTATTGATTTTAAGTTCTCGTGCACGTTCGTGCAAATAAGGAAAATCAAAATTATCTCCATTAAAGGTTACAATAACTGGATATTCACTTAAAATTTCGAAAGCTTTCTTGATTAAATCGGTTTCATCTTTAAAGCGGCTAATATTACTACTTTCGGAATCGTTACCTATTTCTTGGCCTTTTTCTATTTCTTTTCGTTCTAAAACAAGTGCATAGGATTTATTTGAGTTATCAAAAAAACAAATACAAGTTATTCGATGTTTTGGATCAGTAGCTTGTGGTATTTGATTTTCAGCATATTCTGTTTCAATATCACAAGAAACAATTGGAATTTCTGGAATTTCCTGAGTAAAATCGTACAAATAGTTATCTAGAAGTCCTTTATATTTATTTAAGTGATCTGTTACAGTTGATGGAAGGTTTAAACCTGATTTTTGATCCGTTGGAATGTAAAAATCTTTCTTTTCAGGATTCCATCTATAAATTCTTCCTGGAACTAGTTGTTGATCATACAGCCAGTTTCGATGATATTTAATTCTAGATTCCCAAGTCTCTCCAAGAATCTCTCTAACCTCTGGGACTTGGCTTGGAGTCGGAGTAAAAATTTGAGTTAAGTTTAGACTTTTGCTATGTAATAAATCGCGTTTTTCAATTGTAGAAAGACGTTTGATGACAGTTGAAGGAATTTTCTTGTTTTGGATTTCTTGTACCGTTTGATTACTCAGGCAGTATGGTTCATGATTAAATGGGTCAGTGATATAGACCATTTTACCTTTTTTAATGTCAAGAAGCTTTATTCCTGCACCGTTACTCTTCGCATCATAAACAGTACTTAATAAAAGATAATCCTTATCTTCTTCTAAACCAAAGTTTCTGATAGAATTGGTTTTACTCATCTAGAAAACCCCTAGGACTTCTAAAGCTTTTTTTAAGAGTGATTCATTAATTATTTTATACTGAGAACTGGAATCTTTTATGTGTTTATTCTAAAATCTTTATTAGAAATTCTGAGCTTCTTATCAAAAGGAAGTTTTTTAATTCCTTAAGATTGCTAACAAATTAACAGGGATTACCTACAAATCTATCTTTTCTATGGTTTCTAGGAAATGAATAAAATTGGACTTAGGTGAATTAAACGCAAAAAAAATTGAAACGTTAACCAAAGTTGCAAGATTACTAGGTGACCAAATCCAAACTCAAAGTAGAGCGATTAATAAACTGCAAAATGATATAGACTGGTTAAAAGAATCCTTGAGAAGGATAACTCATGAAGATTCACCCTCAATATCTGATATTCCTCCAAAAATTGAAGAAATTACTTCAGATATCTTTCTACCAGAAAAGGATGAATTTGATCTTACAGTAACGGAGGAAATGTTAGTAAAGAAAGCTAATGGGGATAAAAAAGAATCTTCAGAGAAAGAGGAACTTTTACAAGCTTTGAAGGTAATTGATAATTTGTAGTGGGAATTTTATCGTAGTATATACCTTACTAATTGTTTGACATCCAAAGGAACGCCTTCTTTATTCCCTAGTATTGTGTTTGTATAGGATCCGATCAGATCAGACCATTCCCATCTATCTAGCTGATAAAGTTCTTCCTCTGGAGTTTCTATTACTTTAATTATTCGTCTATCAACATATTCATTTAGTCTTCTCTGTAAATCTAACCGTTTTTCAGCAGGAATTCCTAAAATTTGACTAATTTGTTCTTTTGATAGTTGTTGATTAGTTCCAAGCACAAATAAGATCCAGTTATCAGGTGATGCGAGAAGTGCTTTCACTATTGGACGAAGATCCATCTCCATTCCAACGGTGCTTCCTCCCGATTTCATTGTAATCTCTTTTGTTACCTTGTAACTTAATTCTTTTCCACCCTGGCTTTGTTCTTTCAAATTTGTTAGTCTTTCTTTTATGAGATTGACTTCTTCACGCAAATTAGCTATATCAGATGTTATTACAGTACTATCAGAGCTTTCTTCTAAGATTTCAGGAGATATAGTGCCTCCTTCTCGTAAGAGATTCTTCAGTTTTTCATTTTCACGTTTAGTCGTAATTAAAATTCTTTCAAATTCCAATAATTTCTCCGATAAGTTATCTGCTAACCTTTCATCAATTGCTCTAGACCAGGAAAGTTTTTCATGTGAACTCTGTGTCGTACCTTCAAGTTCAACCTCCAAATCCTCTTTTATCGCTTCTAATTCCTTTATACGTGCTTCTTGACTAACAATTTTATCTTTCAATCTGTTTACAATTGATGCAGTGTTCAAGATGACCTTGTTGTCGTCTACATTAGGGATCCGATAAACTGGTACAACACTTCCTCGATCCCATATTGATGCTGTCTCGTACCTAACACCCAATTTTTCAATCAGTTTTGCAATTTCTCGTGTCTCATCATTATATCTGAACATGAATAAATTTTCCTCGTCCCCTTCAAACCTATATAGGCGAGAAAATTTCAACCACATTGTAACAAAATCTAAAATATCCTGTTCATCCTTACACTTTGAGACAGATAAAATTATTTGTGGAAAACTGTTTTGAAATTCTCCTGTGAATGCTTTTACAATGGCAGAACATAGTTGAACGGGAATTTTAACATAATAACCTCGTTGATTCTGGGCAATTTCTCCATCTGGACATAGATTTACATCAAATACCGAATCAAATGTTTCAATGAAACTCTCAATTTTCCCTTTTTGATCAGTTTGGTAGGTCCCAGTTTGAAATACATTCTTGGATAAGGTGAGTAATCCTAACAATTTCGCTAAAGAATTACTCTCTGTTTTCACTGGAAGTTTTATTGGGAGCTGACTTTTCTTGTTACCGATACTTGTTACCGTGAACGATGTCATGAATAGTTCTCGTTCATTTTCAACCAGCATACGTATTGTTGAGAGAGGTATGGTCATTTCTGGATTTGAACGGTATCGAGACCATTGAGTACGACTTACAACTGGGCCTAAAGCTTTTTGCATTCTACTATGTTGGAATACGAACCGACGACCAGCTAGTGAAAGATTGACTCTGGTTTCGTCTGGAAAATTCTTTAAAGATAACCAATCCTCGATTTCACGTTTCAAATCAAGTCTTGATCGTCTTCGAAAGACTTCCTGATGTAATTCTAATTTCTCGGATTCCAAATTATTGCCTCACTCTGAAAATGAAATTGTACTATTATGAGGTCCTTAACATTTAGTATACTTTCATTTGAACTTTTATGAATGATAAATGTTTCTTTTCTGAAGTGTTTATAATGACAAACTAGAGATGCCCCAGCGGCACATTAATCATTTCTCCGAATAGAAAATGTGTAACAGAGGTTTTCTATGACATCTTCTCACTTCTTAGCGTTACTTGATCCAGTTTTTGACTTATTTCTATTTATTTGGGATTCCTTGAATGAAATTCTATTAAATCTGGTTGAAGAGTTCGGAATATGGGGTTTAATAATTGCGATGGTAGTTCAAGCAATTGTCGCTCCAATTATATCAGAAGCAGTTCTGGCTGCAGCTGGTTATGGATTTTATACGGTCTATGGAGATGAGGGATTAATCTTAGCATTCATAGGAGGAATCATTGGGTCCCTTCTGGGTGCAATAATTGCATTTTACATTGCCAGGGGTGTACAATCCATCCTAAAGACGCGAATTGTTGATCCTTATTCAACAAAAGGAGAAGAGTCAATCGTAGAGAGTAATAGGAAAAAAATTTACCTCACAAAAATCGCTAATTTCCTTGCACGATTTATTGATGAAGATTCCGAGTACTTTTTTGATCTCATTGAGGAACGAGGATTTTGGTTCGTTTTAATCGGTAGACTAACACCATTTATCCCCTTTGATGCTGTTTCATACGGAGCTGGTTTTACACGAATTAGATTTTGGAACTACTTCATCCCAACGGTCATCGGAACAATTCCTAGGGTTCTATTTTACATCTTAATAGGGTCAGAACTGGTTTCATGGGCCGAAGAGGACCTAAATATGTTCTTTCTAATCCTCTTAGTATTTGCTTTGGCGATATTGAGTCTATACTTACTAAGTATGCGTTATTTGAAGAAAAGAATAAAAAACGAAAGTAAATCTAAAGAAATTCAGAGCTAAGTGGATCGTCCACTTAGTAAAATTAAAAGAAAATGATTGTCAATATCACGATCTTAACCAAAAAGATCAATTGAGAGCAGAGGATAAAATTAAAGCCATTTATATTAGAATGGCGTCAACAGTACCATTTTGTCCTGGACGAGAAGTTACCCGCGCTTTACCTTTTTTAGTTTCGATAATTGCGCCCTTAGTAATAATTTTACGACGAGCAAAGTCTCTATTTGCTGGATTGGATTCAACATCCAGAATTTCTACCTTTTCAGAAGTTTTTTTATCTTGATGAGAAAGATTGGCAAATTTATGGGATAATAAACGGATTTTTCGATTCCCACCACGCGTTCTAATGAGTTTTCTCCTTTGATCACCAAGGATAGTAAGGGCTGGTGGACGAGATAGATCTCTCTTTTTCTTCTTTACTGCTGTATGATAACGCCCGCCACTAGGTTTACGTACGGATCGTTTTTGTGATCGTGCCATTTGCATTTCCTCAGTTTATATTAAACGAGATTGTACTAGAAAGCCAATTAGAAGGGCTTCTTCAATATTTGGGCAATCTTAACTACGCTTATATCTTTCCTCTCGCATTCTTTTTTGTCGATCCCGGAATTTTTTTGATTTCTTCTTTTTGATTCTCTCTAAAGTATAGATTTCATCATTTATCTGGATATGCTCATAGGCTTTTTTATTGGCAGATATCACAATCCATGGGTGCTGGGTTGAGCCAATAGCTTCAACTACATCACCAAGTTGCCTCGATTTTCCTTCTTTGGAGACAAAAGCTTTGGATCCAATCTTAGGAAGATTTATTCCCTTAAGTTGAACGAGAATCTTACCTTGTGTCTTGACAGTACATTTTCCTATTTGCATTGAGGATGGTGCCATTAGATTACCTGAATAACATAAATTCGTGAATCATCTTTCAATATTTTCTCTGATAAATTTTTTTTAGAAATCAAGTTAGATGATAAAGAAGAAAAAATAAATTTAAGAATATCTACTTCCAGAAATATAAGGAGATACAAGAGATTGAACTCTTTTGATGTCATAATAATTGGTGGTGGGCCAACAGGACTTTCTACCGCAATTACAATAACAAAAAACAGCGAATTAAAACCCGTTGTTTTAGAGGAACATTCTGAAATAGGAAATCCATTAGCTTGTGGTGAAGGAATATCTAGAGACAAATTATTAACATTAGAGAATATGCCTCGGATTTCACAAGATGATTATTCAACAGAACTAAAACTACAGAAGAAACACTCTTTCATTGAGCGTGAAATTGCATACCAGCGATTCTTCTTTGGAAAGAGTGGAGTAGCTACCTCGCACCTAAATACTGTAACAATTGATCGACCAGAATTTGACAGGCAGATTGCAAAAGAAGCTGAAGAAAATGGAGCAACAATCAAATTAAATTCACAAGTGATTGGGATAACCCGTAATGCTCAACAATTGGAAATATCAACCCAAAAAGAGAAGTATATCGCCCCGTTTGTCATAGGATGTGATGGCCCTTCTGCTCACAGTGTAAAAATGATGGATCTGTCACCACCTAAGGAATATGTACAAGGTGTCGAATGTAAAATTGATGGTGTGCATACAGATGCTTTAGATTTTTATTTCAATTTCGAAAAGTTTCCTAAAATGCATTATGGGTGGGTTTTTCCGAAGAGAAGACATACGAATGTAGGTGTCGTGACTGATACCGCATCTAAGCCGAGAAAAATATTAAACGAATTTATAGATTACTTAGAAAATCCAAATTTGAAAGAAAGTGAAATATTCAAGGAAATCGCTGGAATAATACCTGCTAGTGGTCCTATTCCAAAGAGGTACTGCGATAATTATTTGGTAGCTGGAGATGCAGCAGGTATGACAAATTCAATATTTTATGGGGGTATTGCAATTGGTATACACACAGGTATGCTTGCTGGTGAAATGGCAATAAAAGCACATGAAGCTCAGAGATTTGACGAAGATTTCTTATCAGAATATCAAACTCGAATGGATTCTTTTCCCTATTCTGATCCAGTGATCCAAGAAGCTCATAAAATTATATATTCCAAGTTTTCACCAGCAGACTTAGATACATTTGGTTCATTATTGAATGGTTGGGATATAACGGAGATTTCTAATTTTCAGAAAATTATTTTATTGCTAAAAGCGCTAAAAAAGCCTTCAAATTTGAGACGAATAAACGAGGTTCGTACAGTGGCATATGGATTTAGTAAAAGTCGAGATTGGGGATTCTAATCAGTAATGACACAAGATTTAATACTTCATAATGTTAAGTGAAGATATTTAATAATACGACTACGGTGAGTAAAAATGTCAGATCTCATCAGAGAAAGCCAGTAATTATTCTAATAATTCATATGAGGAATCTTAGACATGAAAAGTAATGCAAAAGCCTTCATCGCCTTTAGTATTGGAATTATTCTCCTTGCTACAGCAATATCAGAAGGTCAATTTGGAGATATTGCTGATTTAATAGTAGATATTACATCAAGCGCACTCGCGGGGATTCCCACTCCATAGGTGATCAAAATGACTTGGCACAAGAAGGGTAAGGTTAATCTAACTAAACTCCGACTATTTAGGATTTTTGTTCAATTTGTTATGTTTCTGTTGATGAATTTGTCTTTTTTCCTAATAGGTGCAACTTGGTTAGTTTTACCTGTAGTAAATCCTAGAGGTATATTCACCACTTCAGAAGGGGCTTTTGATCTTTTTCAACGAATGCTTACAACAGCTATTATCCCATTGGTACCACTAGCGTCTTTTTTTCTGATTGGAGCTGTATTTGGAAGAATGTTTTGCTCATGGGGATGTCCATTCGGTTTATTTCAGGACATAATTGGGCTAATCACCTCTAGATTTAATAAATATGAACCCACCAAGGATACGAACGATAGTTATAGACAAATTGGTGAGTTTATCACTGGAGGGACTGTATTAGTGGCAGTTGTTATAGGGGTCGGAGTTGGTTTAGGTGATACAGAGCAAGTCAAGGCATCCTTTGGTGTATTTTCAGAGCAACCCTGGACCGCTTTAAGTCCAGCGACGTTCCTTTTCACAGTCATTCCCGCTCTCTTTTACTGGGGAGGAATAGAAAGCCTACTCAATTGGAATACTTTAGTCCAAATAGACATCTTTTTTTGGATCCGATTTATAATCTTCGCTGGTGGATTAATCCTCATTGTTTACATTCCTAGAGGTTGGTGTCGATGGTTTTGCCCTGTAGGAATAATTATGGGACAGATAGGAAAGAATTCTATTATTGGAATTGGCAGAAATATTTCAAAATGTACACATTGTGGAATTTGTGAAGATGTGTGTCCAATGGGAGTTAGGATTATGTCTCATCCACCAGAAAAAGTTAGGAGTGAACATTGCACAAATTGTCTGGATTGTGTTGGAGCATGCCCGGAGGATGCAATGGAGATTAAGTTTCTCTGACACATAACAAAGGACAAAGAAAAAATTTTCTTTTCTTAACCCCAGCGAAGGCGTTCAATTTCACGGTCTTTCTTCAATCTTTTTTTGATCTTCCTATAGTGATCAGCGCATAAATGAGCCTTAGTCACCTTTTCTTTTAATGATAAATTTAGCCCTGCTTCTTTAATTGCGGCACCTGCTTTTTCTCTAGATACTGTTTTCTTGCTCTCCTTCGAGCAACCTTCTACATCGCAATTCTTCTTAACTGGAATTTTTCTCACATCGCGTTCAATAATTGATTTTACAATACTGGTGATAATTCAATATGACCGGGACTCGGTTGAAATGAAAATTGAGTGTTTTCTAATTCAGATAAAGACATACCAGGAACTTTAATTATCTGAAGTAGATCAGTCGGTGCAAGACTTTTTCCATCCGAGGTCTCTTTTGTTAATCTAAGTACTCCATCACAATAATGTTCTACTGCTTGTATGATATGCGGAGAGTGAACATCTCTGTGAAGGGTAAGAATACTTACAATTCCCATTTCTTTATCTGTAGCGATTTTATGTTGAAGGAAAGCCATCGGGGCTTTGAGAGTTTCTGAAACGAGGAGTATAGTTGTTAATGAATCCAAGACACCACGAACAGGTTGGGAACGAACATGTAATAAGGCTCTTCTAATCTGATCTGTGACCTGACGGGGTTGGGTGATATCTCGAATTACGTTTTCTCCAGCTGTACTTGGTCGACCTTCAGAGTAACCAAATGGATTTGAGAATGCGTCTAAGAAAACGAGTCTTTTTGTCTCGAAAGTCACTTCCGAAATATTGTAGGGGACAAATAGCGGAGAATAATAAGAGAAAAGATGTTCAGTTGAAAGTATATACCCATATTCCCCAGTTCTTAATCCTTCAGACAAAAATTGTACAAGGATATGTTCCGTATTAATCCCTACTTCATCTTCCACTAATATTATGGATCCACGAGGAACTCCTCCACCTAAAGCGTCGTCTAAGAGAGGGATTCCAAATTTAGCACGATCTTCCATTGACATCTTTAAATCTCCATACTATTCACTGTTAATCTATCGTAATTAATATCCTAAAAAAAACTAATAAAATTTCCTTTTTCTATTTTTTCTTTGTTTGTTGTTCAGTCTTGTTCTTTTTCAATATTTTAAGAACTACCTCTATCGCGACCTTAAAAGATTGTCTGTTTTATGTACCAGAATGTTTACGTTCTTTGGTTTATCAAGAGGTAAATTAATTATCTGTTAATTTAGAATGAGAAATACTCAATAAATGACTTGTTGTTTGAAGCAGACAGTCTATAATGCTAAAATAGGGAACGACGGAAACTTCACAAGTCTAGATGGTGAATATGATTGAGGATTGAATTTATTGGGATAAAAACTAAGCTTGTTACCTCCAGTGATAAAGATATCATCCAAGTAATAGTACACTCCTTAGAGGAAAACCATCATGAAATCCATGATAATGATGTAATTATCATTGCTAGCAAAATTATTTCTACTGTAGAAGGTCATCAACATAAAATTTCTGAAATTAGAAATGTCAGAGAAAAAGCTCAGGAACTTGCAGATAAATCTCGACTTGATCCGCGGTTTGTAGAACTAATTTTTCGTGAATCGGATGAAATAGTTGGAGCAGTACCAGGAGCGGTTCTTGCACTAAAAAACGGGATTCTTCAGGCGAATGCAGGTGTTGATCAGAGTAATTCAGGCGGTATTGATTATTACATTACTTTACCAGGTGATCCCATTGATACAGCTAATAAAATCCGTCTAGGTCTTGAAAAAAAGCTAGGTATTTCGATCGGAGTTATAATTGCTGACTCCAAGACACATCCATTACGGAGAGGGACATCAGGATTTGCGTTAGGAGTCTCTGGATTCTCCCCAATTATTGATGATAGAGGATCTCGAGATTTGTTTGATCGTAAAATGAAAATTACGACAAGAGCTTTAGCAGATAATCTTGTTTGTGGTGCAGAAATACTAATGGGAGAATCAAATGAAAGAATACCAGTTGTTATTGCAAGAGGCCTTAAAAATTTGCCATTACAAATAATAGAAGACGATTATGAGAATAATGAACAGATGAAGATGGATCCTGTTCATTGTATTTACATGGGCCCCCTTTGGAAGAATAAAAAAAATCTAGGTAAGTTTATATGAAAATTATTAGTCGGATTGGAAATATTTCTTTTGGTGATAATTATAAAACCGCTATTATGGGTGTTATCAATCTCTCGCCAGCTTCGTTCTACAAAGGAAGCATTGCTGATACTTCAGAATCGATTCAGGAGAGAGTTCTCGATTTTATTTCGCAAGGAGCTGATTTCATTGATGTTGGTGCAATCTCGAGTGCTCCATCATTTCTTTATGATTCTGTAGACGACCTCTCAATTTCCAAAGAAAAAGAGAGAATAAGAATATTTTTTGAAGCCATAAAGGAAATAGATTGTAAAATTCCTATTTCTGTTGATACACAATCCCATAAAATTGCGAATTACGCCCTGCATTCTGGTGCTACAATGATTAATGACATTTCAGGTTTAAAGTCAGATGTAATGATGGCGAAAACGGTATCTGAATATGACGCAGCAGTTACCTTAATGGCATGTAAAAAAAAACCAGGGGATGTGTTTAAAATCTCGGATATACTCGTTGAATTACGTAAAAGTATTAGCTTAGCACTTGACGCAGGTATATCACAACAGAGTATAATTTTAGATCCTGGATTAGGGGGGTGGGTTCCAGAGAGAAAAACTCAGGACGATTATCAAATTATCGATCGATTAGAGGAATTAAGGCAACTAGGTTATCCTATATTAGTTGGAATATCCCGAAAATCATTCATTGGTGCAGTAACTGGAAAAAAGCCTGAACAACGATTATGGGGGTCTCTAGCAGCTACATCTATCGCAATTAGAAATGGAGCTCACATTATTCGGACACATGATGTTGAAGAAACAAAGGATGCTTGTTTAGTGGTCGATTACTTGAAATCCCTAATTGAAAAAGAAACTTCTTATAAGTGATTTAGAGATTGGATATATGAAAGATATTTTTAGAACTTCAATGTAGGTTTATACTTTGACCAATTTAGATGAATTCTTTGGAGACAACCAATCTCAAAATGTTGACACATTGATCGCTGTTACGAAAAAATTCTTTGTTTTTGTCTCACAATTAGCAGAGATTGTCGATGAACTGGAACGTAAATATGCAGAACTAAGTACAAAAATTAGTCAAGTTTCACAACAAAGTGCGGCTCCCCCTCCCCTTTCTGCACCAGCACCTAGTTCTTCACCACCAGTTTCACAACCTACAGCACCAATAACTGCTCCTACACCCCCTACCACTCCTCCTCCCAGTTTACCCACTCCACCCGCATTTCCAACTCCCCCATCACCAGTTCAGGCACAACCAACGGCAATTTCTCCTCCTATGACAGCTAATAGTCCACCATCGTCCACAACACAAGCGCCATCGCCATCAAGTCTTCCACCATTACCAGGACAATCACCAACCCCTGCATCTCCCGGTTTAGCTCCTCCAGGCGTAGGCGCGCCAATGGGTGGCCCACAAACACCACCACCTCAGGCAGCACGTCCATCCCCAATGAGCTTGAAAGCTCAAATGAACATGGAGCTTAAAGAAGCGTTCTCTAGAATTCGTAAGGGATGGGATGAAGAAAAGTAGACCTTTCTTCTGATTTATTTTTTTCCATATAGAATATTTGCCAATTTACGAAGATGTGCCACTCCACGGATCTCATACTCAAATGATGGAATTTCGTGTAGATCAAATTCATCATATAAGTCTTTGATCTTTTCGATGTTCTTGAGTTGTTCTGTATATCGATTTTTACAATAGGAACAGTCAGGATTTTCCGGCTGAAGCTGATTGATATAGATTCGAGTTATGGGGAAGGCCACTTCAAATAGAGCACGAATAAGTCTCTCCGTTTCCCAGATCGCCATAATAGTTGGGATCGTAACAGCTACAAACTCGGTCTCCTCATTATTACTAAGGTGAGTTCTAGCAATCTCAACTTGATCCCTTAATTCCTCAAGTTTATCAAATGCATCTTGTTCATCAAGTTCTGATCCTCCTCCAAATAGTGATTTAAATCCTCCCATCAAACCTCCAAGACGACGGCGCATTTTTATTAATCGAAACAACCAACTTTGGGTTAATTCTGGTAGCTGTAGAAGTTTTAAAGTATGTCCAGTGGGTGCTGTATCAAATACAACAATATCGTACTCAGGATTCTGGATAAACTCTAGTAACTGGATAAAGGCAACAGTTTCATCAGTTCCAGGTGGTGAAAGAGAACTTGGATCACCATCCCCTAATAATTCATTGAAAGCGCCAGTGGGATCCTGCTGACTTATCATTTCTGAATAAGTGCTCATTGCCTGATCAGTATTCAATTCAATCGCCCACAAGTTTTCAACATCATTTACTTTAATATAATCGTCTCCACCAATTTTTTGATCTAAGCTGTCTGATACAGAATGAGCTGGGTCAGTTGAAACTAATAATGTATTGTGACCTAAATCAGCAGCTCGAATAGCGGTCGCTGCGGCCATTGTAGTCTTTCCAACTCCCCCTTTTCCACCAAAAAATAGAAAATGTTTGTTGAATAATGAATTTGACATAGAAGGAGAGGGTAAATAACTAAAACATGAATCTTTTGTTAAGTACTAAGATTTAACTAGATAAAGAAAATGGGATTCATTATACCTATTTTAGGTGATATTAATGTGGACTGTACCTAGAAGGTCTCAACTTGGTAGAAAGCTAGTTATAAGCTTTATTTTTACGATTCTTTGCTTTAATTTTATGTTAACACAACTTCAGGCTTCCCCATCTAGATCCACAAACACAAGTGAAGTATATCCGAGTTTATTTGTCACTAAGAGTGTTGAAAACACAGAAATTACCCAAAATGATTCTTTTGTAGTAACGATTACGATTGTGAATGTTGGTAATAGTACAGCATATAATGTCACCTTCATTGATACATTAAATTCTGCATACGTTTTTACTGTGGCTGGATTAACAAAATTATCTTACAGTTGGATTGAACCCAATCAAACACGCAAATTTAGCTATATTATCACTGCACATAAAGCAGGAGATTATCAACTCCATGCTGCAAAGGTTTATTACCGAGTATCTGAGATTTCAGATACAGAATTCCTAGCTTACAGTAATGCTTTACATATCACGGTAAATGATCAAAGAGAAGACTTTTCACTAGCAAATTTAAACTCTGCTATAACCTTTTTACTTGTTCTAGTCATTCTTAACCTTATACTCGCTTTACGAATTATAGCACCAAAGTTTAATAGAAAGAAGAATTAATTATTCTTCGAAGACAGAACAATCTGGAGGTAAAAAATGGAAACTCCTATTCCAGCTCAATTAGTGGATAAACACGTCATTATTTGGAACCATGAGCAAGGAAGTCAAATTTATCAACTAGGTTACTTTGGAAAGCCTGTGGGAATAAGAAAACCCAAATCTCCGAGATTTGAAAGACCTCTAGAACTAACCCTGCTAGAAGCGGCGTTTTTACTTGAGGATGACAAGATAAAAATTACAGAAGATGAGAGAGAGCTTTCCTTTAGTGAATACACAACAATTTGTATAGAACGATTCACAAAATTTGAGGATTTATTTACTGTTTATAAAGACTTACGAGCAAAACGATATATTGTACGTCCTGGACTAAAATTTGGAACAGATTTTTCCGTATACAGAAGAGGGCCAGGAATTGATCATGCACCATTTTTAGTCTCTATAATTCCGAAGGAATCAACCATTGAGCCTATCGATTTAGTTAGAGCTGGTAGATTGGCAACTTCAGTTCGAAAAAGATATGTAATAGCAACAGTCTTATCTGATCAACAAATCCGTTACTACGTGTTCCAGTGGAATAGGCCGTAAATTCGGGTCCTATTCAAATGCGATCGAATATATACCGACTTGAGGTTCAAAAAACTCTCCAGATTCCAATAATTCGGTAATTGCATCATAAATCTGTGATTCATCTATTTTTGGTAATTTTTCGATGATGTCATCCATTGTAACTCCACTACCTTTATCTAATTGCTTAACAAGTTTCTTAAGTTTAGTTTTCAAATCTTCTAAGGACGCTATTCCAAGATCGATTCCTTCAACGACGGCAGATTTTACTGTAATTTCTGTGTCAAGAAAAGCGTTTTGTTGAGCAATTTTCAATCGATGATAGATAAACCAATTGTCATCCACAATCTTTTCTATGATATCTGGGGTTATAAATACGTCAATTTTCTCATCTTGTTCAGAAATTTGAATTTGACCAAGAATTTCTACTTTATCCCACTGAGAGAATGATTCTAGATTACCATCCCAAGATTTAACAATTGCTGCACCACTCCCATCTTCTACTTTCAATCCAATATAGTTATTTTGCCCCTGGTAAATTTCCGTAATTACCCCAACAATCCAAATACGAAATAAGCTGGATCCATTTGAACTTCTTAGACGCCAACGTTCTTCATTATCTTTTAAAAGCTCTGAACCAGTGATATTCCTAATCTTAATTCGTTTATAAGGAGATCGTCTTTTCATCTATGCCGTCTCGCACGTGGGAGTTATTCAACCCATGATTCATTTATTAAGCTATAAGACACGTAATCTTCTTCCTTAAATAGTACGCTGAGCTCATATTCTGCTCTTTCAGGTTTATCCGAAGAGTGTATGATATTTTTCGTAAGATCCACTCCGAAATCTCCACGAATGGTCCCGGGTTCAGCTTCAGGTGAATTAGTGACACCTGCTAGCTTTCGTACAATTTTAACACTATTTTTCCCTTGAATGGCGATAGCTACCAATGGTCCAGATATTATGAAGGAATTTAAAAGAGGATAGAATACTTTATCCATATGGATGTCATATAACTTATCTACTTCATCGTCTGTTAACATCATTATTTTAAGAGCAATTATCTTTAACCCTTTTCTTTCAATTCGGGAAATAATATTTCCTATGAGACCTCTTTGCACTGCATCTGGTTTAATTACTAATAAAGTCCTTTCAGCCATTTTATTCCACGATTCCAATATAAATTCATTAATCATGTGATATCTTATTAAATAATAGGAATTGAAAGTGGGCTTAAGAAACTACTGTAAAGGAGAAGATGTTAAGTTTTTGTATCTCATTACCTTAAAAATACTCAAATCTCGAACTGTAAAAAAATTTAGATTATTTTTGATTCTACGATTCACTGAGAATTATTCAATAATTTTTGGGTTAAAATTCATCTGTAAATGAAGATTTATTGATTTTAATTACTTTACAAATATTTTAGTACATTTCTAACTAGTAATTTTCATTGATATTTTTTATTAACCATAGGCAAAAAATGCAACTTACTTAGTTATGACCTAATTCTCATTATAGGTCCATAGAATTTATACTATATGAATTCTTCTTAGTTAAAATATAAGGTGAAAACAGTGCTTAAAACTTTTTTGGAATTAGCCCCCATTGAACAGTTAACCCTTGGTGTTGTAATCGTTGTTGCAATTATTTCCTTTATCTATTCATGGTGGCTTCGTAAAGATGTCCTCAGCCATGATACAGGTTCGGAGGAGATGCAAGAGGTATGGGAAGCTATCAATGAAGGCGCAAATGCCTATCTGATGCGTCAACTCAAAACGATTCTACCTATTGTACTTATTCTCACGGTAGCATTATTTTTTAGTGTATATCTTGTTGAACCAACTCACGCAGCGGTAGATGAATTTGAAGGACTGGATCCAGTACTTATCATAGCATTCGGGCGTACACTTGCATTCATAATGGGTGCCTCATTTTCAATGATGGTTGGCCAATTTGGTATGCGGATTGCAGTTCAAGGTAACTTGAGAGTAGCTGCTACTGCATCTCAAGCCACTGATGAATCTGGTAACCCATTAGATGTTGGACAGAGATACAACAAAGCACTATCTGTGGCATATCATGCTGGTACTGTCACAGGAATGCTAACTGATGGATTTGGATTACTAGGTGGTACTCTTATTTTCATTATCTTTGGAAAAGCCGCTCCTGATGCTTTGCTTGGTTTTGGTTTTGGTGGTACGATTCTAGCTCTATTTATGAGAGTTGGAGGAGGTATTTACACCAAGGCAGCCGATGTCGGTGCAGACCTTGTTGGTAAAGTAGAAAAAGACGTTCCAGAGGACGATCCAAGGAATGCTGGTGTTATTGCGGATCTTGTTGGGGATAATGTTGGGGATTGTGCAGGTATGGCCGCAGATATCTTCGAGTCATATGAAGTTACTATTGTCTCCTCTTTAATATTAGGACTGGTTCTTTTTGGAATCGATGGAAGAATCGTTTGGATTATGTTTCCCCTAATTGTCAGAGCTGTGGGTGTAATCAGTTCGATTGTAGGTACTTATGCGGTTGCATTATGGAAAACTCCTGATGCAGAAAAAGCTATGTTTCAATCCTATGAAATTTCTAGTGCTATCACAATAATTACATCATTAATTCTTGCCACATTTTACGCTGGTGATTGGAGACTTGGTTTCCTAATCGCAGTCGGAGTATTGTTAGCAGTATCATTTAATCCCATTACGGCTCGGTTTACTGCAAAAGCTGGTGGCCCAGTCGTTGAAGTATTTGAATCCACCGAAGGAGGTCCAGCAACTACAATATTGAGTGGTATTGCCTTGGGATATGAAAGTAGTGTATGGGCTGTTGTAGCAATTTGTATTTCATTTATTTTCGCAATTGTAACATATGCAATTTTCCCCGATAATACTGGATTACCATTTGTCAATGGATTGGAGCATAATCTGATAGTTTCACAGGAGGATCTAGGAACAGCAATACTATATGGAATTGCATTGATAGGAATAGGAATGCTTTCTCACACAGGTAATAATGTTGCAATGGATTCGTTCGGTCCAATCAGTGATAACGCACAAGGTATTGCAGAAATGACAGGTATGGACAAAGAATCTAGACACGTCTTAGAAGAATTAGATGCTGTAGGTAATACTACAAAAGCAATTACCAAGGGAGTTGCAATTGCATCTGCTGTGATAGCATCAGTTAGCTTATTCGCCTCGTTTGTAATAGACGTGGGAATTGTTGCTGAAAACCTGGAAATCACAAGTCCACTTGCTTATGGTTTACGAATCAATGTTCCTGCAGTCTTTATTGGATTACTTATTGGAGCAGCACTGCCGTGGCTTTTTTCCGCTTTTAATATCAGAGCAGTAAATCGAGCCGCTGGTCAAACAATTAATGAAGTTAGAAGGCAATTCCGAATTCCAGGAATCATGGAGGGTACCAAGAAGCCAGACTATGGGAATGTTGTCAAAATTGTAACAGCTGCTGCTCAAAGAGAACTAATTAGCCTGACAATTATCGCTGTTAGTGTACCAATTTTTATGGCGATATTCTTTACCATTGCTCTTGGGCAGGTAGACAATGCACAATTAATTGGATCTGGTGTTGAAGTACTGGGTGGTTTTCAAGCAGGAATTATTGTTAGTGGACAATTACTCGCTGTATACATGTCTAATGCCGGTGGAGCATGGGATAATGCCAAAAAGGCTATTGAAGATGAGCCAAGAGATCTAGAAAAGAATACAGGAAAAGGATCGGAGCGTCACAAAGCTGGTGTTGTTGGAGATACAGTCGGAGATCCATTAAAAGACACAGCTGGCCCAGCATTGAATCCCATGATAAAAGTGATTAATTTGATTAGTCTTATACTAGCTCCGCTGCTAGTTCAATCAACACAGGATTCTACGCTAACTTTCATTTTAGCAATAGTTGGTGCATTACTTTTTGTCGCTTTCGTATGGGCTTATAGAAAAAGTTCCAGAAAGTCAGCAATATCCTTCAACACTGAAGATGAATAAACTTCTAACAACCCTGAAATATTCATCCTCCCCTTTTTTTCCTTTTTTTATTACTTTGGATACCTCTCGAATCATAAACTCACTTGGAAAGACTCAATAGTCCAATAAAGAAAGCCTTTAATGATTCTATTTTCAGTATAGCTTGACTGAGGTCAGCGTAAAGAGGCACTGGATAAATGTATTACATGACTCAAATCCGTGAAACAATCCGCATTCCCCCAAACAGATTCGGACAGCCTTTAGAAGAGGTTATTCTTGATATCTCAAGATCAAAGAATGAAACCACAATTGGAGGAGATGTAGGAATGATTGTTGCTATCTTGGCAGTTAAAGAAATTTCTCCAGGAAGAATTGTTCCTGGGGACGGAGCAACTTTTCATGATGTGGAATATGAAGCGATCACTTTTCGTCCTTTGGATGATGAAGTAACAGAAGGAGAAGTTGTTGAAACAACGAAATTTGGATTTTTTATGCGAATCGGTTGTACCGATGCTTTAGCACATATAAGTCAAATTGCTGATGAATATTTTCAAATGTCTTCTAGATCTTCAGGAGTTTTAGTAGGAAGAGAATCAGGTAGAACTATTAGACCAGGGGATTTAGTCCGTGGAAAAATAATTACTGCAACCGTTGATCACGTAAGCATGAAAATTGCTGTCACCATGAAAGGTGAGGGATTAGGTCTGAAAAGTTGGATTGATGAACAAAAGGAGGCAGCCTAGTTGGTAAAAATCAAAGCCTGCAAAAAATGTAATAGCATCGTCCATGGAGAGGAAGTATGTCCTATCTGTAAAACACACAATCACCTATCCAAGAGCTTTGTTGGGATGGTAATCATTCGTGAGCCTAAAGATAGTAAGATTGCAAAGAGGCTGAATATTAACCGTCCCGGAAAATATGCTATTAAAGTTCGTTGAGGGATTTCTGGTGGGATATAAGCTCCCCATTTCTCTTCGAAAATCATTAAGAACGCCTATTGGTAAATTATTTACTGGAGAGCATTCTGCATCAGCTAGGAACGCAATAAATTACATTAGAAAGTCGAATGAAGGTTTAGTTGTAGCTATTGGAGACGTATGTGCAAAATCTTTCCTTGATCAAGAATATTATCCTAATGTTATTATTTTTGATGGAAAAACTCAACGAACTGGCCCAGTTTCAATGAATCTTGAAAAATATTCAATATATCGTACATCTAATCCTAAAGAGTGGATCCTTAAGAGTGCGATTCAGGAAATCGAAAATGCAATAGCTTTTTCTACCTCCAACAATTGCCGCATAGCAGTAAGGATTGACGGTGAAGAGGATTTATTAATTATCCCTGTGATAATTTCCCTACCTCTTGGAAGCATTGTCATTTACGGACAACCTCCCATTACCACTGAAGAAGGCCTTGTTGTAGCAGTGATTACTACTTCCCTGAAGGAACAAGTACAAGGCTTATTAGATAAATTCGAATTTCACGAGGAATATAGAAATGGAGATTACGATTACTGAAGAAAAACACAATCCACTTATTGGCCGAAACGAAATTAAAGCCCTTATTACGCATCTAGGGGAAATCACACCCACTAGAGAAGCTGTAAGGTCCAAGGTAGCAGCACAAATGAATTTTGATCTTGAACGTGTTGTAATCCAAAAAATAGAAGGCCATTTTGGTGAACCAAAATCACAATTAACTGTACACTGCTATGACAAAGTGGAGGATGTGTCTGTTTACGAACCTAAATTCCTTCTTAAGAGAAATAAAATTATAGAAAATGAGCAAAAAGAGGACTAAAACAATGCCAGTTCGTAGAAATCCAGTTCAATCATATTATAAGGTTGATTATAAAAAAGGAACCATAAAAAGAACAAATAAATTTTGTCCAAGATGTAAGGGGTCTTTTTTAGCTAAACACAAAGGAAGAGCATCTTGTGGCTTATGTGGATATACAGAATTCTAATTTTGAATCATGAAATCAGTATGGCATCTATCGAACCAATTATACTAGGATTAGAAGGTACAGCACATACTGCAGGGGTCGCTGTGATAAAAGGAAGGGAAGTTATTGTCAATGAATCAGCAACTTATTTCCCTCCTCAAGGGGGCATTCATCCACGAGAAGCTGCAATCTTTCTAGCAAAAGAATTCCCGATTCTTATAGATAAAGTATTCAAACGATTACCTTTTAAAATCGATAAGATTGATGGAATCGCTTTTTCTCAAGGCCCTGGATTAGGACCGTGCTTAAGAACAACAGCAACGGTCGCGCGAGCAATTTCATTAAGATTGA
Source organism: Candidatus Hodarchaeota archaeon (assembly GCA_016840035.1). Classification (GTDB taxonomy): domain Archaea; phylum Asgardarchaeota; class Heimdallarchaeia; order Hodarchaeales; family Hodarchaeaceae; genus Hodarchaeum. Next base: position 57,720 of record JAEOTC010000030.1, on the reverse strand, counting down.
ACATTCCACTTCTAGGAGTTAATCATTGTATTGCTCATGTTGAACTAGGAAGAACGGTGACTCCTGTAGATGACCCATTGGTTCTGTATGTGAGCGGAGGAAATACTCAACTTATTACATTCTTAAATGGGCGGTACAGAGTATTAGGAGAAACTTTGGATATCGCAATCGGAAATGCACTAGACACACTTGGAAGAGAAATGAATTTACCTCATCCTGGAGGTCCTCACATCGAGAAACAAGCACAATCGGGCAATAAACTCCTCACGCTTCCTTATACGATAAAGGGAATGTCATTTTCATTCTCGGGAATGGTGACTGCAGCAAAGAAGCTCCTTCATGATCATTCAATTCCAGATGTGTGTTATTCTTTTCAAGAGTATACTTTTGCAATACTTGCTGAAGCTACTGAACGCGCTTTATCCTGCACTAAGAAGCCTTCAGTATTATTAACAGGAGGAGTAGCAGCTAATGCTCATTTACAGACTATTATCCAGAAAGTCGCTCAAGAGCAAGACACTTCATTTCAGGCTGTTCCAAGAAACCTAGCAGGGGATAATGGTGTTATGATTGCTTTCGCAGGAACTCATCTATTTAACACTGGGAAAATTCTCTCTGTTGAGGACAGTCAGGTGAAACCTAGATGGAGAACTGATCAAGTTCAGGTCGGGTGGATAGAATGAGATTAGATAAAGCTGCTAGAATTGCCAAAGGTGCAGAGGCAATAATCTATCAAGGCACTTACCTTCAAAATCCAGTAATAATCAAACAACGGTTACCAAAAACATACCGACACCCAGAAATTGACCATCGGATAAGATTACACCGATTAAGATCAGAAGCTAAAGTCATGTCTATTGCAAGAAAAATTGGAGCTTCTGTTCCAAGTCTTATTGGTATTAATATTCAAGAGAGTTATTTGCTTATAGAGGAGATTGATGGAAAATTACTCTATGAAACAATGGATTTACTCCCTATTCAGAGACTAAAACCGATTTTTTCCAGTCTAGGATCACAAATTGGTCTTTTACATTGTAATGACATAATTCACGGAGATTTAACGGTTTTTAACGTAATTATTCAACTAGAGGATAAACCAATAATAATTGATTTTGGACTGGGGAGGATATCTAATGAAATAGAGTCAAAGGCTGATGATATACTCACTTTCTATTCAACATTGAAAGCTATTCAGCCAGCGTCAAAAATTCTCTTCAGCACATTTTTAGATGGGTATCTAAGTGTGTATCCTGAGGGGAAGAATACTTATGAACAGATGAAAAAAATCCAAAGTCGTGCACGATATATAGCACGAGAAGATCGACTTGAATGAACAGAATTGATGGTTGAAAACGAATGAAATTCAAAATTTTTCATGAAGATCAAGAAATATTAAATCAGTGTAACAGATTTATAGCGGGATGGCATGGATTAGGGGAGATTGGATATATAACAGTATCTCACATGATTGAGGACCTCAAATTAAAAAGAATAGCAACTATCATGTCAAGTGGAGCTCCTCCCTTCATTTCTGTACAAAATAGTCAATTGAGATTACCTTTTGAGATATACGGAAAAGATGAATACGATTTTGCGGTCTTCATCCCTCACCTTCAACCATATCGTCACGTACAAATCGAATTTTCCGAAAAAATGTCTGAATGGATCCTAAAACAGAACACATTCTCCGAGGCTTATTTTATTGGAGGAGTTGATGCACGGTTGAAAGCTTCTGAGAATAATATCCAATATATTCCAACAAGAGCATTTTTACAATCGACATCCCTTAATTCTGATTTCCTAAGTGAAGTCAAGATGAATTTACTTGATCCAGGTCTATTTGTGGCTGGCCCTCTAGCAATAATGTTAGGCTATCTTGATATGAGTATGTTTCCAGCTATCGGCCTTCTAGCATATGCACAAAGGGAGCGTCCTGATCCACTTGGGGCCGTTTCAACAATTGAGAAACTCAACGAAGTCCTAAATATCAGCATCAATACGAACGAATTAGTTCAAAATGCTCAGACAATAGAAGAGGAAATTAAACGTCAACTTGCTCCAATTGAGGAAAGTCAAGGTGAAAATTTAGCAAATAAGCGTATGTATACTTGATCTAAACTCTAAGAATTTACCGTCCATGACGTCGCTTTCGTGATTGATAGGTACGAATAGCTCTCCACAAATCAATCTTTCTAAATCCAGGGAAGAAAACATCAGCAAAATAGAGTTCACTATAGACAGATTGCCAAGTAAGGAACCCTGATAATCGTTCTTCACCTGATGTACGTATAATTAAATCAGGATCAGGAATTCCATTGGTGTAAAGATGTCGCTCAACTACTAGCTCATCTATCTCCTCAACATCAATTTCATTGTTAACAACCTTTCTAGCAATTGATTTCATTGCATCAATCATTTCGGCTCGACCTCCATACCCGATTGCGATGATTAATGTCGGGCCTTGTTTTTCTGTATCAGTACTATTTACTGCCCTCTTAATTGCTTCTTGGACTCTCATCGGTAATAAATGAGTTCGGCCAATGACTTTAATTTTCACATTTCTTTTTTTAAACTCTGGATGGTCGATAAGTTCCTGAAAGGTTGATTCAAATAGATTCATTAACTCATTTACCTCCCCATTGGACCTCTCGAAGTTTTCTGTTGAGAAAGCATAGAGTGTAACATAATCAATCTCGAGATCCCAAAACCATTGTAAAATATCCTTTAATTTCTCACGTCCTAATCGATGGCCATATGTGCTCGGAAGACGTTTCGCACGAGCATATCGTCGATTTCCATCCATAATTAGAGCGACGTGAGTTGGATGAATACCCTCCTCAATGCCACCCTTTATTTGATTCCATAATCTACGTTCATAAAGTTTATAGATTAGTGAATCAAACCGTAAATTTATTTTCAAAATTAAAATCCAGCCATTTCAATTAAGAGGATTTCATTTCCAAAGAAATTCAAACCATAATAAAAATTTCTTGGATTCAATATTCCGCAATAAAAATAATGATCAACAACCCCTTATTAGTTTCTGGGTTTGTGAACAAAAGAAGAGTGATACATGCTAATGCGGGGGGTGAGATTTGAACTCACGAACGCCTACACGACTAGGACCTCAACCTAGCTCCTTTGACCTGGCTGGGAAACCCCCGCACACTAAAATTTTTAGCGCACTATAATCAAATACTCTTTAAGTGGTAGTTTAAACTCTGGAATGACTTTTCCAGAGAATAGCCGGAATGTTAATCCACCTGAGGAAAATGAGTAGATTTTCTCTTTTCCAACGGGTTTGGTTCTATAGTTAATAGCATTCAAGGCTACTTTAGCATCTTTAAACGATGGGGTCTTTTTTTTAACGGCAACAACTTCAATTTGAAGATTCTTTGCATCGTGTAGATCAACTAATTTTGAGGGTATTTCCATTCTTCCTCTGAGACCTAACTTCTCATCTCTAAAGTCAATTAACCAGAGATTATTATCAATATCTTCCTCTAGTTGAAATACTTCTGCATTTATTAGCATATAAATTCCTACTCTTCTGAAGCTTGATCACTTGCATATCGGTTAAATATGGCTCTAACTCTATCTGCGACGGGGCCTGTTCCTTCCACACCTGTTTCAGAGACTTTCACTCTTTCAAGTACGACGATCAATCCAGCCTCATCATAGACTTTCACGTCTCCAGGACGCCGAAAGATCTGTTCAAGTTCATCTTTTAAACCTAGAAGATCAAATGGGGCTTCTTCTAAGTAGATCTCTGCAATTTGATCGCCATTAAGACAAATACGATGAATTTCGTTAGTATCATCATCACGCTTGGCTTTTATTAGTACACACGTAAGAGTTTCAGGAGATAATCCCTTAAGTTCCCCAACGAATTTTGTACCATTCTTGAGAATAACTGCTACTCTTTTGTTGTTAAATGCAGAGATTTCTTTTTGAAAAGTTCTTTTGGCTTGACCGACCATGGACATGTATAAGCCTCCTTACAGAACAAGCAGATTTCGTTATTAATAAAACCTTTAGATTTTCAACCTAAATTTGCTTCGTAACGGTAATCTGGTTCGTTAAATGTGCAATTATCTTGTATATATATTTTTTCTGAAGTTTATTTCCGCATCTATGGAGGAAGAGAACTTATTTTAGCGAAAAACGATAATTGAGATAGATGGTCGCTTTTTAAATCTGAATCCACTTGAACTGATGTATCTGAATATATGAATGGATTTTACAACTGTTCAATAGTTCTAGCTTTAACAAGAAGAGACCAATCAAGATTAAGTTTAATGAGTTTCTCCAAATTTATATTATCTTCTTCCTTTTGGCCAAAAACTAGAATTGTATCCCCTACATCAATATCTTCTAGATCTAAATCTTTAGAAGCAAATTTATATTCAGCCTTCTCATCTGATAATATTATATGTGCATCTTCCTTCTCTTTTATCTTGCAAAAGAGTTGAAATTTCGTTTCTGAAGCAAGACTATCGAGAGATAAAATAGTAATTTCCTCATAGGGTCTAATAGAAGTTCTGTGCAACATACTCCTCTCTAGTACTCTTATTCCAAATTGATCATTGAAATAATTAATATTTCTCATTTTTTTGAATATCTAGCTTTTGGAAATATCGGGTGTTTTACATAAAAATCACAGCTTCTTTAAAACATCGGGAGATTTCTGCTTGTACTGAGCACAAATTGACTGGAGACAATTTTAATGGATTTTTGTGAGTGCGGAGCCCTTCTTGTCCCTGATAAACAGCCAGATGGATCTGTTGTAATGAAATGCAATGCCTGTGGGAAGAAAATTGGGGCTAATTCACAAACAAATTCTAAAGCTTTTGAAATAAAACAAACCATACGACACTCCGAGCTAGAAAAAACGGTCATAATTGAAGATGAAAACGCCGTAGAAACAATGCCAACGGCTACTGCGAGTTGCGAAAAATGTGGACATCATGAGGCAGTATATTGGCAACTTCAAACTAGGAGTGCAGACGAAGCAACGACAACCTTCTATCGTTGCAAGAAGTGCAAGTTCACATGGCGTGATTATGGATAGGAATTGTGGAGAAACTACTCTTTTCTTATTACAATTACTGCGTGTTTTTTCTCAAATGCATCAATTGAGGAATGCTCGATCACTTTTAGGTCGAATTTATCCTCTAAAATACTCATCTGCTTGGAGAAAATCTCTTCTGGTTCGAGTGAAACATCAATACTCTGAGATTTGATAGCGATAACACCATCTCCTCCTGGCTTAAGATACTCTTGAGCATTTCTCCCAAAGATGGTTGCTTGTTCTGGTTGAGAAACATCTTGATACAGCAAATCAACATCAAAAACATATGAAGAATATTCTTCTGGCCTTCTTACATCAGCAAGAATCGGTATCAAATTGGGTCGCTGTTCAGCAAGACGATAAAACTTCCTCATGATTTTTGGAGAAAATTCAACTCCATATATATATCCATTATCTAAAATATCGGAGAAATGTGATGGGGTTGTCCCTGTTGATACTCCCAGATATAGGATGTTCTTTTTCTTTAATTGAGGGAGGAATTTCATTCCAGATAAAAAGGCTGCTGCATATTTCGATCGAAATGGGTCCCAAAGTCTGTATTCCTCATCATTTATCTTGACTAATCGCTCACCATAAACATTTGTACCTGGGACTTTATTTCGTGTTGCAAGGCGATTTTTTTGATCAATTTTTATTTGATACATACCCTCTATTATTGTTTCCTTTATTTTCATTTTTACACCAAGGAATGAGGAAAATACTTATTCTTTCTTATTTTTGCGGTGTTTTTTCTTTTTAAAATCCTTTTTTGATCCAGACCACTTTGGACCTTTTTTCTGATATTTGCCACGTCTTCCTTTTGGTTTCTTTTCTTTCTTTTTCTGTTTTCTGGCCCTTTGCTTTTCCGAAGGTTCTGGAAAGGATTCTTTTATCTCATTTACTCTTTTTTCTACATCTTCCAAGAGAGTTGGAGCAATAAATTCACCACTAAAGAAATCAACACGCGAAGCAATGCTTAATTTTCCTGCTAAAGCTCTAGCAATCTTTCCTCTCTGATGTTTTTTTGCTGAATGTATCAATTGTGATTGGAATATAACCCCATGCTTGGGTGGATCTTCTCCTGATCGTAGGTGCCTAAATAAAGCTTTTTCTGCCCCTAGAACTTGAATTGTTCCCGATGATCGTTTTGCAAGATTCTCTAAACTTCCAGCTAAAGAAATAAGGCGTGCACCTAGCAAACTTCCTACAAGATGTTGTAAATTCGGTGCTACCTCTTTCATACTTTCTTCAATGTAGCTTTCTAGGCTTTCCTTTGTTTTTAAAATCTCTACTCCAAATGAGGCCAAATTTGATATCGGGTTCATATCATACGAGGAAATATTAGCTCCTAAGGAGTTTTCAGCTGCATGGTGAATCAGCTCTTGTCTTCTCTCAGATAGTGATGAAATTTCTTCGGTGACTATTTCTGATCTTACTTTCCCCCTCATTTTTGACACAAGGCGTATATATTGATTATTATCTCTCACTAAATCTACTAACTCTGGAAAATGAATTCCATACCATTCTGATAATCGTGCATAAATTAAGTTAAGTATTGAGTTAATATCATCAATACTATTAATTGCCTGAGCGAGATATTTATCCCTTGCCTCAACGTCCTCCCGTAAAAGTGATTGAGTGTGAGCTAATGATTTACCTCTTAGTATAGAAATAAGTTCTGCGGGGCTTGCTAAATCTAATTTTCTTATAAGATAATCATTTACTTCTGATCTAAATGTGGAAAATTCTCCAGTGCTAGCAAAACGGACTTCTTCGTACCCTATTTGACGTAAGTGTTCGATAATCACTGCATTATCGGAAGCAATCTCTTCTTTTATATCTGGCAATATCCTTCGTAATTCTTCCTCATGTTCTTTAAGGAAAACTAGAAATTCATCAGTTAATATTGTGTCATTATCTTTGAACATGAGGGAATCTAATATATTTGCCGAATCGGAAGTAATTTCTCCAAAGATTACTCCTGCTGCTGAAACTAATACACTTTTCAATTTTACTCACCCGATTAATTATTCTATGCGAATCTGCACTTAGATAAAATTCTTTCTTTAAAGATCATCTGGAACAGAAAATTTTTCTAGAAATAAAATAGTATCTCTCGCTTTATGATAATAGTACCGCGAGTTTACACACTTTTAATATTTTCAAGAGTAAAACCTATATTGAATAATCTGAAATAAGTGATGGATAGAAAATGATGCGTCAGAAGCCAATAAGTATCAAAATTCCTGATCAAATTCTTATCCTCATTGATAATTTTGTCCGTTTGGGGCAATATGAATCAAGATCTCATTTCTTGCGAATAGCTATTGAGGAATTGCTGAAGCAGGAAAGAGAGACATGGGATAAATTAGTAGATCAGATTTCCCAGAAAGAATAATCTTGATGTTTTATGTACTCATTTTCTGATGAAGAAAAACAACAACTATTGATCGCATCTATGATCTTTGTAATAGTAGAACTATCATTACTAATTTTTGACTCAGATTTCTTTGAATTATTCATCGCTGGTCTCTTGATTCTGCCACTATTTGCATTACATGAATTAGCTCATAAATACACAGCAATTAGATACGGGTATCCCGCAAAATTCTACTTAGACCAAAACATGGCTCTCATGTCACTATTTTCCGCACTTTTACCGATTAAAATAATTGCACCTGGTGCAGTAATATGGTTTGGAACTCCTAGTTCTCGGATTCGGGCCAATGTTGCTGTTATGGGTCCTTTAGTAAATATATTTATGGGAGGTGCTTTACTAATCATCTCAACCTTCCTTCCTCCTTCGTGGTCCAGAATCATTCTATTTATCAGTAAAGCTTCGTTTGATATTGCGATATTCAACCTTCTGCCTTTTTCGATTTTAGATGGAGCAAAGGTCTACAATTGGAATCAGGTATTTTTCTTCATTGTTTTTAGCTTTACTGCTATAATTTGGCTTTTTCATCCTCGAGGTATATTGGGGGTTTTTTAAATATGAATTCATTTACACCAAAGGAACGAAGCTCACTTGTATTTGCCACTGGACTTATTCTATGTTTAATCCTTTCATATCTTATCTTTTCAGGAACAGATACTTCAATATTATTTGTAATATGGGGTCTAACTTCAATCTTCTTCTCTATTCTAATTGCCTATGTATTTATTTTTCAAGCGGAGAATTTGAGAGATACTCATCCTAAATCACATCGCAATTTCTTAAGAGGTGACTCTTTTCGACCAAATATTATCCCACCATCTAAAATGAAGAAGAAAACGCAAATGGAGGGTCGATGTAAGTATTGTAGTGCGACAACTCTTATGGGTTTCACGTGTTCCTATTGTGGAAATTATTTTTGTACTGATCATCGTCTCCCGGAAAAACATGAGTGCACAGGTTTATACAAGTAAATTCCATTTATGAAGCCAGTGCGTGTACAATTTCTGATATAATTAGATTAATTAGCCCTAGACTAAGAAACAATAAGTAAACTGCATTGAATAGAAAAAAACTTCCTAGAGATATATACTGGAAGGCTCCAAAAATAAGGAAAAACAAAAATATTATTTCAACTATTGTGATTTTGTCTAAAGGAATATGATCATGAATTTTTGGTTTTGATTGAGGAAGATTCTTGGATAGATTATATTTGGGGGTTCGTTCAAATTCTCCTCCCTCTTTGATGAAACCTACAAGGGTACCCAGGGTCATACGTACGATCAATGCTCCTCCCCAGAAGAGAAATAATGGAATGAGAAGTAGGTCTGTTTTCGATCTACCTGCACGAACTACAGCTACTGAATAGGCGAGTATCCCGCATGTAGCTGATACTGCAAAGAGAAATCCAAAAAAGGAAAAAATACCTTTGTCTATCGATGGATGAAGAATGAGAAGAGTTCCCGATATTATATTAAGAAGTATCATCAAGGGGATTAGATACTGACCTAAGTGAAAAGTTCCTTGAATCTTACACATTATAGAGCAATCAGAAGCTAAGAATGTCCTAAAATTCTTCCTTAAATTCTGTGAAAAACCTTTGGACCATCTACTCTGTTGTATGATCCATGATCGTAGAGTGGGAGGGATTTCCTGCCTGTTAACCACATCAGAAAGATAAATTATTTTATATCCCTTCATTTGAGATCTATAAGCAAGATCTAAATCCTCAGCTAAAGTTTCTGAAGACCATCCTCCACTAGTTTCAATTGTAGCCCGTCTCCAGATTCCTCCTGTTCCATTAAATGTAATATTAGCATTTAAACTCTTACGTCCTAATTTCTCAACAAGAAAATGGCCATCCAAACCAATAGACATGGAACGTGTGAATAATGAGAAGTCCAGATTTGAATATCCCCACTTTGTCTGAACGGCTCCTATTTCAGCATTGCCTTTAAAATAATGGATACAATCCACAAGAAAATCGGAGCTAATTTCAAAATCCGAATCAAATACTGCTACGAACTCAGAATCGTCCTGCGTCAATCCATTTCCCAACGCCCCTGCTTTGAATCCTTCTCGCGATGATCTTCGAATTACATCAATTAAAATTCCCTTTTTTTTGATTTTGGTGGTAAATTTATCAATTATTTGCGAAGTATCATCGGTAGAATCATCTAAAATTTGAATCTTTAAACTACTTAATGGGTAATTGATATTTTCGAGATGCCCAAGTGTTTTTTGGATTATTTTCTCCTCGTTAAATATAGGTATTTGAATAGTAACAGAAGGAAGCTCTAATTCGCTATAATTTTCTACAGGCACTGGATCTTTCCAATTTGTTGAACAGATGGTTAGAAAGAGTAAATTTATCGGATAAGGGATAATGATCAGAGCAGAAATTAGATTTAACCATAGAATTAGAAAAAGAAAGAGATCCATCTACTTGTCATCCACCTTACATATTTAGACAAGAAAAAGAAATATTTAATTTGTGGTTGTTTCTGATTCAACACGAGATTTCTATTTCTCAGTTTAAGTAAAACTAAAATGAAGTACAGAACTATTAAACCTCAATCATTCTCCTGATGTGACGATTTGAGAAATAATACAATTTCCACTCTTGAAATGTCTATTGTAGATGTCAACGCAGATTTTCTAGGTGTTAAAAGACTTCTTCTAATGGAAAATGCAGGTAAAGGACTTGCTGATTTTATTTGGGAGGTTAGTCAGGAAACTAATAGGTTAGGCATTGTAATCATCGCTGGAAAAGGAGGGAACGGGGGTGATGGGATGGTAGCTGCACGACATTTAGCCAAAAAGGCCAAAGTATCCCTTTACTTAATAGGAGAGAAAAGAGATATCAAAAAAGAATCAACTCGAAAAAATTGGCAAATTCTGGAAAATATGAGTCATTCTCTTTGTCTAGATGAGGTGAAAGATTCAACAGAACTTGATAATATTAAAATTCATGAAGATTCAATCATTATTGATGCAATTTTTGGTACCGGGGTCCATGGGAATGTCAGAGGGCTTTATGCAAAGGTGATTGAAAAGCTAAATTCACACTATGCTCAAGGTGGAATTATCATCTCTGTAGATACCCCTTCAGGAGTCGATCCAAATACGGGGAAAAGAGCAAATTTATCTATAAACGCTCACCATACAGTAGTCTTCCACAAACAAAAAAAGGGGTTGAATGTAAGAAATTCAGGAAAAATTAAAATTGTTCCAATCGGTATTCCCCCAGAAGCAGAATTTATTGCCGGTCCTGGAGATTTACTAGCGATTTCCGATAAATCTAAATGGCAGAGAAAAGGAGATCAAGGGAAGGTATTGATAATCGGAGGGAATGAAAAATATTCTGGAGCTCCCGCTTTATCCGCAATGGGAGCACTAAATGCGGGTTCGGATTTGGTAACAATTTTTGCTCCAGAACAAGTTACACAAGCGATTCGGTCTTACACACCAGAATTTATCGTTGTAGATTACCCACATCCACATTTAACATCTGATTCCATACCCTATCACTTGATAGAAAATACAGATTCAATAGTTCTTGGACCAGGATTAGGTCGTCATTCCGATTCAAAGATAGCTGTTAAAGAAATTCTCAAATTCTCGAAAACAAAAAAAATTCCTATTGTAATCGACGCCGATGCATTACATATGATCAATCAAAAACAATTATATTCAGGGGTTATTCTTACACCCCATGCTGGTGAATTTGCTGTTCTTTCTGGAAAAACTTTACCCTCTGGCTTTTCTTCATTTGCTAGAAGAATTGAAGAAGTAAGAAGTATCACCCAAAATTCTAAGGCTGTCTGGTTAGTAAAAGGTCCTTGGGATATTATATCTGACTCTAAAAGATACAAAATCAATAAGACAGGTATACCTGAAATGTCACGGGGAGGCACAGGGGATATACTGGCAGGTTTAGCTGCTTGTTATGCAAACAAAACTAGCGAACTTTTCTACGCCGCATCGATTGCAGCCTTTATTAACGGAAAAGCTGGTGAGCTTGCTTTTAGAGAATTTTCGACAATGAACTTAGTATCGAAGATTCCTGAAGCAATTCAATTGAGTTGGGATTTTATTAACGAAGATTAATCTTAAAACTGCAAACTATCTGCTTCAAATGCATCTATTTCTTCAAGAATTGAATATATTTTGTGAATGGATTGATAAACATATTCTTCTTTCTTCGCACCTGTACAAACTAGCTTTCCTGATTGGAAAAGGAGAAGAACAACTTTAGGTTCTTGCATTCGGTAGATTAAACCAGGAAATTGTTCTGGTTCATACATAGAATGTTCTAATAATAACGCTGCCAATTCAAGATTAATTCGTTTTCCTAAAGTTCCAGAAGCAACAATGTTTTGTACAGTAATTGTAGCTTCATGCTTTACATTATGCCCTGCTTGGCGTAAGAGTTCTGAAATAACTTCAACTGCTTCTTCAATCATTTCTACTGACTTAGCACCGGTTACAACTAGCTTTCCTGAAGAAAACACTAATATGGACACTTTAGGCTTTTTTATTTTGACTACGACTCCAGGAAACTGCTCTGGAATATACGATACTTGAACATCCCCGGGAAGACGACTCGCAGCTCTTTCAAGTTTAATTTTACAACGTAAATCTACTGAAGCTACAACATTCTGTACCTCAGCAAACAAATCATCTTTATTTGACTCATTTGACATAATAATCACAATCACAACAAGATTAAGAGCCAGAATACAATATGAAGAAAAATTAAGGGAAATTCTATTCTTCTGAGAATATATACAGACCCTTCTACTTATTTAAAAACCAAACTTATAAGCATTTATAAGGTTTATAAGCTGAGCTAGGATTTTATTTACCATTAATTCAAATGAAACTTAATACAGCCAGTTCCCGAAGGTTAGAAAATTTCCTCCTCTTTGGAATAAGAAGAATTACTAATAAGACAACTGAAAATTCCAGCAAAACCCTAATATCAAGGTTTTTGCTCTGTAAGTGGCTGAATTATGTAAAATTTCCAAGTAAAATGTATAAATACTGGATTAATGACTTTTGAATTTCCTAATCTAGAACAGTGCTTTACATCTGATATGAAAAGTGGGGTTCTTTTCCAATACTTATTTAAAAGCCTATCTAGTATATAAATCCCATCGGAGGTCTCAACTGGAGGGCAAGTATCCTGTCACCACCTGAACAAAAATGTCCCGAATGCGGTAGTAACGATATAGTCATGGATATGACAAAAGGCACTTCAATTTGTGCCTCTTGTGGACTTGTTATTGACTTACAAATTGATATGGGACCAGAGTGGCGTGCTTATAATTCAACTGAACTTCAAGAACGGGCTCGAGCTGGAGGTCCCATAACTCCGCTTAAAGCAGAAATGGGACTGCGAACTCAGATAGGAAATATTAGGAAAGATATTTCGGGAAGGACTCTTCCTTTTTCTTCACAAACAAAATACCGAAGACTTTCTCGGATTGATAATAGAACTAGAAAGTCGGAAATCAGAAATCTACGCTTCGCTCTAAAGGAGCTCAAACGGATTAAAAGCCAGCTTGAATTACCTGAAGATGTTGCTGAAATGGGTGCCATGATTTACAGGAAGGCCTTGAAAAAAAACTTAATTCGTGGACGCTCTATTGACGGGATGATCGCAGCAAGTCTTTATCTTGCCTGTCGAAAGAAAAAACTTCCTCAAACCTTAAAAGACATAGCCTCCGTATCGAATATATCATCCAAAGAACTAGGCCGGTGTATAAGAATTATTTTACAAAAATTAGACTTGAAAGTTAGTCCAAGTGATTATTCTGCCTTAGTTCACCGTCTCGGGATAAATCTCCGTGTTACCATGAGAGCACGTCGTCAAGCAGTGAAAATTTTAAACATTGCTAGATTACGGGGAGCTACAGTTGGCAAAAACCCAATGAGTCTTGCCGCAGCCTCATTATACATTGCAACCATACAGACTGGAGAACGCCGTACACAACAAGAAATCGCTACTGCAGCCAAAATAACCCCAGTAACAATCAGAAACCGCTTTAAGGAATTAGTAAGAATTATTGATGCCGAATCGTCAAAAGATGGTCACGATCCGCTCCAATCTTTGCTTGTTTAGAGCATTAATTTTGTTTTATGATACATTTTCAACAGAAGCTACGATTCCGTCCTTAATATGGAAGATCCTATTCGCTTCTCTAGCGATGTTGGAATCATGAGTTACTAGAATCAATGTTTGGTTCTCTGTTTTGTTTACTTCTTTCAACAAACTCAAAACTGCTTGCCCAGATTCAGTATCTAAATCGCCTGTAGGTTCATCCGCTAGCAATATTGTTGGTTTGTTGGCGAGAGCCCGTGCAATTGCAACTCTCTGACGTTCTCCACCACTTAGCTCATCAGGTTTATGATCCTTTCGTCTCAGCAAGTCTACTTTCTCTAGTAGTTCTGTTGCTCTTTTCACACGTTTATCTTTTGGAATTCCTGCAATTAGCATAGGCAGTTCAACATTTTCTAATGCGGTAAGAACCGGTAGGAGATTATAAAATTGAAAAATAAAGCCGACACTTTTTCGTCGAATTTCTGTAAGTTGTTGCTCACTCGCGCGTGAAATATCGCTCCCTTCAAGTAAAACTTGTCCAGAAGAGGGATTATCTAATGAACCAACAATATTTAGAAGAGTTGTTTTTCCACATCCGCTTGGGCCCATTATTGAAATCATTTCGCCTCTATTAATTTGCATATTTATCCCTCTCAAAGCATCTACCCTCACTTCTCCTAAGATGTAGGATTTCCTTAAATTTTTACATTCTACAACAATTTCTTGTCCTGATGCCATTTAAACCGCCTTCAACAACTCTATATGATTGAATATTACAATTTAGTTGATTACTAGGTCAAAGGAGCGATTCACTTTGGAGTTATTAACATTTTTATTCATGAAAAAAATCTGTTATTTCATAGCGTTCAAAGCTTAGTAAGATCACACCTAAATTCTGATAAGAATCTGAATTGATACCTTCGGAAATATATAAAGAATAATCAGGGTGCAAGTTATTTGTGATAAACACAAATGGAAATTAAATTATGAATGAAATTGACTCTATGATTCAAAGGTTGCTAGAGAAACCATTGGTAAAAGAAGTCTTACAACATCTCGTTGATAATGATCTCTCCATCTCTCAAATGATAGAAAAAATACAAGGTGTAAATCCGCAAACACTTATTGCATTTATAGCTGAACTACAGAGGTTTGGCCTAATTGAGTTATCTGATACATCATCAAAACATGCAAATAATGAAAAAAATCCTAAATCTGGAAAATTACTTGAACATGATTTAACCAACCTGAATCCAGCTCAATTTCCGCCCCTAGGACTTCCTTTAAATAAATATAATCAACTATGGGAGGATATTTCAAGAGAGAATGATCAAATTAACATTCGAGAGCTAGAAAACACCACTTTCACGGTTCCTGGACCTTTGAAACCTCTTTTCAGAAAAGAAAATGAAGGTGAACTTGAAGAATAATCTATATTCTCTCTCTATTACATTAAATAAAGGCCAAAAATCATCTCTTAACGAAGGAATTTAAGAAAAGTTTTTCATTATAAGTTAATTTAGCTTCTAACGGCATTAAAGTATTACTTTATTCATCTTGGGGTTCATTCTGAAATAAAAAAGGAAATAACCAAAAATGTTCCGGCAAAACTCTGTTTTAAATGATTTTGTGAACTTTCTAAAAGCGCGTGGAAGATTTCGGGAGATAGAATTTATCGATAATAGCGTTCATGCTACTCCTCGTATACCTGATTTCCCTTCGATTATTTTCTATATCGAAGAGACTCGTACTGAACCAAAACTTCTACAATATGTTCTAGAGATTCATGGTAATGAATCAAGTGTAATGAACAGAGAAATTAGGGAGTTTTTCAGCCTAAATAAATTAAATACACAAAAAGTTCGATCAAAGTTTCACTTAATCACTGAAACTAATGAGGAAATTATATGCGAAGTCACAGGGATGGGATCCTCATTCGATTCATTTTTGGAAAAAATCGAGGCATTATTCAATGTTGCACAGGTCAACCTTGATAAAACACAGAAGACTTTAATTTTCGGTTCAGAACCAACACAAGAACCTGTTCCGAAACAAAAACGGCCATCACAGATATCTAATGCATCAAAGCTGGGAGAAAGACAAAAACGGCCAACTATTTCTCCAGTAATGACTAAAGCGAAACCAAAATCGTCAACGGAGACTAAAACAAGTAAAAGCACTCTAGAAACACAAACTCCACAAATTAAGAAAATTGACAAACCCATTACTCCCGAAATCTCGGAAAAACCACCATTGAAGGATAACAACACTTCTTCTGATGACATGTCTGAATTCGAAAAAGATACAGACGATTTTGATGAGCAAAGTTTGTTTAAACAACCCCCCTCTGATGTATCTGAAACTACATCCAAAGATCAAGATCCAGAAGCAGATTTATTTAAAATGGAACCCCCTGAAAAATCCTATTCTGATGATGTTGCCCCATATTTAAAACAAACAACAGGATTATTCCGAAAGGATAACTGGGAGGAAGATTTACCTACAGAAATGGAAATGGAAATTCTAGATAGAACTTTCGCCCGAATAAAACATCGCACGAAACCTGAAATACTAGCGAAAGATATGGACGTTCCGATAGAAGAAGCAGAAAAACATTTACGGAATTTGATATCAAAGGGCCTTCTTAGGACGCAAGTTGGATGGTTTATAATAAAGAAAAGTCATTTACCGTTCTTCAAAAAAACATTTTCGGACTCTAATCGGAAAAAGAAGAAGAAAAAATCCCCACGAATTTCTCGGACAGGAGAAGGTCTTACATCAGAAGAAATTGCTACAATTAAAGCAATAAAATCAAGACCAAACTTAAAGGCCCAATCAAATTTATTAACACGCCCAACAGGCCTAAAACAAAGTATTCTAAAGGAAGTATTAAGAAATCTAGTTGATAAAGGTATTTTAAGGGTGTCTTATGGTTGGTATATTTTGAAAGATAAGCATATTTTGGAGCAGAGAAGAGGTACCCAAAGTCCAGATTCTACGACTTCTACTAGACCTGATTTAAAAGTCCCAAAGGGAGTAGATCTTTCAAACTCCGAAATCCAAGTTATTCAAGCATTATTACAACGTCCACAATACAAAGCGCAGTCTAATCTTCTAACTTCAGAAGTAAAATTGTCAAAAGATCAGATTAAACAGGTATTACGAGAGCTTGTTGATAAAGATATCTGTAAGGTTACTTATGGCTGGTATACACTTAAAAATCCAGACCATTTCATTTCCTAAACCGAAAGAACTTCAGATCAGAAGAAAGAATTGTTTAAATACTAATTCTCGAGTAATCTCGTAGTCTACTGAAGTTAATTTAATTTGAGAAACGAAAATAAACAATTTTAAGGACTAATCGAACTTCTCATATTAGTGGATTAATTATCGAATTTTGCATTCGAAATAAAGTATTAATCTAAACAACAAAATGGCCTATCGAAAAGGGTACTCGAAGTGTAATGTGATGACTAGTAGCAGTGAATCAAACAATGAATTTGTGGGAAATCAACCAGAAGAAGGAAAAGGTCATTTAATTGAAGAAATAACTCCTTCCACCAAACTTAAACGATTCCATAACGACAAATTAATGGTATCATCTTTGCTAATAGCCACTTTAATAACATTTTTGATTTATACTGTTCCTGATTGGGTCTTTTTAGAAATCCCTACACGAAACATTATTCACGAAATACTTACTTTTCTAAACATTGAAAACTCACCTATCCCAACTCTTGATCCAACTTCTGTTATTCCTGATTTTTTGAAAGGAGGGGAATTTCCATTTCTTGAAGCAACATCACAAACTCCAGGAATTCATATTCCATCTACAAATGGTGATTATTGGATTGTAAAGGCATGTACTGGCATGCAAGCTGGAGGATTACTCATTGCTATTATAATGATTGCCGAAGCAACTTGGAAGGCTAAGATTCAAGCAAGCGCTGTGTTTTTCTTTGCCTTATTCATTGGAAATACATTAAGAATTACATTCCATCTTTGGTGTGTATCTTTCTTAGTTACACAATTTGGAATGGATTCCGAAACAGCCTTTTACTGGGCACATGATGTTTCATCTAAAATAATTGGATTCTTCGGAACGATCTTGTTTGCCCTAATCATTGAGCGAATGGGCGTTCCAATAATTGACCAGTTCGCAGATTGGTTAGACTGGATATGGTGGCGATTAGATAAAGGAGTCGCCTTTATTTCTGGATTGATTTGGTCAGAATGAGGTAGATAACCCTTCGAAATTGAACTCTACAAAATATTCTTAATTGATAAACAATCGACAATTCGAATGCTAAGAAGAATTTCGGATATTAAGACTCAATAACTAACTGCAGTCTCAACCAAATGTTTATCTGGATGTAAAACTTCTTAAGTAAATCAGGAATCAGACTACTTGAAACGATGTTCACATCGATCTAGGCATTTAAGACAGGAGCTTAGAATATGAGTGTCAGAAAAACGAAAAAACGTGATGATTCTCCGATGCCTGCCACAGGTGCAGGATTAATTAGGTTTTATTCCGAATCGGATTCACCAGGGTTAAAAATTGGCCCTTATTGGACAGTTGGACTAGCGATCGCATTTGTAGGACTTATTCTCATCTTAAATCTGCTTCAATAACATCAGATCTAACATTTTTAGCAGAATTTTTTTCTGCATGCTTCTAGAAGTTAAATAAATACAATATGAATAGGCTGAGTATGATAATGGAAAATATTCCTATTTCTGAAATAATGACTCAAAAAGAAGATCTCGTTACGATGAGAATCCCTGGTAATAGAGATGTATTGATTGAAGCTATTCGTAAAACAGGTTTGAGTGTTTACCCTGTATTAAGAAAAGATTCTGATGAATTTGTCGGAATCCTATCTAGATCCGATCTATTCAGAAATCCTGATGAAACTCAACTATCATTATTGATGAAAAGAGATGTTATTACTCTAAAACCTACTGATCTTGTAATCGATGCCGCTAGAATATATAGAGACAATGTATTCCAAAGAATTCCTATTGTTGATGAGGATGATAAAACTCTCCTTGGATTAGTGGCTAGGAATGATATCATCAAAAAAGTTATTCTTAAAGCAAAAATTCAATTAGATGTCAAGAGTTATTTTAATCCTAATGTAACAACGATATGGGAAGAAACACCGGTAAATATCGCGGCTAAGATACTTCGAGTTAGTCACCAAAAAGGATTACCAGTTCTTAATGAGTCTGGGATGATTGGGATTATTACTCAGAATGACTTCTTAAAGGTGGCAGAGATTTTGGATTCTCAAAGTACCAGCCGTACTGGGCATGGTGCGGAAAATGATAGTTCTTCTTGGGATAGTGAATCGGTACTAATTATTGGATCAAAGACGCTTACTCTTCCTAGCAATATGAAAGTAATTGATATTATGGAAAGAAATGTCGAACTCTGCTACACTGGAACGACAATTCATGAAGTTACTAAAAAAATGGTTCAGAAAAATCTGGATCAAATGCCTGTAGTTAGTGTCAGTGGTGATATCTTGGGGATTATCAACACAAGAGATATTATCCGCGCATATATATTTGAATATGACAAGGAGAGAGAATCATAACACGTCATAGGAAGAATTAGACTAAATTCAAATTAATTTGATTGTTATTACTTTATTACATCACCAGAAGGTTGATGAGAATTATGCCTCTACATCGCTCCATAGCTATACCTGATTCCGCTGTAAGCGATAACAGCGATCTACGGTCAAAAACTGAAAAGCTCTTTCAATTAAGCAGGATAGCAGCCATATTTCAGATTAGTAACATTATAATATATCATGATCCTCTATTAAAACCTGCTCGTGCAAATCGAGAGCGAAGAATCATTACTAGAATCTTAAAATATATTGAATGCCCTCAGTACTTACGAAAACGACTTTTTCCTCTCTCACGAGATACTGCAGCTGTTGGAATATTATCCCCGCTTGCCATTCCTCATCACATGAAAACTCGTGATTTAAAACGAAATGAAATACGAGAGGGCGTGATTTTTCTAAATCAAAATCGTGTAGTTGCTGATGTAGGAGGAAAAGAACTTCTTGAGGTCGTGGGATGGAAAAAATCACTAAAAGATAAGACTATCCGTGTCACAGTGCAGATAATCAAGGCTAATGGAAGATTCAAGGCACAGGTCTTAGCCAGTCCTCCCAAAAAAGAATATTGGGGTTATTCTGTAAATGCTTATCAGCAAACACTGAGTAAAGTATTAGCAAACAGATCTGAATACAAAATAGCAACCTCCAGAACCTGTGAACCCTTTTCTACCTTAAATCAGAAGATAGATATGAAAAAAGATATGATAATTGTATTTGGAGGGCCATATAGTGGAATTCCCAAATTACTGAAAGCTGAAGGAAAAAAAATAACGGATATCTTTGATACATGTGTAAATATTTTGGAAAAATATGGTACACGATCATTGAGATTAGAAGAGGCAATGATGATTACGTTTAGTCGACTTGAGGATATATGAAGGGTAAGAAATCAGCGATTTTCATTCCCGAAATCTTTAAATTTCCTTCTTATTTGATTGATACTCACATAAAAATTATGTAGATGATATGGTACTGATAGCGGGGGTTCCCTAGCCAGGTCAACGGGGACAGACTCAAGATTTGTTCTCATCAAGAGATAGATGAAGAGATCTGTTAGTGTAGACTTTCGTGAGTTCAAATCTCACCCCCCGCATTAATAAAATATGCAAAGTGATAAAGATCAGTAATAAAATCAAAGCTTGTAAGAAATAAACCCATTAAAACCCAATAGAAGTCAGAAATAACAGACTTTTACTGATTCTGTTTATAAAGATTAACCAAATGAATTTAGAGGTTCCAAGATGAGTACGGAAGAGATTATTCCAGGAATTACCCCAACTCGTATGCAGCTATTGGAGCTCAATCAACGATTGGAGTTAGCTACAAAAGGATAT
Organism: Candidatus Hodarchaeota archaeon; assembly: GCA_016840035.1. Taxonomy (GTDB): domain Archaea; phylum Asgardarchaeota; class Heimdallarchaeia; order Hodarchaeales; family Hodarchaeaceae; genus Hodarchaeum. Next base: position 37,136 of record JAEOTC010000030.1, on the reverse strand, counting down.
GAATTACTTAGCGAAAAACTTGAAGCGCTGACTGGAGAACTTCTTACCTCTGTGAATACCTACAAGGAAAAACGAGAGAAAGCTCTGGAAAAAACTAGACTTGCCCAAGATGAATATAGGAAATTAGAGCTTCAATTGGGTATTACAGAATTAAGAGGAGTTGTATCTAACTTCAAACAGGCATATCAACTAGAAAGTAAAAAACGAAGTCTAATGGGTATTTCAGTTCCAATGTTTAATCTAATTGATACGGAGGAAGATAATCAAAAGAATATTTCATATTCATTGAAACGAACAACAGCCAAATTTGATAAAAATCTATTTTTATTTAAAGAATGCTTACAAGCAATTATTCAGTTAGCAGAAGTCCAGTCTGCTATTTCTCGATTATCTAAAGAGATAATTGAGACAAAAAGACGAGTTAATGCATTAAACTACATAATCATTCCAAGAATTGTAGCAACTGTAAAGTGGATACGCCTAACTTTAGCCGAACGTGAGAGAGAATCTTTCGTAAGGTTAAAAAAAGTGAAAAAGAAAATATCTGGGTAATTTTACCCTCATTCTCTTCTTATTCGTCCTCTTTTCGGACCAGTTCTTCGTGCAGCAATCAAGCCTACTTTTCGACCTGGAGGAGCATTTCGCGAAACTGTAGTAGGTTGTCCTGGCCCCTGATGTGCCCCACCACCAAATGGGTGTGATACAATATTCATTGCGACGCCTCGGACGACAGGGAATGCCTTATGACCTTTTGCTCTCATAAATGCTCTTTTTAATCCGGCTTTCAGAAACGGACGATCAGGGCGACCACCAGCAGAAATTACACCAACCATCGCTCGGGAATTTTTGTGAACTTGTCGCGTATATTTTGAGGGGAGTTGAATTGAAGGTCCAGATTTAGATTGACCACGAACTTGACCATGTGTCCCTGATGCGCGACAAAGTGCTCCACCATCTCCGGGTCGCATCTCAATGTTACAGATCCAAACTCCTTCAGGGATTTTGTGTACTGGGACAACATTTCCAACCTCTAATTCTGCTGATTCTCCTTGTTCGCATTTTTGACCTACATGAACTCCTTCAGGAGCAGGTAAAAGACACTCATCCCCATCATCATACCGTACAAGCATTAAGGGAAGTCCACGACCCATTTCATGAATGAAATCGATTATCGTAAATCCGATTTTACCTGTGAGTTCTGGTTCTTTAATAGGTAGATAACGTGCTTTTCCTCTTCTTCGATGCGATAATGCACGGAAAACTGGGGATCCACGTCCTCGCCTTTGTACTAAAATTCTTTTTCCCATTTAAATCACCTTTTTATATTATTCCTACTTCTGTTGCTAGATCTAAAGCACTATTTTCAGGAACAAGCTTGATAAAGGCCTTCTTTTTACCTTGTGGAGTGATAAGTGTGTTTACTTTCACCACACTGACTTTGTATAGTGACTCGAAAGCCTGTTTGATCTGGTGTTTTGTAGCGTGACGATCGACAATGAAAACTAAGGCATTTTCATTTATGTCGTCCATCTTGTTGAACGCCGATTCTGTGATTAGAGGGTATTTAATTATGTCTTGAGGATGGTCGAATTTCATTTAACTCCAACCTAGGTATTTCAATTTCTTAGATTTAATTCTTTTCTAATTCTTTAAGATAATTAATTGCAGATTTGGTCCATATTGTTAAGCGTCCAGCGTGTGTCCCTGGAGCAAGATGTTCAGTATTTAATTGATCGATAAATACAACATCAACACCAGAAATGTTTTTAGCAGCTTTAAGTATCCCCATATCATTAGCTACTACAAGTAAAACGGATTTTCCAGTTTTATATTTTCTTCCTCGTCGTTTACCTTTTCCTGCACGCACATGAGAATTTCTACGTTTTGCTTTGGCCAAATCATAAGATAATCCTAAATTTTTAAATGCTAAGTGAACTTCTTTAGTTTTCTTCAAAGATTCAAGGTCATCAGATACAACTAAAGGTAAGAAATTAACTTCTTCAATTATGTGTCCTCGTGATTCCACCAGCACTGGATCGGATGTAGCTGCAATTGCCGAGCTTCTAGCTATGAGCCTTTCTTTTTTATTAATCTTTTCAGTGAAATTCTGATCAGCTTCTGGTGGATGAGTTCTTCGACCACCGACTGCAAATGGGATTAACGCCGCGCGACTTGCCGAATGAGTTCTGGATCCTTTTACACGTGGTACTCTGGCTGCACCACGACCAGTTCCCCAGCTTTCTGCAGATGTTCGCTTTCCTGCTCTTGGATCGACTCCATAGGGAATCTGTCTGTTACGACGACTAGCGAGAACCGCTCTTTTTATTAAATCTGGCCGAAAAGGAGTTTGAAATATTTCTGCAATCTGTATTTTTTCAACTTCTTTTCCTTCAGTATCGAAAACTGGTACCTTTGTAGATTTCATTTCTTTCCACATCTCTTCAAACTTGCTAATTCTTCGCAGCAGTGCTGATATATGTTATTTGTAAATCCTCGATATCAACAGGTTTTGGTCTAATTGGGTCCCGTAATCGGATTAATCTTTTTGTTGAACCGGGAACGCTTCCACGGATTAGACAATGTCGAGAAACTCTACCATATCGTTTAAACCCATTAGAAGGCGTGACTTCTTCTCCATCCTCTCCAATCTTTAATATCTGCTTGTTGTACTCGGTTCTGTTGAAATTTCCTAGCTGCCCAGCCCTAGGTACAGTCCACATAACTCTGGCTGGATGCCAAGGACCTATACATCCAACAACTCGTCTTCCTTTACGAGTTTTTCTAGGTAATATTTTAATTCCATGTCTCTTGACAGGCCCAGCAAATCCTTTTCCTTTAGTTACTGCATTTACATCTACAAAATCACTAGCTTTGTAAACGTCATCTAAAGATATTTTTTTATCCAATATTTCGACAGCATAATCAAATGCTTCTGAAACCTTACCCCCGACCTTAATTTCAATGATATCGGGTTTTTTCTGTGAAAGTCCAGCTTCTCTTGGATGAGTATGAGCTAATACTCTTACTTCAACAACCTTATTAAGGGTCTCCTTCTCCAATGCAAGAGCTTGTTTTAATTTCTGCTTGCTCTTAGGGACTTGTAATCGTAAACCAAGGTCTTTTTCAACTTTCTCACCCCAAATTTGGCTACGAACTTTGATCTGGTTTGTCACTGGATCTTTAATATATGTTCTAATGCTAAATATGACAATAGGAGGTGTTTCAATTACAGTTACTGGTACAAATTGTTCTTGTTTGTAATAGGGGGATCTACGATCAGTATTGATCAAAGCAATATGCGTCATTCCAGCCTTATAACCAGCAAAACCAAGTAACCTTGACTCAGTAGATGAAGACCAAGTTCTTATTCGAGAAGTATGACGTCTTGTTTTCTTTCTTCGATATCCTAGAGATCCTCGATGTGGTGCATGTTTTTTTCTGTGACCCAACGTTTACGCTCTCCTATCTCTTTATAATTTGAAAATTTCTTCAATTGAGAACCGTATATCTTTGTAGAATCTAATACACGTCTATCTCTTGCTTTTTCTTTGGGGTTTTTTTGTTTTTGTTTTTCTCTATTGGTATTCTTTGTTTTTCTTCCATGATTTTAAGGAGGAAAAATCTATTCGGAGATATAAAGTCAAGAATTACAGAGAGACAGCTGATTAGAATACAATATTATTGATAGAAATTAGAGGGTCGTTATTTCTGATAAAAATCACACTATTCATTCATTTAAGAGTCAAGGATCGTTTGACCTAATATTGTATTTATTTTAAAAAATGATCTTTACATTGTCTTAAATGAGGAGAAATTAGTAACGGAACAGAAAAATTATCTGATTTCACATTTCTCACGATGTCACCCAAATCAATCACTGGAATTAAGAGAAATGACAATAGAACCATCATCCAAAGATGAATCTCCACCATCTATACCTTTTAGTCTGTCCATGTCTCAGCTACAATTAAACAAACCACTAGCTACTGAAATTTTTGAAAATGGGTATTTTGGCCGTTGGAGTTCAGAGGAGACATTATATTTAGAACCTGAGGAAATATTATTACTTTTAGATAGAGGGAGGATTGTATTAGAAACAGAAAAAACGGGAGAAACTCTTTCCACAGATGAACTAGTGGTTCATTTCACAAAACTCAACCCTAAATTTTGGAGTCGATATTTAGTTTACAAAGATTTACGCAATCGAGGATATGTGGTAAGTATTGGCACTCGAATAACTGCTCCGTTCAGAATATACTCAAGAGGGGGTAAACCTGGAGAATCTGTAAGTAAAACCGTGATTTATCCGCTTCCTGAAGGTGAGGACGTTGATCTCGATTTGCTTGATCAAATTGTAAAACAGGCAAAGATTGATAGAAAAAAGTTACTTTTATCTGTTATTGATAGGTTGGGAGATGTCACATACTACCAAGCTTCTCAATTAGAGCTAGAGTATAATAACCTAGAATATGAATTTAAAGATGAGTTTTCTCCGTCTAATAACATTGAGGAGGAGGAAATCTGATGGTAGGAAGATATAATATCGATTCAGAACAGAATCGCTACATTCCAGACACTTCTACGGTCATTAATGGAGGATTAAGGAATTTAATTGAAAATGATCAAATTCTTCCAGGATCATCTGTGATTATCCATCTTGCACTTATTTTAGAGCTCGAAAATCAGGCAAACCAAGAAAAAAAAAAGGGAACTGAAGGTTTCCAAGAGCTTAAACTAATAAAATCCATCTGTGAAGAAAACGATGTTATATTTTCTGTAGCAGGAAGAAAACCACGCCAATTTGAACTGGGAGAGATCGATGCATTAATTCGTGAATTAGCATGGAAAGAAGGAGGCATTCTTGTTACTTCGGATAAGATTCAAGATATGAGTGCTCAATCAATGGGAGTAGAAACCATATATGTCGAACCAAGACTGATAAAACAACTTGATAAACAATTGAAAATTGATAAATTTTTTGATAATGAAACAATGAGCATTCACATCAAACAAGGTACAAATGTGTTCGTAAAAAAAGGAAAACCGGGTAGTATTCGATTTACACAATTTTCTTCTGAAATTATTTCCAAAAGTACGATAGTTGAGTTTGCTGAGGATATCATCGAAAAAGCGAATTTCTTTCCTGATACATTTATCGAAATAGCCAGAGAAAATTCGACAATTGTTCAGTTTGAGGATAGACGCATTGTGATAATCCGTCCTCCGTTTTCAGATGGGTGGGAAATTACTGCGGTTCGTCCATTGAAAAGGATGGCATTAGAGGAATATGAACTAGAATCACGTTTAATACAGCGCCTTGAAGAAAAAGCTGAGGGGATCTTGGTCGCAGGGAGTCCTGGTGCAGGAAAAACTACCTTTACAAGAGCATTAGCACTATTCTATTATGAAAAGGGCAAAATCATCAAAACAATTGAATCCCCCAGAGATCTTGATTTAAAGGCAGAGATTACACAATATTCGAAGAATTTTGGTACGCATTCAGAAATTCACGATATTCTCTTATTATCAAGACCCGATTATACTATATTTGATGAAATCAGAGATCACGATGACTTTCGACTATACACAGATCTGCGTTTAGCTGGAATTGGTCTAATTGGAGTTATTCATTCGAGTACCGCTATAGATGCCATACAAAGATTCATCGGCAAACTTGAATTAGGAGTAATTCCTAGTGTCCTTGATACAATATTATATATTGATTCTGGCCAAATACAAACAATTCTCGAAGTCAAGATGACTGTGAAGGTTCCATCAGGGTTAGTTGAAAGTGATCTTGCACGACCAGTTGTTGAAGTGCGTGATTTTTTGACTGACAACATTGTTTATGAGATGTACACATTTGGGGAACAAACCGTAGTGATTCCATTAGAAGAATCACATAAAAGCACGAAAAAAGTAAATTACGAACAGATTTCCGAGATAAAGGAGGTAGTTGAACAATACACAACCCAATCAGTTGAAATTGTTCCCAAAGATAAGTTTGGGCATCGATTTGTAATACATGCCCATGAAGAAGATATACCTCTTATTATTGGCCAGAAAGGGACAACTATAAAGATGCTTGAGAGAATTTTGAGAATCAAACTTGATGTAAATAAATCTCCTACCAAACTTAGCAATTCAAGATTGAGCCATCTTAAACGACAAAATATTGCTTTTCAAAAACGGACGATTACAATCAATTTTCCTAAACGATTAAAAAATAAAGATATCAGCTTTTTCTACCAGGAGTCTCAAGATTCCTTCCCAGTCGAGTTTTTCACCGCAACCACATCAAAATCTGGAAAAATTAAGTTAGGAACTAATAGTGAAAGTGCTAAAATCTTTCAACGAGCATTCCAAGATGATAATTTAGCTATTCTATGGCAATAGAAAAGAAAATGAAAAATCTTTAGATCTCCCTTCCTACCCAAGTATTACTCTTTATTCCTCTTTGAATATTTCTCTTAACCGACGAAGTTCTTTAAGCATTTCTCCTCGTAATTCTGCAATACTCGTTGATCTTGCATCAGCAATTAAATCTAAGGGAGAATCACTCGGTTGTCCAGTTGGCATTGCAGGTTCAGGTATCGCTGGAGCTGAAGTTGGGGGAACGGGAGCTGCTGTTGGTATCGTAGGAGGGGCAACAGGTGGTGTAGAGGGGGGGGGTGGTGGTGATGATGGGAGACCGACGGGTTTCGATTCTATTACAGGAGGTTTCGTTGCTGGCTTTGCTGAAGGAGATTCACCAAGTACGGAGTCGAAAAGTGCACCAACCTTGTCAGCTTCTGCAGTCCCGGGTTTAGCTTTTCTAAGACTGCCAATCTTTGTTTTATAAGATTTAATACGTCCTTCGTAATGTTTCACAAGAGATTCGTAAACACGTGGACGGAATTTATCATCCCGAACAGCTTCTTTGAATTGATTAATCAGATTACTCTCATTATTACTCAAGATTTCAAGATAAGTAACCATTTCTGTTGGAGTGGTCTTCAAATCAAGGAAAGAGTCGGTAGAAACATCTGAAGTCTGAAAATCTCCACTAACCTCTTCAGTCTCAAAATATAAAATTGAAGTAATGAAAATCATGGAGAGGAAGGAAAATACACCTCCAAACATAAACATTATATCCCAAGAATAACCCATAAATGTATATATTTGACTTGTTATGCCTAACAGATCTTGTATTTCAGAAGAAGACGCTACCAGAAGGAAGAAAGAAATTATCACCATAAGAACGCCGATAAGCAGTGTTAAAAACCATAGAATCTTTAATTTTCCTAAAATACCACTAAATTTTCTTGAACTTGAGAGAAAAGCTGCTGTTGAAAATAGCAATAAACCACTGAAAGAATAAATTACCTGCCATTCAGTATCCAGAAGGAAATTGGATTCAAGAACCTCAATACTAATTAAGAACGATATGAATACCAATACTAGTCCACTGATAACTCCGATTAACCAAAGTATCCGAGTGCTATCAAGAAAATTTCGAAAGCCATGGCTAGCAGAAAACAGTAACGGAAAAATTCCAAGGATTAGAAAAAGCCCTCCACCAAAGAATAAGACATCCCAAGATGTACCTCCTATTAGTGGGAGTCCTTCAAGAATTTCGTCAATATAATGGCCATAAACTAGCATAGAGAGTATCTCTAAAACCAATCCAACAATAATTAGGAGTAAGTAAACAAGTTTGAGATTCCACAATCGATCACGATCACGAACACCAAACAGTAATGGTAATAAACTTATACAATAGATAATGCCAGCAATTGAAAAGAAATCAAACCAGGTAGTTATCTCTGTGTCAACTGAAGTGATAAATTCTCCGTAAACTAATAATGAATAAATAATGACTAAAATACTGATACAGAAAAAGAGTATTAAATGAGGATATATCTTCTTTACATTTGTTTTCCCTCTGGCATCCATCACTGACAAAGAAGGTAGTAAAGTCATAACTGTAAGGTAAAAGCCGAAAGCAAACAGGATTTTGTAATCTAGTCCTAATAGTAACCTATCTGCCGAAGCCACGCCAGAATAATAGAGAAAACCAAGTACAATGCTGAAAATGCCAACCGCTGTTAATGTGAGAAGTCCTCTTGAAGTTTTTACAAATGTTTCTCTCAAAAAATAAATCTCCTTATCGCAAGTTCAGATAAATCTGTTTAGGAATAGGTCTAATACCTACTAATATAAGTCTAGTCTTATTTCAAATATTTTCCCAATGCCGACAAAAAAAGAATATTCAAGGCAAGTCCATAAATTCCATCACTAAAATGATTATTTACGACTAATTTCGCTTATCAGTTGTAATGGCTAAATATTCTCTCTTATTCACCCAGTATCATAACACATGTACAATTTTATAATTCCTAAGGTGATTTAATTTAGGTAAAATACAATTTACCTTGAATTTCAGCCTTAAATAAAAAATCCTGCTTAAATATTTCGTTGAAATCATAATTCTAAAAAGTCTCAAGAAAAGATCAAAAAACAACTGTTAAAAACCTGAAAAATGAAGGAGAGCTGCTTAATTAAGCGATCTCATTACAGTAATTGAGAATAAGTTAAAGTTTAGTTACAGAAGTTCCAATAAGACCTATTTACATTCGTAAACTTCGAATAAACAACAATTCGGACAGCCGGGGTATTCTAGTCCGGCAGGAAGCATGCCTGGAAATACTGTGGTCAGGAGGAATCCTTTTTACCACAAAGCATGTGCTCTTTGAGCTCGAGAGTTCAAATCTCTCCCCCGGCGCTCAATTCTAATTTCTCATGTAAGAGTCTCACTCAGTATTTTTCGAAAAAGGTAAGTGTGACAATTAAAACAAGTGATATCAAGGATAGAAGCATTCATCACGAGTTTGAGCATTTAGAACGAATTTAAGAATCAAATTCTTAGGAAATTAATTTTCAGAATTTTCTGCTTTAGGTTCGTAACCATAATATAGGGTAGTCAAACTCCTTATTAAGCAGAGGAGAATAGCAAAACGGATAACCACGAAAAGTGTTTAACGTTCAAACTATTCATTATTAAACAAATATTAGTTGGAATGAATTTTGGAGTATAATCACCAATTAAGGATTGCAGGAGCTGATTGTCCAGGAAATTGGCTTGTAGCTCATGCCATAACCAAAATAAGGGGAGTAGGCTACCGTCTTGCTACTCAAATTTGTCAAAAAGCCGAGATCGACTCTGAGATGAGATGTGGATTCTTAACTGAGGAGGAAGTTCAATTAATTGAAGATATTATTACTAACTGTTCCGCTTTCGATATTCCTACATGGATGTTAAATCGGCAGAAAGACATTGTCTCGGGTGAAGACTTACATATTATTAGTAATGATTTGATTGATACTATCCGTCTTGATATTGAACGTGAGAAAAAGACGCGTTCTTACAGAGGAATTCGGCATTATTTGGGACTCCCAGTCCGAGGGCAGAGAACAAAAACTTCTGGACGTGGAGGAACCACAATAGGAGTATCCAAGAAGAAGCAAAAACAATGAAGTGAAAATTATGGGAGATCCAAGAAAATTACGGAAAAAGCTTGAAGGTCCTCGCCATCCATTCAACAAAACTCGAATTGAAGAGGAAATGCAATATATGGGACGATTTGGTCTCAGAAACAAGAAAGAAATATGGAAAGCACAAACTGTCCTCCGAAAATATCGATCAAGAGCTCGTGCTTCCCTCGCCATGCCCGAATCACAAAGAGAAGTTGAAAGGAATATTCTCGTAAGGAAATTATTCCGAATGGGAATCATGGCGAACGAAGAGGGATTAACTGATGATGTTCTCTCGCTAAATGTTGAACAATTCTTAAAACGAAGATTACAATCGATTGTTCATGAACTTGGACTCGCAAATACTCCGTGGCAAGCTCGACAAATGATCTGTCATGGACACATTGCTCTTGAAGGCCGTAAAGTTACTGCTCCTAGTTATCACGTCAAACGTGGAGAAGAAGAACTTATTACTTATTCTCCCAGCTCTCCATACAATGATTCCACACATCCAGCATTGAGTGTTCCAACTTCAAGAGCTGTAGGTCCTCCTCCTACCGAGGACAGAGAAAATTAATTTATCACGTTGGTTATAAGAAATGTCTAAAGCAAGTAAAAATCCTTCCACTGGTATCGCTCACATCTTAAGTTCGTATAATAATACAATTATTACTTTAACCGATATGACTGGCGCTGAAACGATTGCAAAGTCTTCAGGTGGACAAGTAGTTCGTGCAGATCGAAATCAATCGTCTCCTTATGCCGCAATGAAAGTTGGGCATGAGATTGCTAGAGCTGCCAAAGAAAAAGGTATAAGGAAGATTGTAGTAAAAGTTCGAGCCCCAGGAGGTTCTGGCGCAAGAAATCCCGGTCCAGGAGCTCAAGCAGCAATCAGAGCAATAGCACGTTCAGGATTACAGATTACCAGAATTGAAGAAGTAACACCTATTCCTCACGATAGTACAAGACAACGTGGTGGAAGAAGAGGACGTAGGGTATAGGAATTCAATAATACATTGATTAAAGGACTCTTTTACCAGTTACAAATGCATTTTTAGGTTTACAACCCGTTTCTAGAAGGAGAAGAATCAGATATCAAATTTCTTTCCACGATGGTGGATATGTATTCTTTTCCATGAATACAGCAATTGGTTTCGTACAAATACCGTTTTTTAGCTCTGCAATCTTTCTACTTGTCAAGGTACTACGTCCAAAGGCTACTAATTCACCCTTCATTGTAAGAATAGCTACCAGGGTATTTTTATCGATATTTCTAGAAAATTTAATTACTCCTGGAAGGGTAAGCTGGGCACCATGACATATAGCATCGACCGCAGAGTCACGAATGTAAATTTTAGGTAAATGAACACATATCGCTTCAATGGGTTTAATTATTTCACGGATATATTGATCTTCACCCTCCTGATTATAATAATACCATGCATCAGCAAGATCCTGAAGTGTAACACTATTCTCAACATTGAATGGTCCAGTCTGTGTACGTCTTAATTCATGCATGTGTGCACCCGTCCCCAATATTAATCCTATATCATGACACAATTTTCGAATGTACGTTCCAGCTTCGCATTTAATTCGTAACAATGTAAACTGTGAATCAAGATGTTCAAGGAGATCAAGGGAATATATTTTTCTTACACGTAATTGTCTTTTTACATTACTCCTTACTGGAGGAGTTTGATAAATTTTCCCACGAAAGATTTTGAGTACTTCTTCTACTTCATCTTGGGTTTTCGGCTCGTGGAGTTTCATTACGCAAATATACTCTTTTCCTGCAGGTAATAATACTTGTAACGATTTGGTTGCACGACCGAGAGCTACTGGTAGACATCCCGTAACAGCGGGATCTAATGTACCACCGTGGCCTGCTTTATTAATACTTAAAATATGTTTAATCCACGCAGTGACCTCATGGGAGGTAGGATTTGCAGGTTTATCTAAATTAATGATTCCTCGATTTAATAAATCTGAAATGTCACGTTTCTCAGGGGACAGTCCAAACTCAGGATTTGTCTGGTAATTCGATACCTTCTCAAAAAAAGGGGAAGTCATAAAAAGACCCCAAAAAAGAAAAAGTGATTTTAGATAGTAATTTGTAAAGATTCTTTGATCTGGTCAATAAGACCCGCCTTATCTATCGCTTTCTGAATATCATCGTCTTTAGCACCCCGTTTGATACTAATAATGGTATCTAACGGGCGAATATGTTTAATATTACAGCGACGTCTCTTTACAGCGGATACACCACCACCGGAAATCAAAACAAAGTTTTGATCAACTAAATCAACGATCACTGCTTTCATTAACGCCTCGCGTCCGGCGGTCTTTACAATAACTCTACCAACTTCAATCGCAGCCATCTATATTCATTCCTTTAATTAGATAATACATCTAATGAGATAAAAGCAGAAGATATACACAAATCTTTGCATGAACGGAATGGTGCCTTAAATTCTGCTTAAATTCAAGTTTAACCTTTTTTATATATAATTCATATAACTTTCTAACTGACAAATTTACTAAATAGGCTAAGAAGTGTTTGAATGGATTTCAGAGGGTAGGTACAATTCAATATGACAATAGAATAAGAAAATCAGTTTCATATACGCAACAACATTAGAATTATTTATATTTTCATCTTTTAACTAATCTTAAATGTTTTTGAATTCGAAATATCATTGCTTGAATTCTGCAACCCGAATTCATTATTATGAGGTCAAACTTCACCTGAACAGCATAAATTCGCTTTATTTTTCTCACTTTTGAATGTCTCAATATATCTCCAAGATATTTGATTCCTCTATACCTCTTTTCTAAATGAATGACTATTTATTAAGATTATACAAAATAGATAGAAATAGTATTTATCATAAATCTTTACGCTTAGATTAGGAAAATAAGCTGCTGTGGCTTAGTTGGTAGAGCGACAGACTCGTAAGATTCCTCTTCAATTATGATTTTTCCGAGTTATCTGTTGGCCGTGGGTTCAAGTCCCACCAGCAGCTTCACTCCTCTATTTGATTATTAGATTCTTCATCTAACCATTTTATCTTAAAGAAGTCAGTATATGTGTAAATAGGAAAATCAGAATAATGGTCAATTATTTCTGTTATCTGTGTTATAGTCCTCTTTTGAAATTCTGATACTATTTTCTTCAAAGTGTCAGTGTCGATTAAAGATTCAAGTTTCTGAAAATAATCATTGGTTCTTGTTTTCCATTCACCTCTAGATCTTCTATCTATTCTATAGATAATAGGTGTTTCTACTTCCTCTACAGATAATTTATTTTGATATACGTAATGCCAAAATACCAATGGAAAAGAATACCCTGCATGATCCATTTGAGAAGGAAGAATTTTTACTCGGTACCCCTTTAATCCACAAAAGGCATCTGTAATTTTAAGATCAAAAATTTCGTTGATCGTTCTCGTAAGGAACATATTTGTAACATACCTATCGACTGGAACTTTTGTATTATTTTTCCAGAACCTGTATGATAAATACCTACTAGTAGAAACCAAATCTAGAAGAGGATCCTCCTTCATTCTGTCAATTATTTCTTTGATGGAAAACGGAGCATGCTGTAAATCGGCATCGAACGTAATTAATACATCATATCCTTTTCGTGCTTCTTTGAACAGAGTGAGGATTGTATTTCCATACCCTAATGGCCCTTGCTCATGACGTATTGTTTTTAGATTATAACTCAACGAGAGTTCTTCATATATTTCACGAGATTGGTCTGTGCTTCCATCGTCAGCTAAAAGGACAATAATGTCGTAATCTGGACATTCTGATTGTAGATACTCGTAAAGAGAGACAAGACATTCACGGAGATATGCTTGTTCATTATGTAGTGGAATGCCAATCAGAATTTTAATAGAGACTCCTCCAGCGCAAATAGAGGTGTTGAGAGCTAAAATCGTATTAGTTTTAGGAGACCTGGGGTTTGTTTATCAATCATTTTACATTGGTAAATTCGTTGATGTCTCATAATTTTCTGATATTTCCTGAATACAGTTTTCCTTCCTACTCTGACTGATAAATATATTGTAGGGGTTCCTCATATTTTATCCATTTTATTGGATGAATGCTTTGAGTTCAAGAAATCGAATTTCCTTTGAATCATCCTTTAACAGAATCACTTATTTCAATCTAATGTTCTCTGAAATCCTTTTAAAACCTCTTTTTCTCGGGTAGCTTAGAGTGTTCCAAGAACATGGTGACAAATACGTCAACCAGATAGGAGAATGGTAGATAAATTGACCGACCTTGATCCTGAACTTCAAGAGATTTTGAAAAAGAAGGCTTCATCGCTAAAAAAGAACGTATCTTTCTTTAATGAAGTAAATCAAATGGGTGTCACTCATGTTGACGATTCAAACATTGATAGATTAATTCAATCTTCTCCCTTACCTGTCTTAGTAGATTTTTCTGCAGATGCATGGTGTAGACCATGTCAAGTGATGGCTCCTGTTTATGAAGAGTTAAGTAAAGAATACTCCAATAAGGTTGTTTTTCTTAAAATTAACACTGATCATAACCCCCAAGCATCTGGCAAATATCGTATATTTTCTGTACCGACTTTTATACTATTTAAAGCAGGTAACAGATTAGCACAAAGAGCAGGTGCGGCTCCAAGAGCTAAATTTAAAGAATGGATTGAAGAAACTCTATCAAAAAGTGCATAAAACTTAAATTCACGTATAACAAATTCCTAAGTAGTGTGAAGTATTTTGCGAGAAAAATGGAAGAAAAAACGGCTAAGAAGAAGGAAAAGAAAAGAACGAAGAAGAAAAGGTTAATTTTAAGTTTTTTAATTTTGGTAGAAAATTGTCTCCTAAAGACAAAAAATATTCTTGCCATGATTACTTCCTTTAAACCATTAGGTGTGTCCACAAATAATGATCATTGGTGTGATAGGGTCACGGGGAACAGTACCGACCGCTGATGATGCCACAACCTCGTTTTTGGTTGATAATCGATTTTTATTCGAGTGTCCTTCAGAGATCATTCAGGCTTTTCAAAAATTTCAGAATAACTGGATTCAAGTGGTAGGAAGCTCAGAAAATACAGAACTCAAAGCGTTAGGAAAACCCACATTCGGGAAAATATCACACATCATTCTTTCACATATGCACTTTGACCATTGGGGAGGCCTTCCTCACATATTACATCGAATAATCTTACTCGAAAGAGAAAAACGAGAGCAAGAACCGCTCAATATTGTAATACCGAAAGGATCAACGATTCCGCTACAGTTGCGGATGAAAGAAGTCTTTTCACTAAAGGATTCGAATTTTCCCATATCTGATGCTGAATTTCTTTATAAATACCTAGCAATTGAAGTTGGCACAATTATTAACCTAGTTGTAAACATTGAAGTGATAGATGTAGGAGATATATTTATCCCAGAAGCAGGTTACAAATTGAGGTGTGAAAATAATTCTCATCTACCCCAAGGATCTGTCGCCTATAAATTCACTTTTAAGAAAGTAAAACTTGATGTAGATAAAGCTCGTAAATTGAAAATACCTTTCAATTCTACTCTCAGACAAATTGAAACAAATACAAAGCCTATTATAATTAAAGGTAAATCAATCAAGAGATCAGATATCTTTCGTGATTTAGAAGTTGTCCTGGGGTATTCTGGTGATACTACACTTAATCCTAAAGTTCTAAGTTTCTTTTCTGATTGTAATATTATCATTCATGAGACAACATATTTGAGTAAAAACGATAGCTATCATCTTGATCTTCATACTGACCTTCTATCCTTAATTGATGCTTTGAATGGTTTTAAAAAATTATTTCTATTACTTCCTATTCATTTCTCGATTCGTCATAGTTCTAAAGAAATCAAACATGTAATTAACAATATAAAAAATACACAATTCCAGATTCGTGATACATCCACAACTTTCATAATTCAAGCGGATCAGAATTCAATTATTGCTTCCTATGAGAGACCAGAACATCATTAATCTTCAAGTGTGGAAGGTTTCCTCAAACCACATTCGTAAATTCGGAAAACCAGCATCCTTGGTAATTTTCCGTAGGAGTTTCACTGTTCCAGATCCATATTGAAGAGCTTTCTTAGGTTGATCTGCAATTCTTGTAGGTAAACCTATATCAACAGCCAATTTTCTAAGAAGTGCCTTTCTTATGGGATCATCCTCTTTGTAGATAATATGATGGTCTATTGGAGTTGATTGTGCATACTTGATTACATCTGGAGAAAGGAAAGGGTAGATAGATCGTAATCCCAGATATTTAGCAATCTTTTTTTCCATAACTAATTGATTAGTCATTAGAGAAGCTAAGTCGGAATCCATCAATGTCCGAATAGAATCCTTCCCAGAGTTTTTGTATAGCTCTGCATACTTTTTGTATCCACCAAAGAGTTCATCTGCACCTTGACCTAGAAAAACACATTTTATCTTATTTTCGCTCAGAAAATTCATACCTATAAACAACGGGATTGCAATGGCTAGTTTATTTACCTCTGAAATCACATTAAGATCCAAAATTTTATCCAATGTAATTTCGATTAATGATTTTTCTAAGAAACAAGTTTTTAGATTTATTCCTAACTCTTTTGCTCCACTTAGGGCATTATTAAGATCATAACTGCCTTTTTCTCCAACAGTTACTGGGATTATTCTATCTATTCCAATTTCTTCGATTAAAATCTTCAATAAAATCGAGGAGTCAATTCCCCCACTATATAGAATTCCAACATTTTCAGAATTTAGATTTTGAAGTATAATAGCCGTTAAATGATCTTTCAATAATCTCAAGTAAGGATTCCTTCTAAACTAATAGCGATGGTATTTTGAAACTATTACCTTAAGTTAAGTGAGAAAATCGCTCATTATAAATGATTAGCGCAAAAAATTTATCATTTACTAAAAATCCAAGAGATTTGAATAGAAGATACCTCAGATAAGTGGGAAACTATCGTGACAGACGCCAATCCTAAAAAAGGTTTACGAAAGAGATATGAAGAAATTTTTGCTCCTTTTGGAAAATTCTTAGCAAGTACACGAATTACTCCAAACATGATTTCCATGTTAAGTGTTGGTGCTAGTATATGTAGTTGTATAGCCTATGCTGCTGGACCTTTAGTGGGAGCTAGCTTAGGATTGCTATTGGGGACATTTCTACTCGGTGTTTCCTCATTATTAGATATGATGGATGGGAGTTTAGCAAGAGCAAGAGGTATCGCAGGCCATTTTGGAGCTTTGTTAGACCGTACCCTAGACCGAGTTTCAGAGTTTTTCTTCCTACTTGGTATAATGATTGGAGGATATGTAAATCCAGAATTAGTTTTCTTTTGCTTTGAAGGTATGATCCTGGCCAGTTATGTTCGTTCAACTGCAGAGCTACGAGGTGGCCTTAATATGACATCTACTCAAGGTATTTTTGAGAGAAAAGAAAAACTAACATTGTTGTCAATTGGTTGTCTTTTAGAAATTCTACTCATTGAGAATATAATGACAGACCTCTGGCCTATTGTTGATTTTGGTATTCTTTCAGTCATCGTATTAATAATCGGGGTTGCTTCGAATATTTCAGCCTTTCAGAGATTATTATTTGCAAAGAGATATCATAAAGAACAACAATCTGAAATGCAAAATTGATCCTTAAGCTATTGCCTTCTTTTTGGATTCTTCACTTTTATTTTCTTTTTGCAAATTGGACAGAACCCACGAATCTTTAGCCATTCAGCTAAATGCGCATAATGTGCAGGCGATCCACACTCTGGACACCGTACTAAGGTTGTTATATCAGTAACTTTTGTTCGACAAACTGAGCAATTCTCTTCCACATCTTGGTCGGAAGGATAATCGGTTATCGTTGAAAAGGATGAAGATCCTCCTGCTGCAATTGTTTCGATATTCTTTGCCCGAAATCTAAATGTTTTTGCTGCTTCCTTCGATTTTACTAGTTCTGCAGCTTGTTGATATAGGGAAGCAGAATAGGTAGGATTATGTTCTTCGTTCGCTAGTGCTGCTTCTGCATAAATAAATCCTGGAACTTCCTCTCCGAAGCTCTCAACGAGCTCCTCATAGAGAGCCACAGATTGATTGAATTTTTTCTTTCTCAAAAGGTCTCTTGCGGAATCTAATACCTTCAATCGTCTATCAAATTCTTGTACCTGTTCTTTTATTTTTCTACTTTCATTTTCTTGTCCTTTTTCGGCAGTCTGATTTAAATTTCCTAATAATTCATTAGTTATACTTAAAGATCGCCTAACCTGTTCAATATCTCCCTTAGTGAAACTTTTTTGTATATCTTGAAGGTAACGTACAATAGCTTTCCTAGGGTGGCTTGTTGTAGACAAATATTGCTTAGCTAAGGAGTCAAAACCTTGCTTTTTTAATTCAGAAGCAGCTGCTATTAATACAGTGTTAGCTTCTTCCTCAGCACCTATTGCACGAAGGAGTTCGGCAGCTTCTATGAATTTTTGATTGGAATAGGCATGTCTAGCTAAGTTTCTAATTGCTTGATCTCGATCATGGATAAATTGTGAGTTCTGATCTAAAACTTGAATGGCTGCTGGAACGAAATCCAAACCCCCTACATCAATATATGCTTTTGCAGCAGCAAAAGGTTTTCGAGCGAATACATATGCTTTTGATGCTTTATGTGGGTCGTTCTTAGAAGCGTAAGTTCTAGCTAAATTAAGAAAAGCTCTCTCTAAGGCTCGCGGAGGAAATTTTCTTTCTAAGCTTCTCAGTGCTAAAATTTGTGATGCTTCCGGCGTTCGCATTACCATATCTATGGCTTCATTAATTGATATTTTAGAGTAGATATCTAATGCGTCCAAATATCTTCCTTGAGTTTCAAATTCTCTTGCATCCTGCACTCTTCTGCCTTTAGAACTCCAAAGCTTTCGAATGATTATTAATAATACCCCAATTATTACTAAAATTGTTATAGTATCCATTTACACAAATTACCAGCCAAAATTTCGATTATTATATCCGAATACCAGTTTTTGGAACTTTTGGGCAATACTTACAGTTAAGAGTCAACTGAAAGATACAACACGCTAGATTAGCGACTTTGGATAATATTTTGTCCTTATTTATTTAAGATTTTTCTGTTTCGGAATATGTACTCCAAATTACTATCTTATTGAGTAAAAATCTTTGATGTCTGCACTCCTAAATCAGAAAAATCTCCATGATTGAACTTTTTCTGGAAACAGTACTTTCTCCTTTTACAAAATCTATTTTACACCCAAGGTTCTGAGATTAGAATTTTTGTCATAATATCTGGAAAACATGCCTCTATTAATTCTAATTAAGTGAATTTCCATTCATCAAGGAATAGAAGGAAATTTAAATGTCTTCTTGGCAATCATTTTTCAACCAGTTAACAAAAACTCCGAAACAAAGAATAGAGGGCTCCTCCGATATTATTTGTGAATGTGACAAAGGAAAATTAGCTGTTATTGATAATTCAGAATTTAAAACATTTATGAATTGCTCAATGAATTTATTTTGTAATATAATTCAGATAGATAAGTATAAAGCTAAAACATTTAATAACGGAATGCCCATATTTTCAAACACGGCAATTCAAGAAAAGATTTCCCATAAAACGACCTCACCATTGGATGATTTACTCGAAAACATGTAAATGGTATCAAGAAATCATTTATTCTGTTGAAATGCTTCGTGTTATTTTTTTCACAGCTTTAAGTAGCAAAGCGTTCGCTTCATTCCATGATAGACCTATTTTTCCTAAAGTTTGTCCCCAAGTCCTTCCCTGAAGAATTCTAGTAATCAAAAGTAACTCCTGAGAAGGACTCAGAGTGATTTTGAGAGGCCTTACAAAATACGCAACGGTCAATTCGTAAATTACATCCACAGCTAGCAAAAAATTGATATTTCCTTCATTGAATTTATTTAAGCGATATCGTCCACTTTCAGTTGTTCTTACTTTGTAATTTGGTAGAGAAACACAAGAACGTATGATTTGAAGTACCAATTCAGGTTTCATTTCAAACAATGATTGTCGTAACAAATGGAAAAATTGGTACAAAAAATCACTCGAAGCATCTTGAATGTACTTCTGTGCATGTGGGGAAAAGGGTTTTACAAATACTATATTCCATTCAGAGGTCTCTGGAGTTTTTATTGGTCTAATATGGATTGCTCTAAATCCAAACTTCTTCCAAAATTTAACTAATTTGGTTGTTGCTCCAAAACTCACCCCGATCCAATCTAGTGTCTGGTTACTTCTTATCAAATCTTCTACAGCAATTCGTCCTAAACCCATGTTCCGAAAACGTGGATGTGTTGCAATTCTTACTATCCTTAGCCCTTTTAACTTTGCAAAATCAGACGAAAAATGTCTTATTGCCACCGTTGGAATAATCTCACCCTCAATAAACTGCCCTTCCCTTCCTTTGTTGATGATATCATTTGCCAAACCCCCCTCTTCAGCTAGCTGACATGCGAGGAGAATGTTGCTTCCATTATTATCACCTGTTGGATGACTCAGATAAGCAAGAGAATGCCTATAAGAGTCCGCAATTAGTAGAAAATCGTTTGGTTGGTTTCTATAATGAGAATAAACGAGGAGTCCCATTATTTCTTTCAATAACTCAAAATTTTCAGCATTAAATAGATCAGAAGGTTGTTTAAGGTGTATTAAGTTTATATCCTTATTTAAACTACTAATTTCAGTGAAATCAAGAGATGAAGGTTCCACATCTAACAAGAAAGTATCATTGAGTAGTTTTTCAATCAAATCCCCATCTCTATACCGTATTGGTTCACTGAGAGTAAATCTTCTGTAATCGAACTTGGAACTCTGTTCTATCATCTGTAAGATCTTGTATTGAAAACTTCTACCAGTTCCTTCATAACCATGAATTGTAGTAATAAATACCTTTTGTGATGTATTAGAAAGGATTTCTGTTAATTTCTCTTGTGGAAAAGCGGCTGCTTCGTCAATAATTAAGATATCGCATTTTATATCTCGTGAAATCTCTCCTGAAACGCGAAATTCTATTTTACTTCCCTTTGAGATGTATATTCCGGCAATTTTACCATCTTTCATCTGGATATGAAATTTTAATTCTTTACGTTCTAGCCCTTGTTGAATAAATGAAAAAATTCTCTGTGTGGAAGAAATACTCAGAGCAGAAATGACAATTCGATATATTCGTGAAGAATTGGATGTAATTAAATTGACTAAGGCTAAACCTGTAGCAGCTGATTTTCCTCTTCCACGATCCGCAACAATAACATTGATAAAATTACTACCTTTGTTGTCTTCAAGGGCTTCAGAAAGATACTTGATCAAAGTATTTTGATCATTGGAAATGGGAATTCCCAAGAATTCTTCTGAAAGTATATTTTTCAATGATACTGGTTTGAAATAAGGTGTAATATCGAATTCCTTATCGTTTGCATTAATACAACCTGAATTACGTTGAAATTCTTTCAGAAAGTGATTTAACAAATTAGATTTCTGAGAAAAAGTGAAACGGTGTTTATTTACAGTCTTAAGCCAAGTTTCATAGTCTTTACCAAGGAGTACAATGACTCCACCAGCAATTACGGTTTCGATAGCAATTATTAACTTATTAGGATTAAAATTCTGGGTTAGATCAAGAAAAATGAAATCATTTGTCGAACCTAATAATAAATGTGTCTCATTTTGCGAATACTTATGTACATTCGGAAAATATGGGAGGAGACTCTCAATAGCGCTGAAGAAACCGTTATGAAGTATATTCTCTTCCCCGATGATTGCACCGTTGATGCTAAAACGTTTTGAATCATAAAGCGATTTGAAGAAGTTAGAGAAAGAGTTAACTCCACTCTCAAGACTCTCAAAGAGAATAATTGTCCGAGAATGGCTGATTATTTGATCTTGACTCAGAGAGCTACTCGGCATACTGCTTCTTCTCTTAATCGACTTGAATTTTTGTTACTTTTTTCTTCATTGTAGCAAGGATTTCATTACACACCTCAAGTGCCATTTCGTGCTCTTTCTTAATTGATTCTACTTCAGAGACGATCTTTCTCTGTTCAGTATGTGATATGCGCTTATTAAGCTGTTGTTTAATGGTATTTAACAGAGGAAAGCTGCTACAAATATGTGATTGATTCTCTCTACTGTTTTTCGTTTCAGATTTCTGAATAAACTTTGCTACTCCTGGAAAGAGGGTGTAATAAAGACGAGGCCGTCCAGGACCTTCTCCCTGCCTTTCTTTCCCAATGACCAGATTTTGTTTTTTAAGAACATCTAAATGTCTTATTATGGATTGTGGGTGATCATTCAGGCGTTTAACAAGATCATTAACGAACCCTTCTTCCTGAGCCAACTCAACTAGCATTCTTCTTCTTGTACGATTTGAGAGTAAATGAAGGATTTTATCAATTTCTTGAAAATTTATAGATTTATTACTTTCAATCTGATAGGAAAGGATCTTTAGAATTATTTCTATTTCTTCATTTGGATTATTGTTCATTTACTTCACCAGTTATAAAAAGAATTGAGTATCAGGTAGGGAATTTTTGTTTTCATCAGTAATACTTCCTTTGGAGGTTTGAAATGACTTTTGAAAAATCTTGATTTCCTTTAGAAGATTGGAAAAATCATGTTTTATGTTATAATCATTTGTAATTACTTTTAATAACTCTAAAGCAGATATTGGGTCGTAATCGGCAAATGAATCGACAGTAAGTAATTCAATGGGAATATTTTCATTATTGGAATAATATGTTAGAAAAGAACTGGCGGCCTGACCCATCATTGTGAAATCGGAAATATTCCTCTTATGGAACTCCACTCCAGAATTTGATGAATTTAGTTTATGAACTTCGGGAATCGAAGTAGTATCTCGACGATAATTATGAACACCATCAATGATAATGACTTTAGAAGGATTGAGCTTTTTATAATATTTCCATAATTCCTCAGAGAGCTGATAACTAATTACATCTGGAATAGCAAAGCTGCTTGTTGTGAGAATAAAACGATTTGATCCAATTTGAACTTGAACCAATGAGACAGGAAGTAGTATATCTCCAGCTATGAATTGAATCATCTCATTGAAGTAACTAGAAAAAACTCCAGCTAGTTTTATACTTTTTTCACTTAGTTGTTGCAGTTCCTTTGTTATAGATTGAGCTACTGCTCCATAATAGCCCAATAATTCTAATATGATGATTCCATCTGTATCTCCAGGTACTGGTCTCCCTAGAAAACGAAGAGTCTCCTCCTCATCAGCCTTTTCTAACCATTCTTCAATTTCTTCTGTTAATTTTTCCAGATACAATAGATCACGTCACTTTTTATTTCACATATAATCTTAAAGACGATTTTTCGACGTTGTACGAATAGTGTTTATCGCTTTCTCAAAATCATGAATTTCTATTGTTGGTTTTTTAGATTCGAGCCTTGATTGGATCTCTAAATCAGTGGGGGCCGGGGAGTTCTTCTTAATACCAGATAAAAATCTCGAAGTGGCATATGAAGATGCTAAATTCACGATTCCTTTTAATTCCGCTCCACTAAACCCATCTGTAAGTTTAGCTAGTGATGTTATTGACACTTTAGGATTTAAGGGCTTATTCCTTATGTGAATCTCTAAAATTTTTTCACGGGCTGTCATGTCAGGAAGGGGTAAATCGATGATATAATCAAATCTGCCCGGCCGTAGAATTGCTGGATCTATCATATCAGGTCGATTTGTGGCACCAATGACAATAATGTCATCCATCTCTACTAATCCATCCATTTCGGTGAGTAGAGTAGTGACCAGCCTCTCAGAACTGGGATTAGATTCCTTACGAATGGGGAAAATAGTTTCTATTTCATCAAAAAATATTATACAGGGAGTTGTCAGTTTTGCTTTTCGAAAGATTTCTTGTACTGTACGCTCACTTTCTCCAATCCACTTTGAATGAATTTCCGAACCTTTAATTGAAATAAAATTACGTGAAGACTGATTAGCTAGTGCTTTAACTAACAAAGTTTTTCCTGTGCCGGGTGAACCTGTTAAGAGTATTCCTCGAGGAGGATCTGTGCCCATATACTCATATAATGAAGGAAATATAGTGGGCCATTCAATTGCTTCACGAAGTCTGCGTTTAACCTCATCAAGTCCTCCTATATCATTCCAAGATACTTTAGGAACATCTACCAGCACTTCTCGTAATGCGCTCGGTTTTACTCCCCTTAAGGCCTTTTCAAAATCATCAGAGGTTACTGAAATCTGATTAAGTAATTCCATTGGTAGAGTCTCACCCCAAACAATCTGAGGAAACAATCTTCTAATGGCTTTCATTCCTGATTCCTTTGTCAACGAGGTAAGATCAGCTCCAACAAATCCTTTGGTTTGTTCTACAATGTCATCTAAATTGACATCTTCAGACAATGGCATATACCGAGTTTGAATTTCAAGAATGACTTTTCTTGCTTCCGAGGTCGGAACGGGAATTTCTATCTCTCTATCAAATCGTCCAGGGCGTCTTAATGCAGGATCTATTGAATTAGGTCGATTAGTTGCTCCAATAACAATAATTTCTCCTCTTCCACTCAAACCATCCATCAGAGATAACATTTGTGATACGATTCGTCTCTCTACTTCCCCGGATCCTTGATCATCTCTTTTTGGAGCAATACTATCAATCTCATCAATAAATATAATACTGGGTTCGTTCTGAGCAGCTTCTTCAAATATTTCTCGAATTTTCTGTTCACTCTCTCCATAGAACTTTGACATTATTTCTGGTCCCGAAACATGTATAAAATGAGAAGCTGACTCACTGGCAACTGCCTTCGCTAACAATGTTTTACCTGTTCCTGGAGGTCCATGAAGCAATACTCCTTTTGGAGGATTCACCCCCAAACGCTGGAATAATTCGGGATAACGCATGGGGAGTTCAACCATTTCTCTTAAATTTTTAATGGTTTCATCTAATCCTCCAATATCTTCGTAGGAAACCTTCGGGATCGCTTTACTCTCCACTTGATCTTCATGAAGGGATGTAGCCTCAGACTCGATTATAATTTTCGTTTCTTTATTCACCATGACTGATTCGTTATCAGGTTGTACATCAACTACTCTGTACTCAAAGATGTTGTCCATAGAACCAAATCGCATTCGATCCCCAACTGATAACGCTCTTCCCTGCAGTTTTTGGTGGAAAAAGACTTTTGCATTACCTAAAGTATTTGTAGAAGTAGCGTGAAGAGTAACCGATGTTGCATTTAGCGTAATTGCTCTCCTAAGTGTAATGCTATCATCTAAATGGACTCCTGCATTTTGTCTTGTGATACGATCAACGAGTATTATATCAACAGATTCATCTTCTGAATATGCTGGCCATACAATCGCGGAGGTTTTTAACGATGATTTACCTTCTAATTCGATTACATCTCCAGATCGTAACTCAAGTTGTTTCATAATCCTTTTGGGGATACGAGCGATACCCTTCCCCACATCACGATATTTTGCTTCAGCAACCTTAAGCTGGTATTCACTTAAATTCAATATATTCAGTCCCTTGTTAAAGCTGCATCCGTGCTCCTAAGATACATTAATTCTAGTACCTGATTCTTCTAAACATTTTTCTTTTGTCAGTTCGACCTCAAGTACTCCGTTTTTAAACTTAGCACTTGCAGATTCAGGTACAATCTCACAAGGTAAGTCCACTTCTTTATAGTACTTACGACGATGATCATCAGATTCAGCTTGGATTAGGAGACTTTTATCGGTGGAGGATAAATCAATGTTCTCCTTTCTAACGCCTGGAATTTCGGCAATAACACGTAATACCTCAATATCTTCAATCACATCAACAAGTGGTTCTCGTTCTGGAGATGGTCGATATTGACTTTTCCCAGAATCCACTTTTTGGGGGGTATTGCCAAAACGTTCAATTCTAGGACGGCCATCAGGCCCACTGGTCATCCTAAAGCCCCATACAAAACCTGGAGGATTGTCTTCAATGTCACCAGTCGAAGGCATGAAGTTTCGATTAAATTTTCGAAGCAAATCTTCAATAAAAAAATCCATAGAGTCAAATAAATTCTCAAAATCAAAACCCTGTCCGAACTGGCTCAGAAAATGCTTCATGAGTTCATCGAATGGGTTTTCAGAGCCTCGTCTCCGTCTTGGGAAGCGGTCATCATCATAATTATCTCCTGTTGAATTTGGCATTTTATATTTCTTCCTATTTGATTTTTATCAGTTGTTATTTATCATATATGCTTATGTAATCCTTGGAAATTTGAATTTATAAATTTATTCACATAATTTTATTTTTTCGATTTTTATTCACAACTAGTGAAGAAATTTTATTCGTCCAAAGATGGTTAAGAATATTTTTTATACCTCCCGTCTGTCCGTGAACCTAGAATTAAGCTCCTTGCACAGAAAAAGAATCAGAGGTTATGACAATAGAAACTCCAAGATCCGCAGAAGAAATACGCAAGATTCATCTCACGTTGGAGGAATTGGTTACAAAATTCCAAAGTAGGGTTCAATTAATACGGGATGACTTAAATTCCCTAATCAATGAACTCGAATCACTTAAAACCCATATTGGAGATTTAAGAAGGGCATCAAATGAACAAACTCGTGAAATTTCCGATTTAACAAACGATCAGCAAGCCCTATTAAATGAAATAAAAGAAATTGAGAAAGAAATCTCCTCACATGAATCTAACCTAAATTTACAGAATGAGAAACTCTCCGAGTTCCAATCAAGGTTATCGACTGACCAAAACCATCTTACAGGATTAGAATCCGAAAAAGATTCTTTATCGACAATATTGCAGAAGGATAAGGACGAACTTCTTGACTTAAGAAAGAAATATGATGAATTACAACCTGAATATGATTCAAAAATTCAAAAAATCCAAGATAGGTGTGAACGGTTACAGAATGACAAGGACATGCTTACTTATAGATTTAAAGCCATAAGAATCCTAAGTCAGACATATTTACAAACTCCTGAAGTGAATCTGATCCGATTTTTAGCCAATAAACCTAGTCCCAAGTCAACAATCATCGAAATTCGATCAGCGTTGGGAACTGATCTCGAATCTCTGAAAACGATTTTATCGAAGCTAGCTGAAAGGAACGTTCTTACATTTGATCCAGTTTTAGAATCTATTGAAGTTAAGGATAAAATAGATTTATTTGAAATGGAAGTATAAGCGATGGATACTGATACAATACGAGAAAAGTACATTCGAAGTGATGAAGCGCTAAATCGATTAAGAGAGGATATTTCTCAGCTCCTTCACACACGGATACAGGAATTTAAAACTACACAAGAGTATCTTGAGACTCTCATAAAAGAAAAAGAGGCTGTTGATACAGATATAACAGAGCAAGGAGCTAAAATTGCAGCATTCAAGGACGATATTGCTAGTAATAAAAATTTAATTCAGAATCTAAAACAGAAACAATCACAAGTCATAGATGAAGAAAAGAATAAAGAGATGCGAGTTCGTGACATTGATAGAGAGTTAAAAACTGTTGAAATGAGTACAGGAACTATCAAAAAGGAGATAGAAAAGATTAAATTAGATGTAGATAACACAAAAATCGCTATTACTGATTACGGGATGAAAATTCAAACTATCGAGACTAAATTAACTCAAGAAGTGGAGCAAAAAGAGGAAGAATGGACGAAACTAAGTCAAGATATAAAACAAATTCAGAGTGAAAATGGAATTTTATCCTTCCTCCTTGAAGAATCAGCAGAAGATATTCCTGAGGTCGATATATTAGCAGAATTAATGAGAAAAGGCAGAATTACGTTGGATCAGCTGAAAACGTCTTTAGAGGGAAGTACTTCTCCGGTTATTATTACTAGAACAGTAGGACGCATGATGGAAAAGGGATTAATTACTTTCCACCAAACTAATGAAACTTATAGTGCAAACTAATCAAAATCAAGAAATTTCGGTAAATTTTTATTCAATTATCTCCTCAAATAAAATCAGAGCTCACATCTTTCATTCACAAATAAGATCGGAGTTTTGACCGTAAATTGTGGGATTTCCATCGGGAATTAAAATCAGGAGCGCTTCAATGCACAGCTTGTCCGCGCTTATGTCAACTTACTGAAAATGAAGTCGGTTGGTGTGGAGCACGAGTACGTAGGGGGACTAAAATTGAACCTAGAACTTATGGCCTAATCCATGGTCGACTAGCCGAGGATCCAATTGAAAAAAAACCGCTTTATCATTTCTATCCTGGGAAGAAAATACTTTCTTTTGGATCATACGGGTGTAACTTGGGATGTTTACATTGTCAGAATCATCATATCTCGATGCAGAAAGCAAACAGTGACATATCAAGGCTAAGGAAAGTAACTCCAGCTGAAATAGTTCAAGAATGTCTAACAAGGAACATGAAATTAATAGCCTCCACATACAATGAGCCAATGATTGCCTTTGAGTTTGTTCGAGATATTGCTAAGCTAGCTCGTGAGCATAATATTAAAATGGCAGTAGTAGATAACGGTTATATTACTAGAAGATTAGCTGAATCGCTTACTCCATACATTGATGCAGCTAATATTGATATCAAGGGATTTTCTTCTGAATTCTATAAGGAAATTTGTGCATCACCCTCTTGGAAACCAATTTTACGCACTTGTGAGATTTTCTATACAAAGGGAGTCCATTTGGAACTAACTAACCTTATAATTCCGACAAAAAATGACTCAGAACCAATGATTCGGGAGATGTGTGAATGGATTCGTGATAAACTCAGCCCATTAGTCCCTCTTCACTTCTCTGCGTTTCGACCTGACTATAAACTAGATCACCTACCATACACTCCTGTAAAAACATTAGAAAATGCAATGAAAATAGCAACCGAAGTTGGATTAAGATATGTATACATTGGAAATGTTTCAGGACATAAAGGAAATCACACATACTGCCATAATTGTGGAAATCTTGTCATCAAAAGGGAAAGATTTTTTACAACAGCATTAGGGTTAAACGGTAATAATTGTTCCTCTTGTGGAACTAAAATTCCAATTATTCTGCGGAATACTTAATCTAACATTCGTTGGTCTTAATCTCAACCTTCAAATGGTTTACTCTATCATCTACAATGGTATAAGCATCAAGTTTATTTGGCGATGCTCCAATAAGCCAAACATAGGGAGAAGGCCAAAATTTCATATAGTTTATATCAATCTCTGAAGGATAGGTAGACTCTCCTAAAGGATGTGAATGAAAAAAACCTACAAGTTTCTTATTTTTTTCTTGAAATCTGTTAATTTCTTTTACTAGTTTTCCATAATCAATTGAAAAACTACGTGCTGAGGAATCCAAATTTTCCATCTCAACAAAAGATTCAATCCGAATTCTTCCTCCCGTTGATGCTCCAAATAAAATTCCTACTCGTTCAAATCTGCTTTCAACTTTTAATAAGTTTAATATTTCATCGTATACTGAATTTACTAGTTTCAATTTGAGATCTGATCTCATATTTCATGATATCCGTTGATAAACTATTAATGGATTACGTATGTACGACATCATGACTTGTTAGTGTCTTAACATCAAACCCAAGATTTTTTACTTCAGTAGCATATCGTTCTTGCGCGCTTGGTTCTCCATGAATTGCGTATATCTTTCTAGGAGAGCTATATTGGACCATCTGAACAAGACCCTCAAGGGTTGAATGCCCCGAAAATTCAAAACTTTTAACTTCTAAGTCTAAGGATACATCAAATACCTGTCCAAATCCATTATCCAAGGCAACTTTTTTCTGGCCATTGGCAATATCTGATCCCATCGTACCTTCGACTTGATAACCAACGATATAGAGACCATTTCTCTTATCGTTCCCCCCCATTCTAAGATAATCATAAACAGGGCCTCCTTCCATCATTCCTGATGTGGTCAATATGATGCTTTGCTTCTCACGACCAATCAAGAGCTCTCGCTTCTTAAATCGTTTCATTTTCATTGCAACATCGTCTATGACTCGAATCCCATCATGGTCGAATGGTGTTCGATATCCATTATCTTTCAGCTCAATTAAAATTCGAGGAGAGACCCACTTCTCGTTCATATAACGTTCATAGATAGCATTCATATCCAAAATCATACCATCAACATAAAGGGGGAACTTATTCAAGAACGAATCAAAATCACTTGCCAGATATGCTTGAATCTCTTGAGAACGTCCAAGGGCAAATGAAGGGATTATTGCTTTTCCTCCCCGAGAGTAACATTTCAACAAGGATTTCGTTAGATTGGATGTGACCGTTTTACGACCTTCAATACGCCTATTGGCATTTGTTGTTTCTGTAATCAAGATATCAATTGGATCATCTGGGTCTGGATATTGAATAGGATCATGATAGGGTGTCTTTGCATTGTTAAAATCTCCTGTATACAGTATTCGTGTACCATCCCATTCAAGCAGAATTAATGCACTCCCAAGAATATGACTTGCATCCAAGAATTCAGCCGTTATCCCATCCGCAATTTTGAATTTTCTGTAGTAGTTGTGAGTTTTAACTTTCATCAAAGCGGTCTGAAGGTGAGAAACCCCGTAATGATGAGGACCTTCTATCTTTAAATGATCTTTCCATAAAATGTTAACAATATCCTTAGTTGGAGTTGTCATATGGATATCTCCATGATATCCAGCTCTATAAAGAGCTGGTGTATATCCAGAATGGTCGATATGAGCATGAGAGATAAGAACGGCCTCAGTATCCTCTGCATATTTATCAATATTAGGGGGTGTAGAAACCTTACCTGTTCTTCGGGGATGTAATTGGATACCTACATCAAGTACCACTCGTCGTTGATCATTATCGGATATCATGACACAAGATTTCCCAACCGAGTCAGAAGCACCGAGTACACTAATTTCTAACATTTTTCATCAATTATAATTAATTCGTTGTTACAAGATATCCTGTTTATTACCTTACAGTCATCTAATCTTTTCATTATTTTCAAACTGATTATTTATGCACTGGTTGAAAAATGCTAAAAGAACTCTTCCGAGAGGTAAAACACTTTAAGATAAAAAATGGATCTCATTTTATGAAAAACAATGATTTCAGAGTTACAGGAGATTTCGATATCTGCAATTGTCTTGGGTATTATAATTCTCTTCTTGGGATCTCTGTTTGATATTCCAGAACTCTATAATATTGGATTCCTAATATTCGCAATGGGGTTTGTATTAATTATTGCACAGTGGATTGTCAGCGGAGGGGGAATAGAATTATTAAATTGGTTGCCTATTATCCTGATATTTACTATAATCATATCTTTAAGTAGTGATTTCGTATCTCAATCTAGTTCAACACAGATTCTCACCTGGCCAACAGTAGGTATCATTTTAGCAATTATACTCTTTTTTATACTCTTTCAAGGGGGAGATCTAACCTTTATTATGCAATTTTTACCTGTTATTATCGGTTTAAGCCTACTTGGTTTAGTGTTTGGTCAGATCGTCTGGGAAGATGCATTTAGAGGTATTGTATATAGTATGGGGTTACTTGGAATTGCTATCCTAGTATTATGGATAAATGTAAGGAAATCTCAACAAAAACCACCAGTAACTGGTGAATTATCAACAATTTTAGGAGAAAGTGGTATAGCAACTACTGATATCTCACCTACGAATGATGGTAAGGTTAAAATCGGCACAACAATTTGGAGAGCAACCAGTGACTCAATAATTAATGAAGGAGACCCTGTTCGTATTATAGGAACCGGAGACAAGAGTCTCATATTAAAGGTTCGAAGTGAAAAATCCTAGGACAAATAAAAATTGTTTGACTGATGCAAGAATTCTTTTGAAAGAGATACAGCCAACTCTCTATAGATTGTTGCGATCCATATAACGCTGCAAAAAAGTACTACACACTAAATAGTATGTCTTCGTGTTTTGAAAATGTCGGGCCGGTGGTCTAGCCCGGTATGACACTAGTCTCACACACTAGAAGTCGGTAGTTCAAATCTGCCCCGGCCCACTACTCCTATTCTCTCAACATTCTTAAAATTATTAAGAGGACAAATAAATTAATCCTCTACTAGGTTATTCTTCGCGTTCTTTAGATTTTTGATAAAAGTAGACAAATTCTTATTATTTAGTTCGCAGTTAAAAACTTAGATGGAAAACCAAGAAAAATTAAGAGTTCCAATCTCAGATTGGATACTTATAAGTTTTTATGTTATAATTTACCCGCTAGCTTTTTGTACAACATTAGTACTCTTTCTCTTCACTTTTAATGATAAAACTTCACAGCTTATTGGATTAAACGCCATTATGATAATATTCTTGATTATAAATCTATTTTTATATCAAATAGTCTTTCGTAAGCTCAATGAATATGCCAAAAAAGTTGATTTCTACCATTTCACTCCTTCTTTAGCCGATTTACTTATTCATTTGATTAAACAGGTATATTACGTTGTTTTTCTAGGATTTCTGTTTACTTTTGTTCAGAATTTTCTGACCAATCTTCCAACAACCACCCTGACAGGTTATCTTGGAGTTTCTATTGTTATTTCCCTTCTATTTGAAGGAATTTTGGTTGTCATTCGGATGCGAAGAAAAATAGCCCTAATTCAGACAGCTCAAGAACCTGTTAAGGATACTATTATTCAAGAACTTTATGAAAATTTTCCAGAAAGTAGAACAATAAGCGAATATCGATTTGCTGATATCCAAATACCAACACTATTCCTATCCGCAGGAGTAACAACATTTGGTAAAAATAATTATATATGTTTAGTTTCCAGATATTTTAACTGGAAATTAACTGATGAGGAGTTAATAGCTGTCCTATTACATGAAGTAGGCCATATTAAGAACCATCACATTAGGAAAGCCTATCTTATAATCGGTACAGAAGTGATTTTAAGATCACTACGTATTTTTATCATAATTATCATGCTTTTGGTAATCTCAGGCCACCTAGAGACACTTAAATTTGATCTTTATTCCATTCTCTTCCTCGGATTGATCTTCAATGCATTCCTCTCATCAGCATTTTTAAATTTCGTTCACAGATATCGGATCTTTCTTGCTGAAATTTGGGCAGATGAATATTCTGCGAGAGGAGTTGGTGCAACAGAAGTTGCAAAAATACTTCGAAAGCTCCCACAATTAATTCCATCTCCTCTCGTTTACGACCAATCCTCGTTTTTAGGTTTTAGAGTAAATTTGTTGCGAAATTTAGCAAAAAAACATTGAATTATTCGATTAATCTTATTTCGACGTTATCAAACCCAAGGGATGAGAGAAGGAAGGAGAGAAATTCTTCAAAAAAACATCCACTCCTTTCAATTCGACAAAAGTAACACTCCCTACAATAAATAAAATACATTAAATCTTCCCTTTTGACATGTTCACCATCTAGCTGCATGATCAATTGATCGATTCGTGCTAAAACAAAATTTTGGCCTTTAGATAAAGCTTGTTTGAAAGAATCAAGATTTTTTTCTAAAAATCTATTTCCAATCTTTCGTCCTAGCATATCAAGACTCTCTTGCAGGTATTCTTCTTCAGTAATCAGTCCATCCTCAATTAAAAAGAGAAGCAATGCAATTTTTTTCCCCAATGGGATCAAGATTTCATCAGCATCGGAAATAAATGAGTCAAATTTTGAGAGATCAACAACTTCCCTCTGCCACATCACTTCAGGAAATCTATTGAAAAAGCGTTCTAGAAGATGATCGATTTCTTTCTCACACCATTGGGGATTAATTGTCGATTCTATAAAAAAAACAAATAGAAGTGGTTGTTCCCTTTTTTTAAAGAAAAGTGACACTTTGGACATCTGCAAGATATCAATCGCATCATTTTCCACGGCAGTAGCGTAATTGTATAAAGCACTGATCAGCCCTGATCTTAGAATAATGTCAGTTGAGTTTCCGGTTTGATATTTCCTGTGAAATAGAACCGTTCCTGATTCATGAATACAGAGAAATTCCCGGATAATCATAATTTGAACCTCAATTCATGGGAAAATTGTTTCAATGTTAATTTATCAATTAAGAATCAAAGGCCTCCAATATATAAGAATAGATATCTTTTTCAGAGCCTTTTGAGATACGCTGTAATCGTTGTACTATTAATTCAGGAGTAGACTTCGCATATTTGTGATATTTGGGAGTTCTGTCAACAATAAGCTCCAAATTTTCTGAAAGGCCCCTCGCTTCTATCCCGTCAATTCGTAGATTCTCTTTTGTATATTTACTTATCTCTTGGGCAAGATGGGTTACAAATATTCCAACAGAATCAGTCGATCTTCCCAGTAAATCTAAAAATGCTGCTATTACCCTTGCAGAGGCTCCAGGTTCTGAAATGCTCTCCATCTCATCTGCAAGGACTAGTCGTGAATTCGGACTCATAATCATTTTAGAGAGAATACGAAGTGTGGATTCGAATGCTCCGGCGTTCATATGCCCAGAAGACTTCCGATAGTAATGTAACTCCTTGAAACCACCAATTCTTGCGTCTTGACATGGAACTGGTAATCCCATTTGGCTAAGAATAACAATAACAGCAATAGCTACAAGTAGGGTTGTTTTACCACCGCTATTCGCTCCTGATAAGAGTACAATACGTTCTCCACTAGCTCCACCTTCAACTCTCCCAAGTTCACCAAGAGCATAAGAGACTGGTTCGACTCTCAACTGACCTCTCAGCTCTTGATGGGCTAAAAAAAGATTTTTACCATTACGAAAGTATACTCCAGTTCCTTGACCTTCAACAAATGTTGGTAAAGAGAGATTATAACTCCCAGCGAACTTCCCGATCATTAATAGATAATCTAATTCCAACATAAAATGGAGACCATCAACAGCTACGCGTTCATATTCTTGAAGTTTTTGAGCTAACTCAACTTTGAGTTCAAATGCTCTACTAGAACGTTTCCTACGAATGAAGTCAGTGAATCTATTCTTAATATCGTCTAATGGATCAATAGGAAACTTTAGCTCGCGGGGAAAGATTCCAGTTAAATAATCGATTTCCTCGCTCGATAAATTAAGTTTTGAGGCAAGTTTAGTTTCAGCATTACTTATTATCTCTTCTACAGCTAAAAACAATTCATCATCTAAATATTCACGTAAATCCTCACGACTGGAATTAGCAGAATACCCCTGATCTTCATTAGAAAGACCTTTTAGGAGAGCAAGGATTTTTTCACCTTCTAAATGAATAGTAGTGTCCTGAAGTTTTTGTTCTAATTCTTCATTCACTGAGAGTAGAACTTCTTCTAACACCATTTCGAACGATCTTTCTGCAGTTAAAACTCGTGAAAACTCTGAGTTGAGACTAGAACTCGGTTCCCCAGTTTCTTCTAAATTCTTAACCTCTTCTCCTAGGTTAATTAACATACCTAAGTCTAAATCCCCGATAAAACTCGTCAATTTCTCAGATGAAATTTTACGGAGTAAAGATGCGAGTTTAGCTATAGTTACAAGGGTATTTTTATTCTGAGCGAAAAATGTCAAGGATTTTTCGGGGAGAATTCGATTCATATCATGTCTTTGTGACTCTGGAATAGATATTATATTTGGAAGCTCATCACCCATGATATAATCACTTCCAACCCAAATAACCTCATCAGATCCAGCAAGGGTTTCATTGATTTTTTCATAATCTTCAATGAACTGAATTTCACAATACTGACTGACAATACTCATGAGAAGCTCGTTGTAGATTCCTTTATCAGTGGTAGCAATAGTCCGTGAAGCTGTATCGATTGATCCAGAGTGCTCTTTTAGTGGAAGTAATTGTTTTAACAATGAATCAAATTCATCAATCGAATCTACAGTATTTCCAATTGTTCTGAACAACTCTTGTCCGAGTTGAGTGGTTTTTTGGCGTTCTTTTATCTTGTTTAGTGCAGTAATGGGTAATGGGAAGTACAAGAATAGCTTAGAGCGAGAATAGAAAGTATTTCCGAACTTCGAGATTATATCCATTATTCGGTTATAAATTAGAATCGTATCCTCTGTTCTCAGAAAATCTTGTATTTGTTCATCTGTTTCCTGGTAATGTAAATTCCTGCATAAACTAAGTGCAAATCGCTCTCCTATTCCATCAATAGAAGAGATTTCAGCAATTCGAGATCCTCTTAAGGCATTAAGAACTAGTTTTTCGCTCCCAAAATGAGAAACGAGTCTCTTCTCAATGGAAGGCCCAATACCCCTGATATCACGAAGTTTTATTTGATTCAAATCTGTTACCGCTCATCTAACGCCATAAGGAGAAAACTAATATAAGATCATAATTTAGACTACGATTTTCTCTTAAATTTTTGTGATTTCCTGCGGATTAACAAGTTCAATAAACTCATGAACTTCATTATATGAGCAATGGTCAGAATATGGGAAATAATGCACGTCCAATCTTTTTGTAATCAACTCGATTGCCCATCCTGTAGGGGAAATTCGTAGGGAGTTCATTAAACGCTCTTCAGTTCTTTGATCAAGACCAGAAAGATTTTCAACTCGTCTTCTACTCTCAACACAGATCCCTGAATCAGGATCATTAGTAAAGATATCCCAATCCCCTCCTATTTCACTATAGATTTGTACTTTCTTTTCAGGAGCATATATTTTTACTTTTAATGCGTCACTTATTGTTTTCAATAATTTTTCCTTCCCTATTTGATAGGCAGCTATCCATATTTCCTTCTGTGGATAATTCCCTTCGGTTAGCATTAAGGATAAGATCTCAGAGATAAGCTCCTTCCTCGAGGGGAAAATGTATTTTGGATTCTTACCATATGTGTAATCAACCCATAAATGATCTGGATTGCTTAAAAGCTCCAATTCGTTTAAAATAGGCGCACCTAAACGAAAGTCTCCTGTATATACCTCTTTCTCGTTTTCAGATGATTCTACAACGAACATTAAACTACCTAAGCAATGATTCGCATCAATCGCGTGTACTATGAAGTTATCAAAGTCTAAAGATTGATTTGTCTCCATTATCAAACATTTTTCTTTAGGGATTCTGTGAAGAACCTTTAGTGCAGCTGCTGTTTCTTTTGAACATACAATTGTTGCATCTGGGGAGGAAAGTATTGATTTAATCCCACCTGTGTGATCACTGTGCGCATGAGACAAAAAGAAGTAATCTGATGACATAGCAAGCTTCTTTCTATGACGAAAGGGAAATTCATCAAAAAAACTTTTTGCTACATTTGAAAAAACCATCGATGTGCCCCTAAATTATTGCAAGCTTCAAATTGTTAACTTGTGAATAACAAAATACGATTTACTGCGAAATTAATTAATTTTAGGATTGATTACTAAGCACACCTTTGGAAGTAATAGTAAGGGTTTTGAGCTGTTTTTCGAGGATAAATTCAGAATCGGTATCGAAAAAGTAAACAATTCAATGAAGAAGGGAGAATAGTAAAAAAAGGAGCAAAAAGTGTTTGAATCTCAAAGCGCTTATTTCACCAGGGGATACTGTTTCCGGGTTCGGAATGAGACCGGGTGTGAC
This sequence comes from Candidatus Hodarchaeota archaeon, assembly GCA_016840035.1. Lineage (GTDB taxonomy): Archaea > Asgardarchaeota > Heimdallarchaeia > Hodarchaeales > Hodarchaeaceae > Hodarchaeum. The sequence continues at coordinate 94 of JAEOTC010000030.1, read as the reverse complement.
TCAGGCCCTTTGGCCGAAGAACCTTCAGCTTTCTGATTTTCCCGTAGGCGCGAGCACAACAGTACAGATCAGAACGGAGCCTGACTTAACTTTC
>JAEOTC010000153.1 GCA_016840035.1 Candidatus Hodarchaeota archaeon | reverse complement strand
TGAAATATTCCTCAATTAGAAGGGCAAAGTCCTCATCCATCCGTTTCCATTGTTCTTCATATATTCCCACTGCGAAAGGCATTAATCCAAACCGCCGACCAGTGGATGTGTTATACACGGTAATTTGCCCTTTATCATGCATAGTCTCAAGTTTATCTTTTAATCCATCAATAGGAATCTTCAACCGTTCTGCGAGTTCTTCAACGGTTTCTCCCCTTAATTTCATTTTACTAGTGAGCTTTGCTTCATCCTCTGAAAATATCCACTGTAGTACACGTAGATAAGTATTGTCAGATGTCTTGGCATATCCGTTAGGAATTTTTTCAAGGGTTTCTGCAAGTGCTTCATATGCAGACCAATCTATTGCTTCAGTCATTCGAGTAAACATCCTATAACTGCTACTATTCTGAATACATCGTTTGAGTTGAATTCTCCCTTTTATATGTTCTCTTCACTGAATTATTGTGAATTTCTCTTTTTCTTTCTTAATCTAATCCGTGGTACAACTAAACTAAGGGTCAAAATAATATAAGCAATATGTGTACTTGGAGTAATAATTGCTGTATTTTTCGATGTGGAATTATTGGAATGCGTCGTTGATTGGGAATTAGTTGTGGTAGTTACAGGGGTGGGTGTTGTAGTACTGTACCAAGGAGTGTCATCACTTACAATTATATATCCTTCAGATATCAGTTCTTTAATTTCGAGAATATGTTCCCATCGGGTTTTACTTACACCTTTTAAGGTAAATTGCCCGTTTTTAATAACACCGGTAAAGGTCATTGGGCTTATTGCTACTCCGTCTTCAGCAAGTCCTAACTCCTGAGTTCCTGCGGCCCAAGATCCATCCATTTTGGTTTTTATAGCAGTATAAACTGCTGTTTCATATTTTTTTATCATAGAACACAGAATCTTACCTGGAATAACCCCGTCTTGATCATAATCTGCACCAATTGCAAATACTCCACTCGTTTCGTTAGCTGCTTGAAAAACACCCCGATATGATTCACCTGTTGCAGTATAGATAATATCTATCCCTTGACTGTAAAGATTTTCCCCTACAAGTTTAGCAGTTGGAGGGTCATTCCAACAAGCAGGAGGAGGAACCGGCATATATGTCGCAGTAACGTTAATTGCTGGATTAATGTATTTAGCTCCCTGTTCATACCCATATCGAAATTTATTAATGAGATAGATATCTATACCGCCTAAAAAGCCAATTTTACTTGTTTGTGTCACCATCCCTGCCATAGCTCCAACTAAGAACGACCCTTCCTGTTCCTTAAATGTAAAGGATTGAACATTAGGTAGATGAGAGAACTTTTCATCAATTATAGCCCAATCTTGATCAGGATAATCTCTAGCTGTCGCATTTAATGCAGAATATTGCAGATATCCAACACAGATTATTAACTCATAATCTCCATTCCTAGCAAGATCATCTTGGAAAGTATAAAATTCAGGAATATTTTCTGGCTCAATATAATCAATACTGATGGAGTTACCATAATCAGCTTTTGCTTGTTCTATTCCCCTATAAGCTGCATCATTAAATGATTTATCACCACGACCACCTATGGTAAAGATTAAAGCAAATTTTGTTGTTTGTTTGGGGATCATGAATGATGATACTTGGGTCAGGGGTAATAATAATGATATAAAAATAAAAAAGAATACCAAAATTCTAATTATTTTCATTTTAAACTCTCCTCTTTTCTTTAAAGAAGCTAAATTTAAATCTCTTTTGAAAGTAGCCTATACAAGATTCAATATTAGTTTTAACATAAATAAATTTTTATCCAACCCCCTTTAATTTGAGAACTTAAGCCCTAGTTAATTGTCAGATTTAGGAAAGATTTAGCTCGATATCGACACTATAATGATCTGGGAGTAAAAATACGTCTCGGAAGATTTTTTCGATGATTAAACTTCCTTGGTCGGGAGTAGCTTGTCCTTGGAAGGCTTGATCCATTTCTTCAAAAAGTACAAAAATCTTCTTTAGAGCTATGATTTCATTTTTATCTAATGAAGCCTTAGGTAAATCAATAATAATTAATCTATCTCCCTTCCCCCCTGCAGCTTGGATAAATCTATTTGAAGTTATATCACTAAAAATAACGAAATTATTGGATCCTCCCTCATAAATAAGAGATTCTAGATACATTTTGAAAATCTTTTTTCGTTCGTTCTTTCGCATGAATTAGCCCAGCAAGATAAAATTCATAATTTCGATCTTTTTCCCAGTTAATAAAATTAAAAGCATTCTTAAATTGAAATGTATTTGATTTATTTTGAAGAATTAGTGGAGTCTTAACCTATGGATATCGATCTCGCTTCTCACAGCTATATTTCTACTCCTGAAATTAACATTACTATTAAACTTGCTTTACAACTGAATCGCCCAATCTTGATCGAAGGCCCGGCAGGAACTGGCAAAACAAGCATTGCTATCTCATTAGCTAATGCTTTAAATTGGGAATTATACCGTATTCAATGTTATGAAGGAATTACAGTTGAGAGCGTGATTGGAGAATTTGATTATAGAAGACAATTACTACACATCGAATTAGAGCGTCAGAAGCCACATAATCCGTTGCACGCAGATATGAATCTTGAGAATATTTTTTCACGAGATTTTTTTATTGAACGTCCATTATTTCTCTCCTTCATATCTGATCAAGCAAATGTATTATTAATTGACGAAATTGATAAGTCTGATGAGGAATTCGAAGCCTTTCTTTTAGAAGCTTTAGGTGAACGACAAATATCCATTCCAGAACTAGGTACATTTAAAGCTGACAACCAAGACCAAGTAGTAATCCTTACCAGTAATTCTAGTCGTGATTTAAGCGAACCGCTTCGTCGTCGGTGTTTGTACCTATACGTCGATTTCCCCACATTAGAACGGGAGAAAGAAATCCTTGCTGTTCATACTGAATTACCTCTTGATTCACCTTTATTGAAAAGTGTCACGAAGATTGTGCATCATTTGAGATCTTTGGACTTAAGGAAAGTTCCTTCCATTGCTGAAACGATTGATTGGGCTAATTCTCTCATCCATCTAGGGAAAACCCAGATCGATACAGAGACTCTGAAGGATACACTCCCCGTTTTACTCAAATATCAAGAAGATCTCCTACTAATCAAAAATAAACACAGCGAGCTGATTCGATTAAGTACTATGTGAAACTAAAATGTCGATTATCCTAAATTTCGTTGAATCACTTCGATTCTTTGGTTTACCAGTTTCTCCCTCTGAAACAATCACAGCTCAGCAAGTGTATGAATATCTCGGGGCTACAGATCAACAGGCATTACGGATTGGTTTAAAGGCCGCAATTTTAAAACGTCATGAAGATTTCAATATTTTTAGTACTTGTTTTGATCAATTCTTTACACAGAAAGGTTCTAAAGATGATAAATCGAGTTCAGAAGTGTCTTCTGAATCTGAACAGTTTTTAAAGGTGACAAGCCGTTCAATTCATCAGAAAGATTCGAATATAGCCGAGTTCTTAGTTAATGGCCAAGTAAGTGAAGCAATTCAAACCACCATGACAGTAATACCTACGGGAGGAGGTACTTCAGGAGGTGCACCCACAGGGCAAGAACTTTCTGAATTGCAACAGCGACTTACTCGATTTTTGTACCGTGCATTTAATTTAGAAGTTCCTATCCGAGGTTTAACCCCTTCCCAACGACAGGAGTTAAGTCCAGAGGTAATTCGGATCGGTTACAATTTGTATCAGTATATGAATCAACTCCAAGCTATGGATAACACCACAGATGAACCTCCAATCAGACATGAAAAGACCATTTCTGACACTCCTGAAGATTTGTATCAACTAGATCAGTTTTTAACGCAAGATTTAGCAACAGTATCAGCAACAATGGCGAATATCAAGGAGCATCTCTTAGAAATTGGCAAAATATTGGCCTCTCGTGAAAGAAGAAGGAGAAGACAAGCGAAATCTGGGAAGCTTGACTTTAGGCGGACCATTAGGAAAAATTTGAAGAATAACGGGATTATGCTTGAATTGGTTCAGAAACATAAACGAATTGACGATCCCGAAATCATCATCCTCAATGATGTATCTGGTAGTACCCGTTGGATTGCTGACTGGTTTTTTGTTATTTGTTATACGGCTCAACAGGTCTATAAAAAAGTTAGAGTCTTTGAATTTGATAATACAATGGTAGAGATATCCTCAGCACTAGCACGAAAGACAATTAATCGGGCAATGCAGGAAAGAAAAAAATGTTGGGAAGATACTATTCGGAGGCGTAGAATACATTCAGACTATCAGGATAGTTTTGAAGATTTTTTTACTTTGATAAAGCATCGTCCACTAAATAAAAGAACTTCTGTGTTAATTCTCGGTGATTGCAGAGATTTTGAAGGGATGTGGAGACACGATCACCCCATTAGCAGTGAATATATACAAAAAATGGTGAATACTACTAAAAGAGTGGTAATTTTGAATCCAGAAAGTCATTCGTTATGGGATGCTGGCGATTCCGTTGTAAAATATTACCAACGAGTTGGAGCGGAGGTTTATCATGTAGCCACTCTACAAGACTTGCTGGATTTTGTATTTCAACTAAAAATTCCAAGTTAAAAATGTCTTATATCTATTTATCAGATGCAACAGGTTTAATGATTTGATTGATGAATGCAGACTTTCCCTCAACGTATTTACTCCGTTCAGTGGGGAATTTTTTGGCTAATTCGATTTTTAATTGCTGATAACGAAACCTTTTACCTTTATCTTGCTGAAGAATATCCCGAAATAAGATATGGTTTCTCCATTCTTTTGATTCAAATTCGACAAAATGAATATGAAAAAGTCGAGGTGATCCTTTCTTAAAGAAAAGACGTTTTATATCCCCTCCTTCGGCTGTGTAACTATAATCCAACACCTCAAGAACATTCATATGAGTAAATACACCTTTCAGATCATCTATTCCAATTAAAATGTCAATAATTGGTTTTGCAATAATCCCAGGTATAGCTGTACTTCCAATATGTTCAATCCCTTTAATTAAATCACCGAGTGCAAGAAGGATCATTGCACTTTCGAATTGAAAGCGATAGTCCCAAGATTTCTGATACTCTACTAATTGGATTATATCATCGCCGAAACCTAGTATAGTCATTGTAATAAGAACTTCCAAAAGTAAAAATTGTTATGTTTTTCAGTCCATTACGGGGGAGAAAACAATTCAATATGATTAGTATTTAATCATTCCTCCCGATCGAATAACGCGTTCAAATAATCTGTTTCCCAAAGATTAAAAAAACCACTAAGAAAAATATCTGGAAAGATAAAGGTGATTTATAATGCCAGGCGAATACTTTTCTAAAATTCTGGGTGAAAAAGATATCCATAAGAGAGGCACAGAACTCTTCCTAGAACTTGTAGAATCAATAGAAGAAGCATTTAAAATTTTCGAAAAAGCAATTTTTGCATGGAGAGAGAAAGACTATGAGAAAGGATACAAACTACGAGATGAAATTATTGCACTCGAGAAAGATGCTGACCTAGTTAAGGACGTATTCTTTGAAAGCATTTTTAGAAAGAAGGCCTATCTTCCTCAAATTACTGAGGAAAGGCACAAATTAATGCTTAATGCAGACGTGGTTTTGGATTGTATTGAACGAGCTGCTAGAGTTCTTTGTTTAAAGAAGATTGATGACAGTTATTTTCCCTCAGAGTATGATGAAATATTAGAAAAAACAGAGGATGTCATTGAATTATATATAGAAGCACATAAAGCATTTTTTGATGATTATGAAAAAGCAGCTAAGAAAGCACGAAAATTAGAAAAGACACGTGATGAGGTTCGGGATTTGTATTATCGTGCATTAGAAAAAGTTCTCAATGATGAATTTCCGCGGGGAACACGCAGATTACTAAATGATACTACTCGGATAAGCATTCGTGCTGAAGAAGGTATTGATTACCTCAAAGTACTCATAGCCAAACATAGTTAAAAAAACTCAAGGTGTTAGTACTGACCACAGATCCAGCTGTTCTTACCTTAGCTATAGGTATCGGGTTATTTGTAGCTTTTACTATAGGTGCAAATGATGAGACAATGACACCAGCCGTTGGAGCAGGCTTACTTGGTTTAGGTGCAGCAGTAGTCATAGGTGGAGTTTTCAATCTTATAGGGGTATTCTTTTTAGGTGAAAGTGTCGCAAAAACTGTTGGGAATAATTTTACATATCCTGAATATCCCTTGACCCTACCAATGGTGTTTATTATTCTAATTTCGATGGCAGCTTGGCTTCTGATAGTTTCCATGAAAGGAATTCCGATAAGTACAACCCAATCAATAGTAGGTAGTGTGTTAGGAATTGCAATTCTTGAATATGATATTTCTGCAATACGATTTGATACAGTATCTATAGTTGTACTTAGTTGGATTGTTAGTCCAGTTTTAGGACTTGCAGGAGGGTACTTATTCTATAGACTAATCCAATCATTCCAAAAATCTCTTAAACGGACAGGATACTCCGATTACGAACGACAAGAAAAGTATGCAGCATATGCTCTTGCATTCTTTCTCCTCTTCTCGGTATTTAGTCGGTCAGGGAATGATGTTGCCAAAGCTATCGGCCCATTAATGGCTTTACCTGAAATTGCTGATGATCCATTTGTTGCACTTCTTGCAGGAGGTGTGGGAATGTGTCTTGGAGTCATTATTTTAGGTCGTCGTGTTGTTAAGAAATTAGCTAAAGATATTGTTGCCCTATCCCCTACTTCTGCTCTGGCTGCAAGTGTTTCTGTATCCATTATAATGTTTGTCGGAACAGTAATGGCAATGCCTTTAAGTGGAAGTCACATATTAGTGGCTGCTTTCATTGGTGTAGGTTTTGTCAATCAAGAGAGCGTAGATATGGCCTCCTTGAAGGAAATCGGCATTAGTTGGATTATAACTACTCCCGCTTCCGCTATTTTTTCAGGGGTTTTGTTACTACTGGTAAAAGCAGTTACCTAGTGAATTATGTAAAAATTAAACCAATTCGTCATCTGTAAGATAGGCACGATAGCGGCCTGCCAAAATCACCCCACCAAGAATAAAACAAACAACACAGAGAAAGTAAACAATTTCAACTGGTAATAGATGAAGTAGAGGATTTTCGCTTGGAATGATATAAAAAAGCTGCAGATCTTCATAAACGAAAGCATCAAGAAGAACATGAGAAAAGGTTCCAACTAAAGCGCTTAAAACGCATATTTTTAGAGAATATTTGGGAAGAGTAAACGGGGTTGGGTTATCAAATTTTATGTCAATTCGGCGAATGCTTTTGTGAATCAAAAAGGAAGAAACACCAACAATGAAGCCTAGAATCAAAGCACCTACAAATGAATGAAAAAAACCGTGTAAAGGAACTCCAGAATCAGGGAAAAGTAAAGAATAAACACCTTCTATATCATTGATGACACTACCAGCAAATAGACCAAGTGGATCCAAGAATATTGCAATTGATTGAATTAAAAGGGATAAACCCCAGTGAAAAGGTGTAAAAGGCATCTTACCCACCTACTCGATAAAAATACTCCGGTTTTGTGAAATTATCTGATAGTTATACACCAGTATTTAAAAAACCTCTTAAACGAGTAAACTTAAACGCCCATATATCTTTCAAAGAAGTTATAAGCATTCACCAAAAATTAGTCCATCTACGATAGAAGGTCAGTCATTGTATACGCTAGCTGTCATTTCAGATATCCATGCGAATCTAGAGGCCTATGAGGCTGTAATGGATCATATGAGAGTAAACTTTCCTGACATTGCGGAAATATTATGCCCCGGTGATCTTGTAGGTTATGGACCCAAACCCCGTGAGGTTATCGAAGCAATCGTTAATAATCAACAAATTCTAGCTATTACTAAAGGCAACCATGATCACGCAATAGGGGGAGGAGGACGTGATCTAAAAAATATTGACACGTATGTTGCAAAATTTAATCCTCTAGCGCAGATTGCAATCAGATGGCAGGTTTCAATTCTTTCTGAAGAGCTAAAGACTTTCCTTTATCAGCTTCCTCATACTCGGACATGTCTTCATCATTCAGAACCAAAAGCCCAGATTGGCATAATCCATGGTTCTCCTAATTTTCCCTTGGACGAATATATTCTTCCAAAGACTCCTGCACAAATGGCTTTATTTCCTTTCATGCAACTGATTGAGATCAATATTTTACTTCTTGGACATACTCATATCCCGTTTATTGATAAGGCAACAGCCGATGAGAAAGAGCTATTGATGATTAATCCAGGAAGCGTTGGACAGCCAAGAGATAAAGATCCTCGCGCATCTTACGCAGTTATTGATCTTAAAAACATGGAAGCGGAAATCATTCGTGTAGATTACGATGTTGATAAGGTTAACACTCAAATAGTCAAAGCTGGATTACCTGAATTCTTGGGCGAAAGATTGTCTAAGGGGATATGAACTTTTAAACCAAATTTGAATTTATTTTCGTTTTTATTTGATAATTTCTTTTCCATTAAGAGAAAGGTTTCTTCAAGATTCCCTTAAGGCGATATCATTAATTAAAGACAAAGATAGCTAAAGCGAGAGACTTGTGTTCGGTTGGAAATGTGTATCATAGGTTAAATTATCTAGAATTACTTTAAATCTTAGGTTCCTTGGAGTCTTAATAGTAAAGGAAATAAATTTAACAATTATTAGTCAAACTACTCACAATAGACTCTAATTTAGTGGAACGTGGAGAGATAGCCATGGCCGAAGATACACGAAAATATAAGGTAGTTCTCGCTGGCGAGGGTGCAGTAGGCAAGACTACTCTTATAAATCGATTTGTAACGGGCGGTTTCTCGGCAGATTATAAAGCTACAATTGGAGTACAAATATTTTCTAAAGCAGTCCAATTAGATGATGATAGAGAAGTAAATTTACAGATTTGGGATATTGCAGGTCAAACGCTCTTTCGTAATCTTCGTACAAAGTTCTTTCAGAATGCCTCTGGAGCATTATTAGTTTTTGACTTAACCGTTCCTGCAACATTAGATAATCTTCACACATGGATCTCTGATATCAAGACTATAACGAACAAAATTCCTTTTGTTCTTATTGGTAATAAAGTAGATTTAACTGAATTAAAGTCAATCTCCCAAGACGATGTTAATGCTTTTATTATAAGTCATTTTGAGGATATACAGACACACTATGATACTAGCGCTCTTACTGGAGAGAATGTTGAACAAGCGTTCTTAGATCTAGTAAAGAACATGATATAGAATTTCTAATTATTTTTTTGATTTCTTTAAGAAGAGTTTATATGAAAACTCTTCGATTATATCTATGATCTTACTTCTGAATAAATTTGGTTGATGACTTATGGTTTCTCGAAGAGAGAACATGAAACGTTATATTAAATTGATAACTAAACAGCTTCCAAATTTCATCACAAAATATCCAACCGAAGATCAGATCTTTTTGAATCAGTTTATCGAACCTTTGCAATACAATGATGAAGCTGATTTTAAACGAAATAAACTCGCTCAAAGATATCAGTTTGCCCGTAAATTTTTTACTGAACATGAACTCTATCTAAGTAACCCATTTTTCTGGTTTGTGGACAGTTATTTTGAAAATGTAGAGATCTCTCTTAGAGTATCAGATTTTCATGCCGATTTCTTTTATGATTATTTGCTGTCCATACTTAGAGGGACCACAGGTCAATATGATGGAGTATTTCAATTACTAAAAGATAATATTGCTCTTAGTGACCTCAGATGGGAGGAATTACAATATACTAGTGCAAAGATACATATTCCCTTACAATCTCAAGAGCTAGATATTATTAAATCTGTGTACGAATTATTAAAAACCCATCCCTTACAAATTCTCAAACCTCGACGACTGCGATCAGTTCTTTTGAACCAACATGAATTTCCGAGGTTGTCGAGTAGATTGCCTAAGCTTTTTACGTTGCTGAATGCAAAATGGACTGTCTGGCCTCAATATTCTGCATTTGGTATCGAATCTTTCGTTATGTATCTTAAAATTAATCGTAAAAGCACATTACTTGATATCCTTGATTTTCAGAGAGAAAAACAAAGCATAATATCAACTTCAACCGTTTATTCAATTCGTCAAACTGAAAATGAATATACTGGTTTTCTACACTTACCCCATGGGTCTGAAAATCTTTTGATTTCGCATTTAGAGAAAAAAAGGAAGAATGGAGAACTTCAAGACTTTTCGATCTCGAAAATCATTGAGAATCATTGGACTTATTCCTTGGCTCAATACCAAGTAGAATCTGGATGGAAGGAATTAAATAAGTCTGCTTGGAGCGGTCTCGTTCACTTAATACGACTAAAAACACTCCCTAGACGCAGAAAACATATTGAGTTTGAATACATCACTCCTAGAAGGGAAAAGGAGTGGACTTATAGGAATCTTGAAGATCCACTTTTAGCAATAGAACTAGTATGCAAAAAAAATATTTTTGACTACTCTGACCTACTTACAGAAACATATACGTCGAAAGAATTCGAAATACTAAAGGAATTAATAAGCAAGCACTCGATCTTTGTTGACTTTTTTCCTTATCGATTATGTGCAGAATATTCGTTAGACTTATATTTGATCAAAGCACCAAAAATTTCTCTTTATCAACTCAAAAGACTTTTAGAGCTATTACCTACTGCTCGCATTGCTATGACTGTCGATAATAGCTATATTTTCACTTACCTAACAAATGTGATGGCACAAAAAATCCATTCTGATTTAGGATGGCAACTTTTTCCGCTACTACCTGCTCACAACGCAGCAAAACGTACCCTAGACATGTTTGATAATGAATCGATTCAGTGGCGTCTACCGAAAATATTAGTAGATTAAATTAGGAAGAAAAAGTTCAAATACTAAGATCCAATCCTCCTTCTGATAAGCTAAAAATTGTTTCTATTATAACAATTTGTTTTTAGAAAAGTTTAGGTGTTTGAATATAAATGGTAAACCCTCAAAATAGTCCCAAATACCCACTGTTGCCAAAATCTTTAGAGTATCCAGATAAACCATTGTATGATTTATTGGATCGTGCTGTTGCATCTTTTCCTAATGCTCCTGCACTAACAATTGAAACTGGAAGCTTTGATAAAATTGGTACCATGACTTACAAAGAATTTAGTGATGCCACTGATAAATTTGCTGCCTACTTAGCTAGTAAAGGAATTAATCCTGGTGATCGTGTCGCTGTATTCCTACCAAATATGATCGAATTTGTTATTGCTTACTATGGTATTTTAAAAGCTGGTGCGGCTGTAGTCAGTCTGAATTTCCAATATCCAGAACGAGAATTAGAATTTCAACTTAAGGAAACTGGAACAAAAGGTATTGTCTGCGCAGATATGATCACACCTGCAGCAAAACCATATGAAGTAGTCAAAACCGTAAGAGATGCAGGTAACACCGATCTTGAATTTATTGTCGTTGCTACAGTTAGTCAATATCTTTCAAAAATCAAGGGAGTATTAGCAGGAGTAATTGGTAAAAAATCAAAGAAAGATAAACGCGATCTCTATATGCACGAGGTTTATGGAAAATTTAGTCCAGAGGATAGACCAAAAATCGACCCTCCTAAACCAGATGATATAGCTGTTTTAATGTTTACTGGGGGCACGACAGGTGCTCCAAAAGCTGCAATGTTGACTCACCGAAATCTGTATGCAAATGTGTTACAAGGTGCCACCTGGCTCGATCCAGGACCTGAAACAGGTAAAACCGTTGTTATGGGTAGTTTGCCATTTTATCACTCTTTTGGCGCTACTACAGCAATGAATGTTAGTGTTTTATTTGCTGGAAATACAATCTTGATGATGGATCCACGTGAGAACAAATTCACTCAACTCCTGTATTTAATTCAGAAGTACAAAGTAGAGATTTTCTGCTCGATTCCTACTCTTTACGCAGCTTTACTAAATCATCCTGATATTGCTAAGTATGATTTATCAAGCTTAATGGTATCTGTTTCTGGAGCAGCACCAATGCCTGTGGCTGTACTCAAGGAATATGAATCTGTAACAGGAGCAAATCTTGCAGAAGGATATGGGTTAACTGAAACGTCACCTATCGCCTGTGCAAATCCAATGATTCCATGGGAAGAAGGTGGCAAACCACTCAAAAAAGCAGGTTCAGTGGGTGTACCTTTTCCAGACACTGAAGTCTTAATCCTCGATTTAGACAAAGGAACATCTCCTCTAGCAACCAATGAGGAAGGGGAAATTGCACTATCAGGTCCACAGATTATGAAGGGTTACTTCAAAAAGGAAGAAGCTACGGCTGAAGTGATGCGAACGATAGATGGAAAACGTTTTTTCTTGACCGGGGACATTGGAAAGATAGATGAAGACGGATACACATGGATTACCGATAGGAAAAAGGATATGATTGATGTTTCTGGGTTTAAAGCCTATCCACGTGAAATAGAAGAAGTATTAATTGCTCATCCTGCCGTTTCTATTGCTGCAGTCATTGGTGTTCCTCATCCAAAAGTAGGTGAGACTGTTAAGGCATTTGTTGTCCTTAGACCGGGAAAAGAAGCAACGAAAGAGGAAATCATTGATTATTGCAAAGAAAACCTTGTTAAATACAAAGTTCCCTATTATTTAGAGTTCCGAGATGAACTTCCAATGACTAATGTCGGTAAAGTTCTTAGACGAACTCTACGGGATGAGGAAAAACAAAAAGAGAGATAATCTCTCTTTCTTGGTTTTATCCTTTAAAAATCGAGTTTCGATCGATCTACTTTATCCGATAAATCCCAAACAATTGCTTTTTTTTCTTTAGATAATTGTTTAGTTAACATCCTTTCACCATTAAGATCAGCTATTGCACCAGGAACACGATCTCGACATTCTGCGATTCCTAATGTTTCAGCTTCTGCAATTAACTCTTCGGTTGAGGAAGGTCCCATATCGTGAAGAAGTAGGAGAATTAATTGTTTAGTTTTTTCTATCCCTTTAGCCATGTAAAAACACTTTCCTTAAACTTGAAAATTAACTTAAAGTATCTATAATTTCCCCGAGGGCTTCAATAAATACTTTTACTTCCTCTTCAGTATTATAAAGGTACCATGAAGGACGTAATGTACCTTGATCAAGATCTAGGGAATGATGGAAGGCATGAGTACAGTGATAACCAGATCGAAGGAAAATATTGTACATATCATCAAGTAAAATAGCTACCTCATGAGGATTTATCCCCTTTAAATCAATCGCTGCCAGTGCTGCGCGATCTTCTGCCCTTGTCGGACCAAGATAGGAAATTTTATCGCCAAATTCCTCAAGACCCTCCAGCATGACCTTACTAAGTCTTACTTCATGCTGATGAACATTATCCATTCCAATTGAATCGAGATAATCAATTGCTGCTCCAGCTGCAATAACTCCACCATAATTTTGCAATCCTGCTTCGAATTTAGCGGGTGGGGGTAGCATTTTGATGGTATTAGGAATTTTTACATCAGAAACCGTTTCTCCTCCTAAAATCATTGGATGTAAACGTTCCAGTATGTGATATTTTCCCCATAAAAATCCTATTCCTGAAGGGCCACATGCTTTGTGCATAGATACTGCCATTAAATCAACATCTAGTTTCTGAACATCGACGGACAGATGTGGAAAGGACTGAGCTGCGTCTAATTGAAAGATTCCCTCCTTTTCATGAATGATTTTTGCAATAGCAGGTACATCTATCATTCCCGCAGTAACATTACTCACTTGAGCAAGACTTACTAAGAATTTTCCTGGTTGACACTCATCTATTGCTGCTGAAAAGGTGTCTAATGAACAAATCCCAGTTTCCCCAGCATCAAGAACTTTGAGCTTTATTTTTCCTGCATTCTCCAAAAACATCCATTTAACAATGTTAGAATTATGTGATTCTGAGGTAGCGATAATAGTTTCGGTACCATCCAATTTTAAAATCATACTTCCGAGATTTAATGCTTCCGTTGTATTCTTCGTCCACACTACTTCTGAGGAGTTCTTAGCGTTGATGAATTTTGCAGTTTTTTCTCGAGCTGCCTCATAACGCTTTGTAGTTTCCCTAGAAAACATATGAGGTGAACGACCAGCACAGGCGGTAAATTTAGTATAGTAATCAGTTAAGGCCTGAATCACAGGTTTTGGTTTCAGGGACATACAAGCAGAATCGCAATAGATAATCGGTCTCCCATCCTTTAACTCAAATAGAGCAGGAAAATCTTCTCTTATGTTCTTAATATCAAACATTGTTATTACCTTAATTATTCATTTAACTACAGTGAGGAATCATTACTTTCATCTTCAATTTATGGTTCAAAATTTCGGACAAACCTTCATATTATTGGAAAACTTGAATTATCCATTAGATTTTCCAAGATATGACAAATGAGTGAGATTCTATTCATTTGTTAAAGTTTTTGTTTGGTAAAATTAGATATCTCCCCGCTTTACTGCTTCTAAAAAATCATCCAAAGCATCAATACTTTCTTTCGATTCGGTCGCAATATCAATGAATTCGGCTGTTTCATGTGTTTTCTGAGCCAAGCTTGTCAGCATATCACCAATAGCAATACTATGCATTGTAAGTTTTCTTTGTAACTCCTGAGGGGTACTGATATGCTCTCCAAGTTCTAATGCAGACCCAAGATCTTCGATAAAAGCTGTTTGTATACTAAGAAGGCCAGATTCAATACTTTGTTTGATTTTAAGTGGTAAGTCAGAATCAGGACCATGTCGTTCAATTTTATCCTCTAGCCATTTATTAATTAGAAAGATTTCCGGGATTCCTGACAGATCTGGAAGTTGCTTATCATTAGGAAATCGCCATTCGTGTTTCATTTGATTAATGAGGGATAACGTTTCTTTTCGGATCAACGTTGACAGTTGAAATTCCACGGTAGAAATAATCAGTCGATCCATCTTTTTTACTACCGCTTTGAAGACTTCACGTAATTGGCCCCATTTATTCTCCTCCTCTGGAAGTGTTAACTCTAAAATCCGCTTTGGGAGAAATTTAGTAATCTTCTGGATTAACCTGAATTCAGAGTCAATTCTACTTAATTTTCCTGTCCTAAAAACTTCTAATTGTTTCCAATGGGCAGGCTGCTCAATCATGTCACGTATGAGTTCAAATAAATACTGCTCTGAGTCATCAATTCGGAGGAGATTTACTCCAGATCGAAAATTTAAGCGATGACCACGTTCTCGAACTAGTTCTTTGTATTCTAGTCGTGAGTGCCCCTCTAATCCTAAAGATCCAACAATCATTATTCCAAAATTAAAATCATTAATTCTTATGGTAAAATCTTTATGGAACTCGGTTTCAATTGGTATCTTTCGATCCCAATCAATATTGTCTTTACCACGAATTGAGATATGTTGACCTTTCGTCTTAAATGCTAATCGGTTTCCCTGTTTATCCTGTTGAAAAATTATTCCATCTGATGCTATAGGAATAAACTTGATATAGTCATCATCGAATTGTTCAATAAACAAAGAAAAGAGCTCTGACTTTCCAAATCCTCTAGGGCCAAGTATTAGAAGTGGTAATTGAAATTGTGAGTCAAACATGTCCATATATCCAAGTTCACCATGTAAGCTGAAAAGTTTTTGAAAACTCACAATTCATCCCTTTTCTAAAGTTACTTCACTTATTTAATCTTTTTCAGAGATATCTGGTTAGGGAAATCGATGGTCGATGACAATTAAGTTCAGAGTTTTTGCTAGTGGCAGTAATGGGAATAGCGGGATACTATCAACTCCAGATGGAGCGTTGTTAATAGAGGCAGGGATATCTCGAAAACGATTGTTTGAGTTGATGAACGAAACTAAGATTTCAAGAGAAAAGATACGTGGAATTTTAATAAGTCACTCTCATACTGATCATTGTCGAGGTTTACCTATAATCAATGAAACATTAAATTTACCGATAATTAGTTCCAAGGGAACTCGTGATAGCTTTCTAAGATTTCAACCGTATGATACCAGATGGAAGATCGAGAGCGAGAAAGTTCAAGTTGTCGATTCAGAGATTCCGCTGGAATTTGGTGCATTCCGTATACACGCTTTACCAACCGTTCATGATGTAGTAGGATCAACAGCATTCTATATTGAATATAAAGATATTGGAGTTACCATCCTTACAGATACAGGCACCATTCTTCCCAACCATCTGGATGCAATTAATAAATCAACAATCACTCTTTTAGAGATGAATCATGATATTCAAGCCTTATATCGGTCGCGGAGAACAACTTGGTTAAAAAGAAGGATAAGAGCATCTCATCTTGACAATCATCAGACTATTGGTATATTACATGAGATTCATGAACAAAAAGAAGCACTTTTATTTGGTCACCTAAGTGGAGAATGTAATTCACCAAATTATGTCAGAGGTGAGCTGGTTAAATGGGGTGAAGAGATGGATGAGTTTCCCTGGAATTGTTTTATTTGCCAGCGGGACGCTCCAGGACCGACCCTCACATTATCAGGTAATGATACACTCAAAGCTTCAGAAGAACCATTAAATTTGAGCACACTTAAGGCTTTGAAAGAGAATGATCCAAACCAGACAGATTTACTTTCCTATTTTCCAGAATAATCCTTTTCTGGTAGGGAAGTCTTCACTTCTGGTTTAAATCTGGCTCGAGAGAGATAATGTTTTTCCTGATTTTTGGGGGTATTGGAGATTTTGTAGAACTCTCATAGTTAAATACTACAATGAGTGCTTCTCCAATGGCCACAGTACCAGATTTGTCACTATATATCAAATAATCCATAGTGAATTTATTTGAATTGAGATTATTTACACGCGTTCCAACCTGTATATTATCTGGATAAAATAACGGTTTAATGAATTTAGCTGAAGTGCTAGCAAGAATAGGGCCAACTTTAGAACGTTCCATTTCTTCAATAAAACCAATTCTGGTAAAATATTCGATCCGTGCAGTTTCAAAATATCTGAAGAATTTAGTGTTATTCACATGCCCAAATGAGTCCATAGCTCCCCATTCAATGGGTATACTTACTTTTACTGAATAATCGTCGATTGTTAGCAATTCTAACCGTTCCTTATCACAATTCCTCCGACTCCATATCTCGAATTAGTGTATTTTTGTATGCTAAGTGAAAAGAAAATTCCCTTCTAAATCTTAATTTTGACTTTGTTTGAGGTAAACAGGAACAAATTTAAATTTGGATTCACAGTTCTTCTTTTTCTTGGATTTTTGAAATAGTATGGTTAAATTTTGGAAAATTAACTTGAATATACAGTTTTTATACTAATTACTGATAAATTTCCATAAACAAAGGCTCTATATATAAACCCTTTTTATATAGAAGAAAGGCTTATAAGATTGTTTTGGGGTGCTTATAATATCGAAGAATAAACCATCAAAAAACTTGGAGAGTTGGTATTGGGGTATCCAAATAAAAATCCTGAAGGAAATTCATCTTTTGAGTCATTCAGGAAGTCAAGTGAAAACGCACAAGAAAGAGAGGAACACTGGTTCTTAGGAACATTAATTCAGTTTAATAATAAAGTTCCCAGCCATTTCTATCGACTAAAAAACATCCATAATTGTATTACACACGATGAAACTGGTTGTGACAACCGATTTCAAATGAATCATAATATTGCGGGTAGATTAGCAGAATTTTTTCCTCTTAAGTGGTTAGATGTTATTACGAACACATTCAAGAAAACTAGTGCTAAGGAATTATGTGTAAGACTAGAGGAGGATCGCCTATACGCCTATCTTGCATATATTGATTTATTATTAATTTTTCGAGGATTAACACTATTAGATTCCACCTTAGAAGAAATTAATAAAGCACTAGGGGTCAATTTGAATAAACATAAGTTGAGAACATGGCGTATGAATTTATTAAAACTATACCCCGATTTAAGAGACAAATGGAGGAGTGTTCGGTCAGAAACTCCATCGAGAACCTTAATTTCGACTTTGATTCGAATTTTAAATTCTGAAATGAATTTTGCAAACTATTCTGATAGAGAGATTTTTGAAATTAAACATCAGACATTACTTTATGGGCAGGAATTTGCCTCGTTAGAACGTATTACTCGTATAAAGCGTATTGAGACGTGGGCTAAAGCTTTATGCCTTAAAGCAGTACGAGATGTAAATCTGAATTATTCGAACCACCTTTTTTCACACATTTCAGTAAAAGAATTTACCGTTCTCGAAAATAAGAGATGGCAATTAGACAAAATATTAAGCAATGAATAAATTTAATCTTTTATATACTACTTACAAGTTGTTTAAGACGATTTTTCAGTGATTGCTTTTGTTTTATTATTGTCTTAAGTTCTGAGGCAATCCTCTTTTTTTCTGTGGGATTGGAAGGTAGGACTAGAACCACTTCCTTTAATCTATCTCCGAGAGTAGAGATTGTTGCCTGAATAAAGGTTTTTGCTCGAATTTGCTCTTGAACGATATCGGTATTCAAACTCCAGAGTAGTAAATATTCATCAAGGATTGAATTCTCAACAAGAATTCGAAGGCGACGAAAGTGACTCTGGATTATTAACTTTTCATCATGTCTTGTGATCATTGCTGTTCGGCCAATGAGAAAAGTTCCATCATTGACTATTAGAATATCTCCCTCTCTAATATCTTGTTTCTCCTTATATTGTTGATATATTTCCTCACTAACTTGTTTAAGAGGATTAACATCAATTTCCAAATTTATAATATCGCTAGTCCTTACAAATGGAATTATTCCTGTCCCGTATGCCTTCGTTCCGACTTCATGGCCCCGAGTAATCGAAAGGACTTTTCTCTCGAGAAGATCATCAATAGAGATAATCTGGTACCCTCCATTCTTCATATATTCCTCTAATTTACTCTTAACACTAGGATTATAATAAGCAGGTATCAGTATATTATCAACTAGATTATCTCGGTGAAGAATAAATCCTAGGGAGGAATAATTAAGACTCTGACCGGTACAAAAGGATTGGTAGTTTTGAACAATTATAGGAAGATCATCTACGAGGGTTCTTCTCCCAGTCTGATCAAGAATCAAATTTCCTAATTCATCAAATTGATAGATTTCCTTGCCATCCTTATCGTGGCCAACATTCTGGGCAATTGCAAAGAAAATTGGATAATTTTCTTGTTGTTTCGTCTTTTCTATAAAGAGAAGGGATGTTTTAATGTGGGTATGAGGTGCAAAAGCGACAGAACTACAGCTGATGACAGCCAGAACCTTATAATTGTCAATTAAATATTCAATTATGTACCGATCACTTGTATTACCAAAAATACCTTCAGGTAGGACAATTGCCATCTTACCACCTGGTTTTAAAAACTGTAAACTTCTCTCAATAAAGAGAATCTGTGGTGGTTGGCGCTCCCGTAAAGTATCTCCCTTAATCCAACAATCGTCCTGTTTATGCCATTTATATCCCATATCATATTGGTTTAGGATTGATGGCTCAGAGATTGAGATTTTTGCCCCAAATGGAGGATTTGTTAATACAAGATCAAACAGTCCTGGTTTCAAGTAGGATCGACTATTTTCAGCCCACCGTTCCGGAAGTTCCAGAGAATTCTCACAGAAGATTTTAGGGTTTGGATAGTTAAGAATAGCTAATTGTAATTTCGAAATTTTTACTAGAAAATCATCTTTATCTATTCCATAGAGTTTACTGTAATTTGGTCCATTCTGAAGAGCTAAGATGCTTATTAAGAATCCTCCTGCTCCACAAGCAGGATCAATAACCATTTCATCTTCTTTAGGATCCAAAATATGAGCCATCGTAACCGATACGTTTTTTGGTGTGAAGAATTGGCCTTGAGAACCTCGAAGTGAGGGTAACAGGATTTGCTCAATGGCATCTCCAATCGCATCTCTAGGAGCTTCACTAATGGCATAGGTCTCGAGTAAAGATACAATGACTCGAAGACTTCTTTCATCAACAATTAACTGGTCGTTTTTTGGATTGAAAATAGTATCGAATTTTGCTTTGAGCTGATTAAATAACCGATTTATTCGTACAATTAATGGTTGGTTATCAGGGAAATTAATCTGGAACTGTACTGGTTTACTAGGGGAAGTAACCATTTCATCATTAATTTTACAAAATAATAGAAATAAAACTTGTTTCACTAAGACATTATCTTGAGTTATACCCTTGAAATTTCCCGCTAAATGATTACGTATCTCAACAAACTTCTTCTTCAAATCTTTTGGAATCTCTAGCTCATTTCGGGTTATTACCATAGTTATAATTGAGTTTGTTTTTAATTATGAATAGTTTTTCCTCCAGAAGTACTGGAAAATTTTGTCATGTATCTTCTGAATACAAAATCTTAAGATGAAGGAATTAAATGATTCACATAGCGATGAAACCATCCTTGTTTACTTTTCCAGTAAAAATAAGGGAAATTCCTTGGCCATGGAATAACAAGGCTTCACCAGAAGAAGTTTTTTCCCTTTTGGAGACGTATTTTTCTCATTTACATGAGGAGAGAGAAAGAGAAAAATCAAAGTACACATTCTATGAAGTAACTCGTCCAGGGTTTGGACTTGTTCATTCGGTTATTACAGTCGCTCCGCATTTTATATCGAATAGCTACTCGCATTCTGATTATTTCACAATAAGAATCTATCAAAAACCCTTATCGAATGTCCATATGGCATTTAACTTAGCAGAACACCATAAAACTCGCATTGAACAGTTGATAGATGCCTTAGGCTCTGCACATTACCCTGAAACGTATTTTCTAGAATCTACCAGATTATTAATAGTTTTACAACCCTTTTTGTTCTATCCAATTTGTGATTTTTTGCAGAAACAAGACATTTTTCATCTGATTGATCTTCTCTTCCACGCTTCTAAAGCGCTAATACTATTAGATTATAATCACAATCACTTTTTACGAGCAGAAGCAGGAGGCTCTTTATATTACGTCGATACTGACTATATGGGTGTATTATGTTCAAGTGAATTTAATGCCCTTCATTCTAATTTAAATCAATCGATGATCTTTATCAACGAAATGAATGCAAATTTCATACCAGAAAGTCTAATAGCTTTTTCTAAAAAGAATGAAGAAACTTTGGCTTTTTCCCGTTTGTTTCTAACTTTATTGGAGGAGTATATAGCACTCTGTCACACTGATGAGGTTAATATTTCTCCTAAACTTAGAAAAAAAATCAATATTCTGACTAAAATTATTGTGGAAATTAAGATCGAATAAGTAAATTACAATTCAGTTTGCAGAATATTTTACCGCAACCTGACGTTTTATTCGTTCCACAAGGTCTAGATTACTCCATGGTTTTAAGATATAATCTTTAGCCCCAGCAGCGAATCCTTGATCAATATCATTTTCAAAACACATTGCTGATACTAATATTACAGGAATTTCACTGTACCGCGGAGTTGATTGTAATTCTTTGCAAAAAGTTATTCCATCCGTTCCAGGTAACTTTACATCAAGAACGATTACATCAGGTAATCTTTTTGTTTTCTCGAGTAGTATCCTAGCCTCATCTGCTTTGTAGGTTCTTTCAGTTGTGAATCCATTTTTTGATAATATTAGGGATAATAATTCTACCGCATCTACTTCGTCATCAATAATAAGAACATGTGGAATTTCGTCAAATTCTTTGTCAGTCCGCTTTTCTTGATTCCCTGTATTCATAATTCTCACTTAACTACGGTCAAACTATTTGTTAGAATGATTTTTTTCTAGAAATCTAGGAATATAATCAGGTCAATTAAGCATTAATTCCTTTTATATATTCGCATATTAACATAGTAAGAAAAATATTATATTAGAGGTAGATTGTGCCGGTACGAGTCATCCCGAAGTTCTGGATGAATGAGTATGATACCGTATTTTTGTGGTATACCTCACAAATGAGTTCATCAACTTCGTTCGCTGAAAAATACTCTGCCGCTTTAGATACAAGTAAGAAGGCTATTTTACGTCTGCGATAACGAGGTTCAACTCCAAGACCTGCAATAACTCCTTGTTTTCCAACTTCAATTGAGTTTTTAATTAGTGGTTCTATTGTAAGGTAAATAAAACCCACTATTTGACCATAGAGGACTGCAACAAAAGTAGATTCTGGATCAAAGTGACGGAAATCTTCAATGGATAAACTACGGTAGGGATCAGGAGCAGAGATAAAGCTTCGATTATAAACTCGAATAAATTTCTCCGAATCTTTATCTGGATCTAAGTTCCTGATACTAACATTCCTTAGATCCTCACTACGGTTGATAATTTTTTGTACCTCGTCCACCTTCGACCATGCCTGATCCCAAGACATCTTTAAAACATAAAATTTATGCCCTTTTTCCTTTTGTATAATTTCATGATCAGTGGAGTCCTTACGAAAAAGAATTCGCCGCATTTTGACCGAAGGCCGATCAGATTGAGTTGGTACCAATAGGAATCAGATCCAACCATCACTTTCAGATGAGAATTATATTTTTTACCATCCAGATAAAAGAACTAATAATATGGTTCACATTCAGTTGAAACTGAATCGTCTATGAATAAACCAACCCCAACATCAGTTTCTCAAGTTTTTGATGTTCATATTCACCCAATTAGATCAGTTATATCATATGACTCATTGATTGATGAAATGAATCGTTCTGGAATTACAAAAGGCGTTATTCTTGCATTAGATTTAGAACCTGAAATATTAAATACAAATTTAAAACTTCGTGAAGAAATAGTTGATGATTTATGGGCGTATTCCTATTTTATTAATCCAGAACAACTTTTGGAGTCAATGACTAAAATACTAATGACAGGGACAACAACGAATCAACTAGTAGCAGATATATGTAATTCCGATCCTAGTCGATTTATCGGATTTGGATCAGTCAATCCAAGTAAAGGTAAAAAATATGTAAGTACTAAACTAGAAGAGATATTATCTTTAGGATTGAAAGGTATTAAATTGATCCCAACTCTTCAATTTTTCCATCCTCAGAAGAATAAAAATCTCAATCGTATTTTTAAATTTGCATCGAAGAATAACTGGCCTATTTTAATTCATACAGGAAAGGATCCGGGACCTTTTGAGATTCCTACCCTTAGATATGTTCAATACTCCCACCCTCGTTTTTGGAAACAAATAATAAAGAAAAATAAAGTTAAGATCATTTTTGCCCATTTAGGCGGTTATGGGGTAGCTGATGACGAATCTTGGATAAACTCTGCACTAGAGATAGCTAAAGAAAATTCGAATGTATATTTAGACACAAGTGCAGTCACGTATGCCCTTGAAGATCCTGAAACAGTTACAAAACTACGTGAACTTGGTTTTGAGAGGATTTTATTCGGTTCTGATCATCCTGTAGTTCACGGAACCTCAATGGAACACTCAAAAAGAGTAATTCAAAATAGTCCTCTTCTATCAGAGATTGAAAAACGGTTAATATTGTTCGAGAATGCAAACAACTTGTTCTCTAGCTAATCCCAAAACTTGGAGCTAATAATATGAAAGTAAAGGTTTGTGTTCTCGCAGGGTCAAGTAAAGGTAATGCTATATTTATTCGAATTGATGATGATCGATTCCTAATTGATGCAGGAATTTCTAATCGGGAGATTGAGAAGTTACTCAAGGAATTAAACGAGCCAAATCCTTCTCATCTTACTGGTATTTTGTTGACTCATGAACATATTGATCATATTAGAGGGTTGAAAACATTAGCAAAAAAGCATCAGGTTAAATGTTGGACAACATACGAGACTTATAAGAAAATTCGTCCCAAAACGGGGCCTATTGATACTGAATTTATTGAAATCGCTGAACAATTTACCATTGGTTCAGTGGATTTCATTCCTTATGAGATCCCCCATGATGCGGTTGATCCTATTTCTTATGTGCTTTCAAAGAAAGATATAAAAATAGGTATCCTTCTAGATTGTGGAAAAACTTCACCTTATTTATTTGATGGATTTAGAAATTTAGATATCTTAATCATCGAGGCTAATCACTCTTTTGACGAATTATTACACAGTTCTTATTCGGATGTATTAAAGGAGAGAATCTTAAGTGCTAATGGCCATCTATCCAATTGGCATACAGCAGAATTTATTATTGAAACAAAACCTAAGATTGCGATAATTACTCATATTTCAGAAAATAATAATAATCCTGAAACCGCATATTTTGAAATCGAATCTAAAGTGGAGAGTGAGTCTGTGAATTACAAACCATTTTATGTACTGGTTCCTTCAAAAGGAAGGGGGGCCTTGGTTTCCTATTCTGCTGATTAAGCGAATTTTCTTCCCAATAAAGAGTATTATTTGAGAACTACTCCTAACTAGGAGAGTTACTAAATACTCCCTTAATTCTTCCACCCCAACCGTAAAATGTGTTTCGCATTATGTAAAGGCAAGGTATTATACCCCAGCAAATTAAGAACATGATACCTACTGAAATGGCTTCAGAATTGATAGCGTTTGCACCTGAGAAGACATCAATCTGGAGAGGAATAAGAATTGCTAAGGCAAAAAATCCCGAGAGTAGTAATAATGAGCTAAAAAGGGCAAGAAATACGTTAATAGGCCACAATAAAATATTAGATAAGATCCAATTTACCTGTGATGGGCTAAAAGCGGTTGTAAATAATCCTGCACTTGAACTATTAAGGAAAGTTCCCGCTAGAATTTCGTTCATCTCAACATCAAAAGTCATTTTGTAGATTGCGAGTATCCCCGAGCCAATGAAAAAAAGAATCTCCATAGCGAGGTAGTTGATGAAAAATCTAACCAGGGAAGAGTCATGTTTTATGGGCATAAAGAGTCTCCTGTAAATTTTTAAAGTTAAAGAGAGTCTATTTCAAAGCTTTAAATGATTTTCTCCCATACAATAACTGTACGGGATACCTCCCAGTTTTACCCGAAAAAAACGAGTTATATTAAACTCTTGTCAAAGTCAACTAATAGAAAAAGAGAAAGTGTCTAGGGGTCGAATACAGTTGTCGAAAACTGCTGGTGATACATACTCTGAATTGATACTAATTCGCCTTTTGTTAAC
Organism: Candidatus Hodarchaeota archaeon; assembly: GCA_016840035.1. Lineage (GTDB taxonomy): Archaea > Asgardarchaeota > Heimdallarchaeia > Hodarchaeales > Hodarchaeaceae > Hodarchaeum. The sequence continues at coordinate 17,612 of JAEOTC010000153.1, read as the reverse complement.
GTTAAAATTCCTAATTTCTCCGCTAACTCGCGTGCGGTGCTTGAAAATTGGTTTGCTACAACCATAACCCGATTTAATCCTGGAGTATTGGTTTGAAGTCGTTCTGCCTCTAAAATACAGTTGTAACCACAGCTTCTTGACCAATCTTTAACAACTACTCCTATATTACCACCAAGGTTAACATGAGGGTCAGTACTCCCATGAACTAGATAGGAAAATGACACATTCTTGTCGTTCTTCCCTCTAATACTCACATTTTCGTGAAATTGAAATTTCCGGAATCCTAGGAATGCTTGCACAAGTCCATCTAACTCTTCAACCATCGATTCTCAAACCCTTCATGAGTAATTTATGTAACTTTAGAGAGAAAATCAGTCTTTAAAAGCCCTTTGCATCGTACTACTAAGGGTATTACGCCAATGTCCTCAAATTCTGGTAATAATAATCCAATTGGTTTTTAAGTCGGCTTTTAAGTAGAAATTGCTAGAATATCTGGGAAATAGTATTCCTCTAATCAGTAATCTCGTACGAGGTATAATTTCCAGTAAACACTTAATCTTTGTGATCAGATTCTAATTGTGCACCACACATTATACAGACATCATGAATTGTAGTTTGAGGGTAACTTTCGTTGCACATAGGACATACTGTCTGTGGGTCATTGGTCGGACCAGTTTCACTACCAGGTAGGTCGATTTGCCGAAGGGGTTTTATTGTCGGTGGTTTTGTATAATATTCTTGCCAGTAACGCTTTATTATTCGAAAAATGAATTCAATTATCCCTGATAATCCAAGCAGGAGAAAGAGGATACCGCTAATCGTAATAGCAGAAAGTGTTTCGAGAGAGGTTTCAATTTGAAGTAAACTGATTCCTAGTAAAATAAGAAAAACACTACCAGTTAAACTAAAGATATGTCTTAGACTTTGTGAAACCAATTTACTTACCACTTTGGCAATACTTCTTTGTTTATCCATGATTTCAGCTGAATTATTATTAGTTTTAGTTTCGAATTATTGTTGAGTGTTCAGTGTATTATCCAAAATTATATCGTTCGTCTTTCAAATGGATTCAAACAATTTTTCGATATTAGGTTCAATTCCCTGTAATAAGCTGAAACCAAATCTATTTTCTCGATTGGTAAGTTCACCTACGAAATTGGTTTGCATTAAAGATTTAACTTCTTCAAGGCTTGAAGGTGGAAAGCCTGTGTGACCTAAAACATAAGCTAGTTTAGGATACGCGGCTTCCGGTAACATGTTTCCCCCCTCAATCACTCCTCTAGCCAGCATTTCTCTTCCAGTTTCATACACCCTAAGATGTGCAAATCCAAAAAGTGGTTGAACGACCATTACAATAGGAACTTTTTCTTCTTGAGCTCTTTCTAAGACTGGATAAAACTCTGAACTAACATGTCCTAAACCTGTACCAATGATTACCACCCCGTGGTATCCTAAATCAATGACTGAATGTAGCATATCAGGATTCATACCGGGATAAAAGTAAAGAATTGCCACTTTCTCATCAATTTTTGTGTCTAAAATGAATTCTTCAGGATTAGAACGGCTTTTTACTGGAGTAAAGTATGAGATATCTTGAGTGTGCCAATCTATTTTCCCCACAGGAGGTACCGATAAGCTTCGAAAAGTATCACGTCTACTACTGTGCATTTTTCGAACCCTGGTCGGTCTGTGCAAGTAATCGGCTTTATGACTGGTAGATCCCATCATTGAAATCAAAACTTCCCCAATATCTGCATAACCCGCTACTGTAGCTGCATTTAGGAGATTGATTGCGGCATCACTGGATGGTCGGTCAGAAGAACGCTGAGATCCAAGTATTATAACAGGTATTGGTAAATTGCGTAGGAAATATGATAAGGCTGATCCTGTATAGCCCATTGTATCCGTGCCATGTCCAATGATGACCCCATCGGCACCACTAGTGATCTCTTTAGCTATTTCCTCTGCAGTCTTAACCCAGTATTCAGGCTTAAAATTCTCGGATAAAATTTCAAACAGAGTTCGTGGTGTAAGATTAACGCGTGATTGAATTTCGGGTACTGCGGCAAATAGCTCTTCTGGCGTAAATGCGGGAAGAACCGCGCCAGTTCTATAATCTAAACGACTAGCTACAGTACCGCCTGTTCCAAGAAGTACTACATCGGGTAAGGACTCTTTTCGTTTCACATTTATAGCTGGTAATCGATAATTACCTTTTGAATATCCAAGTAACTGAAAAGTAGTTTTTTCAGTTATTTCGATCCCAATATTATATCCAGTATCTAATACTCTTAGAGTAACAAAATTTTTTGCAGTAAAGGCGGGTCTAGGTAATAGTATTCCCTGGAAATGAGCACCATTTTGTTTGGTTACAATTATCTCCGACCAGACTTTAATCCCTTCTCTTTCCAGGATCTCTCTTATTTTTCCTTTATACCCAGGTAAAGGGTCTGTATCTTCATTCATATTACCTAGCTCCAATTTTTCCTTCTTTGACTAATGTAGAATGAATTTGTTCACTGCTTAGCATAGGAAAATGTGTTTTGAGTATACCAAATAATCTATCAAGCGTAATATTGTTCATTTGCTTTTCAGAATCGGCAATAACAACTTGAATTCGTCTGTACAGTTCATCATCAATGAATACTTTATCCAAACGTCGGGATTTAGGATCGTATGTACCTGTTCTATTTATCTCAATTAGAATTTCTTCGAAATTATCCCTGGAAACCTTATATGAAATCAAATCCAAAAATAATTTTTTATATTCATCGCAATTATCCGTTTTGGTTAAATTATGCTTTTTAATGTAATGAGAAGCGTGTTGAATTAATCCCAGCATTTTTCTACATGATTCAGGATCCTTTTGAACAATATATGAAAACTCAGGATACAAATTCGCTTTTTCTATGTAGATAAGCTCCCTTACCGAGATTGGAAGTTTTTCAATTAAGTCCCAAGGAGGAGTAATATTTTCGGGTAGAATATGAGTATAATCTACTGATATTGAAACAGGAGGTGTATCAGTATCTGAGTACATCCTATCTTTCCCATGGATTACACGTAAAAATTCACTGTTGAAAGTTTTAGGGTTAAATCGTCTTGTTTCTTCAGGTACACCATCCAAAGCCTTTTTCATTCTTTCGATTGTTCGTGATAATGCATGAATCACGCTTTTTTGGGATCCTCGAACAACAACATAACTGTCATCTTGTTGTAGATTCAAAATTTCCCGAACACGAGTGCTATCTAACCATTGACGAGGAGTATCTGATTGGCTCATTTCGTACATAGGTAAGCCAGTTATTAATTCGATACGATCAAATAGTTCTTCTGAGAATAGTTTTCCAGGTTGAATTTCTTCAAGAAAGATACCTTTACACTTAGGTAATCTAACTGCCAGTGCCAACTCACTTTTATTTAGATCGGTTATTGCAGAAGAAACATCGATATAATTTGCTTGAAAATCAGACTTTTTTACTCCCTTTGTTTTCAACTTTTTCATAAGCTTAAGAAGAGCTAATTGACGAGTAATTTCGTGATCGCAATACTGTTGAAGATCACTTATTTCCTGGATTCCCTTAAGTTCCACACGAGAACCTCCTGTTATTGAAATGTTAACATCTTGACGAACCGATCCTATCCCTCTTTTAGCTATTCCTAATACTCGTAAACCAAGTCCGAGTAATAATCCGATCTGCATTAAGGCTGTTGGGTCATGACAATCCTCATGATTTGTAATAATTTCAGTTAGTGGAATACCCAGTCGATCAAGATTATAATAAACGGTCCGAGATGCGCGATCATGAAAATCTACCCTTCGTGCAGCATCCTCTTCGATTAAAACATTATTGATTCTTATTTTTTTGTTTTGAAAGTTAATGAATCCATCTCTAGCAATGATCGTGGTTCGTTGAAATCCAGTTGTGATAGATCCATCCAAATATTGTTTCCTATTAAATATAATCTCATTGACAGGTGATTCACAATTTAGAAATCTAGCCAGTAAGAAACCTTTATCTATTGTATCTAAACAGGGAGGAAAAGGAGGTGTTTCATCCATCTCATACGTGCAAATATTATCTCCATAAGTTTCATAAATAACACGATAATGCTTTTCAAATTCCACAAGCATTCCAGCATCAAAATCTCCGAGCTCACCTAGAACTGGTCGAAAAAATCGTTCAAAATGGTAATCACTTTGGGCAGTAGAAGGAACTAGATTCGGAGGGCAATGACAAAAAAGTTTTCGTTCGGATTGTAATTGTGCGTGTATTTCTAAACCTGCACAAAAACCTAACTCTTTGTAATTATAGTCGAAAGAACTTCCTGAAGGCTTTTGCACTAATTTTCCTACCTAAAATTTGTTATATTTTTGGATTCGCCGACATTAAGAAGGGTATTTGAATATTAAACCCGAATATTTGCGAATAAAGCATATAAAAGTAAGCTTTTAAATCATCAATACATTTATCAGTCAAACTAAAACAGTATTCGATATTATTGATTATTCTGTCAGAGATTAATCGCCTTATTTGTTCTTTTGCGGGAGATACACGTAATAATGCCCAGAAAGAAATCACAGTCAATTCATTTAGCTTTTACAACTGCGGAGTGTAGACGAATAATAAAAAAAACAGGAATAAAACGTGTATCTCAGAATGCAGCTGTTGCTCTGAATAAATTATTAACCTATAGGGCGAGAGAAATTGCTGCAGGAGCAGTGACACGTAGTAGAGAAAGAAATAGCCAAACTGTATCTGCAGATGATATTACGTATGCTGTTCGTATGGGATCACCAGTAGCAGGATATGAAGTTGAAAAATCGGCTCCTGTGATTCATTATGTTTGGTTTATCTCCTCTGCTGGTACATGCTTACTTTCTCGATCCTATTCTGGATTGCAGTTTCCTGATACTATTTTTGCAGGGCTAGTGACAGGAATAGTTGATTTGATGGCTGAAGTCACTGGACGATTAATAGATAAAATTACGACGGATGAACTTGTCATTCATGTTCGAAGAATAGGAGAAATGACTGTTGCTGTCATATGTGACAGTGAACAAACCAAGCCGATTGACGAATTGACTGATTTACTTGCCCTAAGGTTCTCTGAAGTGTTCACTAACGAAATTACTCAAGAGGTAATTGATACTTCAATATTTGAAGATTTCACTCCAGTACTGGATGCTTTAGTCTCTGGCGCGGGATTAAATATTCCAAAAGAAAGATTAAAAGTAATAGGTGAACAACAGCTCCGACTTACTGATAAGCAACTTGAAGAAAGCGTTGATGCGACTGCATTAAGACAGGAATTACGCCGTGCGCAAGAATCTATACTAGATTTAGGATTATTTAGGAAAGAAATACCTAAAGAGGAATTTGAAACTGCTGACGTAGATTTAGATTTTGATGAATCACCAGATGTTTCTGAAATTAAAGCTGTGCTTCGGCAAGCTTCTAAAGACATAAGGCAAGAAATACGGTCTGATAACGATCTGGATATCGGAATGAGTGAAAGCACGTTATCCGTTACTCCTGATGATATTAGAGATGAGGTAGCAAAGGATTTATCCGAAATAGTTCAACAAAAAGATGTTATTGAGAAAACTAAAGCAAAAAAACCACCGAAGAAGAGAAAAAAGAGGCGTCGACGAAGAAAGTAAAAAATTAGAGAATTCTTTCCCAATCTTCCTTTGCTATCCCATACATTTTAAAAATGATTTGATCGATAATCATTTGATTATGCTGAATTAATTTTTCGTTTCTGGTTAGGTCATTCAAAAGAATTGAGAGATCTCTTTGTGCTTGCTTGGAAAAGAATGAAAATTTTTCTGGATTTTTACAAAAATGAAACAATCTCTTCTGTGAACTGAATGGTTTTTTATCTGTTTGAGATAACGTTAAACTCCATATTTTTCTATAAACTGTTGTTATTTTGCTTCCGATCTGAATATTTTCGCGTGTTTTTGTCTCTAATTGTTTAATTCTTTGAGGATTAGTATTTTTACTTTCTTTTTCAATATCAATTATGGGAAAGTTATTCATATCCCTGATTCTAATTTGGGGATAGCGGTTTCCATTAGTACCAGTCGATCGAATAATATTGAGCTCTTTACCTAGCCAGTTCCCAAATTTAGAAGTAAGAATTCCCATAATAAGATAGGGAGAAAATGGAGCTTGAAAATTATGTATTGTATGCAAGTTTCTTAAACCAAAAAAACCTTCAGTATCATAACTTATGATAAACTTGTTAGCAGTTTGCCGTAAAAATATTTTAGGTTCAGTAAACCTTTCTTTTTCACCTGAAATTAATAGGACTTCCTTATTACCCATAATTGATCGATTGAGATTGTTTTTCTTCAAATACTCTTCATACTCTTTTGAGTATTTTACATACGAATTGTCCATTTCTGGGACCCAGAAGATCACAAATGATTGTGGAATACCATTGGAACCGTCAAGTACTGGATACATATCCTGTGACTGATTTTGGAATAAAAAATGTGATTTGAGTAAGCTCCCGTATTCCAAACCACATGAAACTTTTGAAATATCCCCCAAATTTACTGTATCCTCACTAATTTGATTGATTATGCCACGTGAAGCTTCTTTTCGATAAGTTTTATAGATATAATTCGGATGGTCGTTGAAGTGAAATGTAGGTTCAAATTTTGGTGCGTGTTTCAATCCTTTCTGCCCATAATACTCTATAGGTTCTTTATCCTGTGGTTTCAAGTTCTGGAATATAATGATGGATAAATCTACAACTGCTTTCCTGTAGGAATAACTTTCCAACATATACTTTAAGGTAAAATCCTCGATTATCACTTTGCGAATATCACAGTACGAACCTAAATCAAGAAACGAATGGTCAATGATAAATCCAACAATCCCATGTTCTAAGCTTGATGCATGGCGTAAAGCTAGGCCTAAAAACATAATATAGAGATTCTCACGTTTTCCCATAAATTTTGGAATCATCTTTAAGAGAAGGTTTCTGACATCTTCAGAGATAACTTTCTTGGCAAACCGTCCTGAAAATGGTATATAGGGTGGATTGGACAGAATGATATCAAATTTCCTTTGAAGTTTTGGATTATTTATGGTATCTGTCATAAATGTTAGAAAATTTTGATTCATAATCATCCATGCTTTTTCTGGAATAATTTCAGGTAGTGACATGAAAAATCTGCAAAAATCCCTTGAAAAGTTTACAACACGATCATCGATATCAAATGCATTGAAACAGGAGAAGAATACCTTTTCTCGAAGATCAAAAATTGAGTTGAAAGGGATTTTTTCATCTAGCTGAATGATATGATTTGCTACTCTTTCTAATGCTACAAAAAGTATCATTCCTGTGCCAGAAGCGGGATCCAAGATTTTCAGTTTTAGTATATTTGATAACGATTGCTTTTTCTTTTCTGATAGAGAATTAAATGAGTGGTCAACAAGTGTAAAGGCTAATTCCAGGGGGGTGAAATATTGTCCACGCATTTTATCGATATTAAGATCTAATGGGGGGTTTTCAAGCATGTATATAGGAGTTAGGCAAAGAAAATCTATCATTTTAACTGATGACTCTTCTTCAAAGAGAGGTTTGTTGACTAATTTATTCAAAAACCGAATAATGTCCTGATTAGTGGAGTCTGTATGAAAATTATAGGTAATTTCCTCAAATCGGAGTAAAACTTGAGATTTAAAAGCAAAGAATGAACAAATTGAATTTAATTCTGGTAGTTGTGATTTATGGAGATTTTCATTTTCAACTGACCTCTTCTTGTCTTTGACCTCTTCTAAAACCGTTGTATATACGTTAAAATCCTGTCGATAAGCCTCCAGTAGAAAGTCTTCATTAATTTGATTTTGGAGCTCGGGATTAACAAGGATTGTATATAGAAATAGGATTGAAATATTCTTTGGAATAGCGTTCCAGAGGAGATAATTATCGTTAAAAAGTGAAAAAACAATAATATTGTCCTCCGTCAAAACATAAAGCCAGTTCAGATTTACTTTCTCTAATTCTCGTCGTATAAACTTTAAAAATTTAAGCTCCTTGTAATTGAAGAACTCTTTTTCAGAGAGTTTTACTAATAAAATTCCTATATCTGATTTAATCCAAAAATACCCCATTTCTTTCAAATGTTGTATTGGATCTCCAATTACAGAAGTCAAACCAGATAATCTACTTTCAAGGTATGAGGATTGAAAGATAGAAAGCTTGTGACTGTCATTGATATTATTTTGCTTTGAAAAATGCTTTTTTATAATTTCGATTTGCGTTTTAAGAGGAATTGCAGTTAAAATAGAGTTATAGAATGAGGGATTAACGTGAAAAACCTCCTTCTAGAAATTTACAACCTTTTCCTCTGAAGAAGACTTAATCTTAGAATAAAGGGTACTTGCTAAGTTTCGTATTGTACGGTCTGGATCATGCAAGATTATTTGCTCTAAACCTGTGAGAATCTCTATTCTTGCTTCATCAGATTCCAATCCGAGCTTTCCTAGCTGTTGAACAGCATCCATTCGTTTTATATAGTTTTGAGAAGTACTAGCTCGTTTAATCAATTCACTTACTTTGGTCTCACTCTGTATCATTTTAATTTCTTGATCTGGTGGAATAATTAATGGTAACTCAATTGTTACTGTGCTTCCTCGGTTAAAACCTTCAGATTCAAATTTGAAAGTACCTCCATGATCAGAGATTACTTGTTTTGCTAGAAATACTCCCAGTCCAAGCTGACTCGCTGATGAATGAAATGTCATGAATGGTTCCCCAACAGTATGTAAATCCTCACTGCTAATACCAACTCCTGAATCTTTACAGATTAATCGTGCAATTTTATTATCTTCTTCGCTAGATAAAGTTATTTCCACCGTACCATGACCAGTAAATCGTATTGCATTCTCAAAGATGTTTCTTAATGCTTCCATCATTCGAAGTCTGTCAACATTCAGGATAAATGGGGTAGTAGGATACTCCATTACTATATGAACTCGATATCTTTTCAGAATAAATTCAAGACCATCAATTGCTTGCTGCAATATCGGCACAAAATCCTCTAAAACGAGATTACATTTAAATTTGCCCATTCTAATAGCTGCAATATCACTTAAGTCATTTACTATAGTTTCGAGTTGAGAGAGATTTCTCCCAAACGCCGTTAACATATTTTCCTCCAGAATATCTTTTTCTTCTGAATTTATTCCATCTTTCAATCGGGAATGATAAAAATCTAGATGTCCACGAAGGTTACTTATCGGCGTCCTGAGAGTGTGTTGGGAAAGAGTAAGAAAGTCAAATTTTAAGTCTGTTAACTGTTTAACGGGTGTTAAATCTACCATAATTCCTTGTACAATCGCTGTTTTTTCTAAATATAATTTTCTTACATTTGCCATTACAGGGATACGTTGACCATCTTTACAGAGTAATTCAAGTTCTGTAGTTTCATCAGGAAAGAATAATTGAGATTCGATACTATCTTTACCATTTATTTTCCCAGTAATTAAGTCACGCTTAGTCTCTAAGAGATAAGACGCGATTCTTGCCCTATGCTCAGGTGATACAAAAAAAGTTGGAAGGCATTTTTTCTCCTCTATTTCCTCCTCTGAATATCCTAATTTCTCCACAAAAGCTCTGTTATAATAATCAATACATCCATTTTTAAATATAAATAGGAAATTTGGAGATTTACTGAATAAATCATGATATTGTTTTTGGGTTGCATCAAGGTCAGCCCTAATTTGCTTTAACTTACCAATATGTCTAATTAATACCAGATCATGTCTATCATCAATAGGAGATACTCTGACTTGAACCCAAGTCGAGGTACCATCTGGTAGGATCGCTTGCCATTCAGATTCCATTGGTAATGGGGTATTACTTTCAGATATGATCCGTGCGAATTTTTCTCTTTCAGAAGGTGCAAGGAATTCAACGAACTGTTCAACAGAAAGAGCACGATGATCTGTGGGAATATTAAGATCTAGCCGAGCTTTGGTATTCGCATAGTAGATCCGTCTATCTTTTAAGATAATAATACCTGAAGGTATTTTGTCCAGAAATTCACGATCAAATGGTGGATCTACGGAATTCACGTCTTTTACATTCCTCGTGCACAGATTCTAAACAAGAGACGAAATCAAGCTAGTACTATCTTCTCCAAAACCATAGTTTTTAAAACATACTTCGATTAATATAAACTAATTTCGCGTAATTGAGAATTTATTCTGAATAGGAATTAGATGAATATGAGTCTCGAAGAAAAATTAAAGTCTTTGGAGCTTCAAAAGAACTATAGCGAGATGATTAATGAACTACGCATTAGCGAAAGTGCTAAAACTTTGTGGTATGCGAAGATAAGTTCACTTATGGCTGAAGACCGTCCACAAATAGCTGGAATGTTACAATCGTTAGAGGAAATGTCTCAAACCATTACTACCCTTCTAAGGAAATGTACAATGTTTCTTGATGAAAATTTCTCACCTGTTCCTGTGGAAATCGAAGCTTCCACGACAATTGGAACTCCTCCCCCAGATTCCGTCAGCCGAGAACGAGATGACGTATTTTCACTAAGTTCACTTCGCTCGTTAATTCAATCTCTTCCTCAAAAGGAAGTTGAAAAAGAGAAAACAGTAACAGCAAAATTCTGGTATATTACAGCGGATGGAAAGAGCGAATCATTAGAGATAACTGTACCCGAGAAAGAATACTTCGCTAATGTTCTGAAATCAGTACTTACTCGGATTGAAGGAGTAACAGATAGTGAAGAATTCTCTGTTTCCCCATTAGGTTATAATCCTCTACTACTTCCTCAGTTTGAAACTAGTACTGATCAAATTCTATCTTCGTATTCAGAAGATTTTACTCTCATTAAATTCTACGGATAATTTCCTTTTTATTCATGATTCAGTTAAGTTCAACTTCTCATGATTTTTTTAAAAAAATTATACGCATATAAAGGAAATTTACTTAGAATGTTCACACAGACAAACTTTTTATCTTAAGAAGGAGAGGGTTGTAATGAAGGATTACTTATGGATTTAACTCCTGTGATATATGGATTATCCTTGGCAACTCTAGCAGGCCTTTCGACCACAATAGGTGCGCTAGGAATCTTTTTCATTAAACAGGATAGCAAATTTATAAGTATGTCCTTGGGATTTTCCGCGGGAGTGATGATTGGAGTTTCCATGTTGGAATTATTACCATCCGCCCTTCTAGAGATTGGTTTATTAAAAGCGGGTTTTGCTTTCATCCTTGGGTTAATTACTGTATCATTCTTAGATATTTTTGTACCTCACGACTATATGCATGAGCATTCCTGTGCAGACGATGATAAAATTTCAAATGGGACGAAGGTGAGATTAGGACGGACAGGACGATTGGTAGCTATCGGTATAGCAATTCACAACTTACCAGAAGGCTTTATCACTCTTTCTGGGGCATTTCATTCAACTGAATTGGGAATACTGTTAGCTATAGCGATCACGATGCATAACATTCCCGAAGGACTTTCTGTAGCCGTACCTATCTATGTTTCAACAAATGATAAGCGAAAGGCGTTTAAAACATCCTTTCTATCAGGATTAGCAGAACCACTTGGTGCAATTATCGCTGCTATTGTTCTTTTATCTTTTGGATTTACTACAGATGAATTTATCCAAATGGCTTTAGCATTCGTATCTGGAATTATGTTATTTATTTCTTTCGATGAATTATTACCCTCTGCACATGAAACATGCAAGGAAAATGGAAGTGACTCGCATGTGGTGACTTTTGGAATAATTCTAGGTGTAATACTTATTTTTCTTACATTAATTGCATTTTTGTAGAATTCACAGGAAATTTGAAAACATCTCTTCGTGAGAACAATAAATCATAAGTAATCAAATTTGATATGTATTAACCAGCATTATATGTGAGTCTCAAACTGTTGAAAGATCTTCAAACAATATTGCGAGAAATTATGAAGGAAGGTAAGAAGAGTCCTGGGGAGTGGAAAAGTATTTACGCGCCTACACGAGATAATACTGGTTCGGATTTATTATTATTTCATCCAATATCTGGACCTATCTTCCAAGTCCGTGCATATGAGAAGAATCCATACCAGATGCAAGGATTGGGGACAAGAATATCGCGATCTATTGATGAAGACTTTTTAAATCTCATAGATAAAAGAAAACAGGCAGGAGATTTAGGTATTCTAGACTTAAACTTCAAATTACTACAAAAGGCAATGAATGAGGGAGAAAATATGGATAAAATTTTGTTTGATGCTCTTTTAGGACAAAAGAATCAGGGTATAGATTATCTTAAACTTGGTAGCTCATTTCACCGTCCAACAAAGCCCCTTCCTCTCTTAACAGAAGAGCAGAAACGCTTAGACAGAGAATTTAACCGCCTAGTAAAAAGGGATGGAAAAGATTCAATGTTTGGTTAAATTTCGACTCAATATGTTGGGAGAGTCTATCCAAAAGACTTTAAGATTTTTTGAGAAAGTAAAACAAACAGGTATTAACTAAACCAATCGTGGGATCTAAGATGTCTGACTCTGAGTACTCCAATCTTCTATCTGAATTTACTAGCGCTGTCGAATCAGAGCTGTTAGGTTATGTCCGAAGTTTGATCTTATATGGATCATACCATAAAGAGCAAGATAGAGGCCCTGGATGGATTATACCAGGAACTTCTGACTTGGATTTAGTTTTAATTATTGATGTAGACGATATTAATCCAAAAAAACCTTCAAGACGATTCGCCAAAATTGCTGAAACGCTATCTGTCTTTTTCGTTCATCCAGTGTATGCACCAATCTTGGATCTTAGACTACTAGAGTACCATGATTTACCAGCAAAGTTAGGAATGGCCTTTTCTCCTATTCATGCAGAATCAACAGCCCGTTACGGAGAAGTTATTCTGGGTAATAATGTACTAGAAAATTTCACATATTCAGAAAAGCAATTGAATCGATGTACAAAGATTGCCATAAATCAAGCTTATGAATCTCTTAAAAGTGGGTATTTACAACGGGTGGTAATCGGAGAACAACCGCTAACTTATGAATTTGCCGATCTTATGCTTGATATCGCTCATTCTACATTAGCTTTCAAAGGACGTTTAGATTTAGTCCGATCAGAGGTTCCAGAGGAATTTGATAAACTGCTCGGTGACGACTTAGGAGCAACTAGTGTAGATATTATCTATGAAGCAAAAAAAACCCGAATGGGGTCTCAGAAAATGCGTCGATCTGATTTTATCCGTGGGTGCATGGAAGTATCACAAAAAATTATGAAATATATTCGAGATCCATTCACTTTTGAAGAGAATCAGAGATAAATAGTACAGATTTGTAATTATCGCTTAGAGCAATAACATCCTTTAGCTCATTAAATTTCTTTTAATTTCAAGAAAGTGATCGAGGAACAGCAATGAACCTCAGGACTGTTTCATTATTCTCCATTATTTCGGGTATATTGCTAGTTTCGGGTCTAATTATTTTAGTATCATTACAACATTCCCCTAAGTCTGATTTAGTTTTTCCTTTTAAAGTATCAGGTGGTTCACTAATTGAGGTTACTCCTGAAAATCATTCAGGAATCATATGGGGACAGGGATTTGAACTTAGAATCGATCAACATTATGATTCCAAAATAAAAGGTACACGCTTTACTATACAAGTTTTAAACTTTCCAACCTCCGATATATCAGTTTCAGGATTATTAGAGGATGAAAAAATAACAATAAAAGATACACTAACTTTTGAGCTAGAGATAATAGGAGGAAGTTCTGGTAACAGGACAATTAAAATTACTAGTGATCCAAACAATCCATCCGAAATAAATTTTTACGCTATGGGTGATACCCAAGGTTTTGAGTGGTTATATAAAGAAATGCTTAGTATTATTAGAGATCGGGGGTCTTTTGAGCGAGAAGAAGTTACTGATTTTATTCTTCATCTCGGAGATATTACTGCTTCAGGTAGTCCAGACAGTCTTCAAAAGTTCCATAATATAACAAGAAGTTCACCTATCCCCGTCTTTTCTACACCAGGGAATCATGATATTAAAATTGCTAATTCTACATCAATGTATGAGAATTATTTTGGTCACTCCGAATACTTCTTTGAATATAAAGGGTATGTGTTTATCTCTGTCAATTCGTCCTCTGGATTCTATTCCGAGAGTAGTTTCTCATATCTTTCAGAGGTCTTATTACAGTTTCCAGACAAACCAAAGGTGATATTTACTCATATACCAATCTTTGATCCAAGGGAGGGGAAAGATCATGCTTTACTTAATACATCTCAAGTGACGAGAGTACTTCATCTTTTAAATAATTCTAATGTAAAAGCTGTAATATCAGGGCATATACATTATTATAATCATACCATACTCAATGGAATTCACTTCATTACCTCAGGTGGAGGGGGAGCGTTTTTATATGAAAATCCTGAGGATGGAGGATTTCATCATTTTGCGAGTATCACAATAAATACGATAACTCATGAAATGACTGTTACTCCTACTCCACTGACTAAACAATCTATACCAACTGATATCAGAATTGTCAAAGGTAATGAAACACAGGTTATATCTCTTGGAGATCTACAGAGTGAATTTAGCTTAGCTTATGGTAATAGTTCTTTTGAAAATCAATATGGCAATTGGAGAGGAAACGGATCCTACATCGGAGTAACCATTAATGATCTATTAGAGACTGTTGGAGGGATGACTGCAGATCAATGGATAACCGTAAAAGCGTGGGATGGAATGATGTCAAATTTTAGCTATCATTCCGTCTATCCTAATAGTAGTTGGTACAATATCCAAGGAGATATGATTTTAGCATTTTCCTACAATAATATGATCGTCCCTGAATATGTAGATGGCTATAGAATAGTGTTTTTACCACCTGATGGAGAATTTAGCAATGAGGATTGTGAGAATACTTCGCTTCCGAACGAAGGTTGGAATATTTATCCCTCAGCAGGATATCGATGGATCAAATATATTGAATCTATCACAATAATTGGGGAGGGACTATAATGTCATCAGATGAATCAACAAAGGAACAGATTCAGAAACCAGATCAAAAGAGGGAAACACCTGCACATATTCCATGGATTCGACCTGATTTAGTGAGAGAACGTAAAAGAGAACCATATTTTGAAACAAGCGATTTGGTCATTATTGCGCTCTTTAGTGGGTTAGGAGGAATATTTAGTACGTATATAGGATATTTAGCTAATCTCTTAAACAGTATATTCGGAATCCCGTTTGGGGGAGGTCAATTTCTTGCAGGGCTTCACATATTTTGGTTAGTTTTTATTTATCTACTCACAGATAGAAAAGTGGGTGTTACATTTACTTCTGGGGTATTGAAGGGCTTTGTTGAATTTTTCGCAGGGAACGCTCATGGGCTATTAGTAGTTCTAATCTCCTCGACTCAAGGGTTTGTTATTGAGCTAATACTAATAGTTTTTCTAAGTACAAAAAGAAAAAGTATTATTGCAGCCGCAGCTGGTATTGCAGGCTTATCTAATGTAGTTTTACAACAAGTACTCTTTTTTAATTCACAGATACCGATATCTTTTATTGCCTTGATTGGTGTCATGAGTTTTATATCTGGGTGTATCCTTGGAGGTGTATTCCCGTTATCTGTTTATTATGTATTTAACCAATCAACCGCTCTCAAATGGAGAAAACCTAGAAGTTTATCTCCCAGATATAGAAGGAATATCAAAGTTATTCGTGGGATGATTATTGCAATATTACTCTTTGCTGAAGTATCAATCGTAGTTCTATTGATGACTCAAAATCGATATTCAATTGAAATTACCGGAGAAGTGTATAATCCGTACACGTTCTATATAGATGACTTTCCTCAAGTAACTATAGAAGCACAATTAGTTGGGGATGTTACTGTCGAACCACCACAGAATTATACAGGTGTACCTGTATATCAAATTCTCCAAAGGGCTCAACCAAAGATTGAACTGTATAAAATTACACTTCGAGCTCCTGATGGTTATTCTGTAACATTTAATTCAACTGAGATTGATCACAATGAATATATCATGATAAGTTCAAGTAATAGAGGTTTGAGAATAGTAGCAGCAGATTATCCTGGAAATTATTGGATCTACTATATTGCTACGATAAGTGTGCAAAGATTATCTTAATAATTTCATATTAGTTTAGGGATTTATCAATCTAGGAAAAAAAATTTGACCAAACTCTGATCTAAAACACTTCGAGTAATGGTGGACTCTGATCAGATTATTCTCGAATTGAGAGATGTAAGCTTTCGGTATGCTGAATCTCAAAATAAAGTCATCTCTGATCTAGATTTAAACATCGAAAAAGGAGAATTTATAGTTATTACAGGTCGAAGTGGGAGTGGGAAGTCAACTCTAGCCTATATTCTAAGTGGATTTATCCCTCACCTAATTGCGGGAGAGTTTCAAGGAGAAGTAGAATATCAAGGAATTAAGACTCAAACATTGACACTGGGGGAGATTAGTCAGTTTATCGGGTTAGTTCAACAAGACCCAGAGAATCAGATTGTTACATCAAGTGTTCTCGAAGAAATCGCGTTTGGACCAGAAAACTTGAATCTTAATGAGGAAGAGATAAAAAAACGATTAGAGTTTTCGATCTCTGCAACAAATCTAGAAGATCTGGTAAGAAGAGGAACAAATGAGCTGTCGGGAGGAGAAAAACAACGAGTAGCGCTTGCTTCAGTCCTTACAATGGGAGGATCTATACTGATTCTAGATGAGCCGACTTCTTATCTTGATCAAGTGAATAAAATCCAAGTGTTGAAATTCCTTCAACAATTAAATTCTCAGGAACAAATGACAATTATTGTAATCGATCATCAACCTGAGATTTATAAAGATCTATTAAATCGTCTTATCGTTCTTGAGAAGGGAGTTATTACCTCAGATTGGAGTAAGGAGGAGATTGATTATTCTAAGTTCCGTATACCTGAGAGTTCATTAAAACACATCAAGAATATTACTTCTGTGATCTCCGAAGAAAAAATTCTAGAAACAAGGGATTATGAGGTTTTTATCAACAATAAACAAATACTGTTTGGTATTACTTCCAGTATAAATTCTGGGTTGATTTATGGAATAATTGGTAGAAATGGATCTGGTAAGACCACTTTTGCTAATGCTCTCCTTAATTTACAAACGAAAAGAGGAAGGTTATCTGTTTTTGGGGAAGATTCGACAAAAAAACCAACATATGAACTTGCTAGGAATTGTGGATTAGTCTATCAAAATCCAAATCATCAGATTTTTGAACAATCGGTTGAAAAAGAAGTTTCATTTGCACCTAAGAATTTACATCTGGCCTCAGAAATAATCGATCAGAAAATCGATCAACTTCTCAGAAGTGCATCTCTCCAACAATATCGAGCTTTTCCCCCGTACGGATTATCATTTGGAGAAAAAAGACGATTAACGGTTATATCAGTCGATATTTATTCCCCAGCGATTTTAGTAATGGATGAACCATTTATTGGTCAGGATAAGGAGAATTTCGAGTTTATTTTGAATATAATTCAATTAAGAAAGAAAAATGGATTAACAACCGTGC